>CAZNGA010000008.1:0-46432 GCA_964572485.1 uncultured Chitinophagales bacterium
AAAGCAGTCATTATTGTTGATATTAACAGAAAAATCAACCACACTGATTAGTTACCAAATTTTTAATTGCTTCGGTCAAAGGGTATTTTTCTCTGCTGATTATGATAATAATTGGGATGTGACAAATAGTACAACCGGCATTTACTTTTATTCTCTCCGAACTCAATCAAATGACTTGATTAATGGAAAAGTGGTTGTGATCAAGTAAATACAATTATCTGAGGCTTTAATCTATTGCAAATACTTAATCACCCATAACCTAATAATTTGGGTGAAAGAGAAAGTAAAAAAGTACGCCCCTTACCATATAATTCACTCTTCTCCTAATTTCTCATATGCTCTGATCCATCTCTCCGGAACCTCATCCTTGCATGCCAATTGATAATCCCTGTAAGAACAAGAGATCAAATTTGAATAAGGCGTAATTTCCTTCTGAGAGATCTCCATCCACCACCGATCACTCTTCTTACTTTTTAGAAATACCAATTCCTGATCGTTCCCCTTTAAATTTACCTTATACTTAATAAAGTTACTTTCATTAATAATGGGGTAGTCATGTTTCCGGTCATAGAATCCTTCCAGAAAGCACCATATCATTTGTGCCACCAGTTGTGCGGTTTGATCTCCAACATCATATTTAGGGTTCATCTCATAAAAACCAATGGAAGTCAACCTGTCACTTAATCCTGCATAACGAGCGATCTGGCAAATTTCCTCAGCATAAAATCCATTGGGTGTGCCATTAGCTATCCCGGGGGCCTCTGCCTGCCTAATTGCTGACAAGTCAATGGTTACCATATCTGCATCTCTCATTACCAACTCCACCTCTTCCAGATCTTTCCGTATATGACCCAAGCGATAATGATCAAAACGCAATTCATCCAATAATTCAATATACTTTGAGCGAGTCAGGTATCTTTGATATCCAATATGGCTATAATTGAAGAGATGGCTATTCTCACGAGTAAATAGTTCTGACAGATATGAATGGGCACTGATCCTGGTATCCTCATCAACATCGATCCTTTCATCAACATTGATCCAATTCATGTTGTCTCTGATTTGCTCATATCCGCAATATTGAGGAAAAGCAAGATCGTGGCTTCCACCAATGATGATTGGAATAACGCGGTGCTGTAACAGTTCGCTTACCACCGAGGTTATTGAAGCATAAGTATCATTTATGTGTTTCTCATCGACAATATTCCCCAAGTCAACCACCTTCATCTCCTTTTCCCAGTTGTATAATTTATATAAACTTCTACGTACACTGTCAGGCCCATCAAGGCACCCCTCATTTCCAATACATCCCCTCTCCTCTTTGACACCAATTATTGCCATATCCACACCATCAAGATCAGGTATCGTATCGCTATATATTTCAATTGAATTTCCCCATTGATCTGCGGAGAACTTCTCTTTACCTTCTATCTCTTTCCTACTGATCGGCTTCAATATATCTTCAAGCATTATAAGTGTTTTGATGCTAAAGTTAGGGATATTTAAAAACTAAAAAAACACATATTATCTTTTCTTACCTTTGCATAGTGAAGGATCATTCATCATTGAGAATAACAAAAAGTAACCTTAATTCATGGACGCATTTCTGAGCAACACATTTTTAGGCAATAGCGTTGAAAATTACCTTTGGTTTTTAGGGGTCATCACATTGGTGTTAGTTTGTAATCGCTTTATCTCTAAAGGTTTGGGGTTTTTGCTTTACAAGATCTTTAGACGCTTTTCTGCTAAAGATCTTAGCCAACAATTTATCAAGTTATTACTCAAACCCATTAAAACCCTGGTATTGTTACTTGCCATTTATTTTTCCTTTGCCATATTGGATTATCCCGAACTTCTGAACTTTTCATTTTATGGCCTGGAGATCAAATTGATACTCCATCGCATCATGTTCATGATACTTACCCTTGTTTTAACATGGATGGCTTTGCGCATTATCAACTTCATTAGCATCGTGATGATGAAAAAAGCCGAAGAGACAGAAAGTAAAATGGATGACCAATTGATTCCTTTCATTAAGGATTTTTTAAAGGTCATTATAGTAATTTTTTGCATTTTCTTTATACTTGGTAGCATCCTTAAATTGAATGTCAACTCATTATTGGCTGGAATTGGTATTGGTGGAATTGCCATTGCTTTGGCGGCACAAAGCAGCGTTGAGAATCTGTTGGGTTCATTCACTATTTTCTTTGACAAACCATTTTCTGTTGGAGATTTTGTACAGATCGGAGAGATTGTGGGCACTGTAGAGAAAGTTGGCTTCCGAAGCACACGCATCAGAACTATTTACAAATCATATGTCACACTGCCCAATAAATTAGTAGCTGAATCTATCCTGGATAACCTTACCATGAGAACATTTAGAAGGGTCCGTAGTATGGTCGGCTTAACCTATGATACTTCTAAAGAACAGATCGAAGCCATCGTCAAAGATATTCAAAAATACCTCGACGACCACCCACATACAAATCAAGATGGTGTAGTAGGTTTTCATGAATTTGGCGATAGCTCATTGGATATATTAGTGCAGTACTTTGCAGACCACTCTGAATGGAAAACTTTCGTTACCCTGAAAGAAGATATAAATTTTACCATTATGAGTATCGTTAAGAAACATGGTTCAGATTTTGCCTTCCCTACCAGGACTGTTTATATGACAGAAGATCAGGACGATAAATAGCCCTCATTTTCCTTACTTCCCTTTTTTTATTCCTTCTCCAACCACTCTTTGAAATAAGGGGTTGTATTTACTTAAAGATTGATTAATTTTCAATATCTTTAATTCGTTTTTTTATCAATATTCTTTCTAATGGCCGATTCAGAAATAAAGGAAATAATTGCGAAGAAGACCGCTCGCTTTAAAGATAAATTACAGATAAAAGATCTTCAACTCGACGTTCTACTGGAGATCACCAATGCGATCAATGCTAATCTTTCCACAATGGAAGTGCTTGAAAAATATCAGCGCTTTGTAAGGGAAAACCTCAAGATCGAAAAGCTTGCATTATTTGCCAAATACAAAAAGTGGAGATGCCTTCTTGAATATGGTATAGAAGAAGGCAAAATTGATGCACTTGACGTAGATAAGGATTGTATTGATATGAAAGAGATCACTTCAGTGACCACCGTCGAAAATAAGAACCTCGAAATATTTGACATGGTGGTACCAGTATATCATGGAGATTCACCATTAGCATACTTGCTGCTGGGAGATATTGATGATGATACCACTGGAATGAGTGCAATTATTAAGCACCTGAATTTTCTGCAATTATTAACCAATATTGTTGTAAGTGCTATTGAAAATCAGCGCCTTGCCAAAGAAGCACTTAAACAGGAGCGTGAAAAACAAAAGCTCATTGAAAAACAAAAGGAGATGCTTGAAGTCCAGGTGGCTGAACGAACAAACGAGCTCCGTAAAGAAAAAGAACAATCTGAACATCTACTTCACAATATTCTGCCAAAATCAGTTGCTGACGAACTTAAAAATGAGGGCATCACCACTCCACAGCACTATAATGAAGCCAGTATTCTCTTTACAGATTTCAAAGACTTTACTAAAACTTCTTCTAATATTTCCCCTGATTTTCTGGTTGGTGAGCTCAATGATATCTTTAAAGCTTTTGATCAGATCATGGATAAATATGGCATTGAAAAGATCAAAACGATAGGCGACTCTTATATGGCAGCCTGCGGACTGCCCATGGAGTTCAACTTGCATGCGCTTCAATGTGTACGTGCTGCAATGGATATGCTTTGGTATCTTCAGGAACGGGGAAAGAAAGCTGAGATAAATTGGAGAATGAGAGTGGGCATACATTCTGGGCCATTAGTAGCTGGTGTGGTAGGCACCAAGAAATTTACCTATGATATTTGGGGAGATACCGTAAATACTGCTGCCAGAATGGAAAGTAATGGAGAACCCGGAAAGATCAATGCGTCTGCAAGCACCCATAAGCTGATCGAAGACTACTATAATTGTGAGTATCGCGGAAAAATGGAAGCCAAAGGGAAAGGTGAAATTGATATGTATTTTGTGACCGGTGAAAAGGGAGGAGAAGATTTTCTGCAACTCAAAAAGTCCATGATCGCTAAATTGAACAAAGGGCTTTCACCCAGTCTGTCATACCATAATACCGGACATACCCTTGATGTATACTACTCTGCCACTAACCTAGGTATTAAAGAAAAGCTAAATAAAGAAGATCTTGAATTGCTCAAAGTAGCTACTCTTTTTCATGACTCAGGATTTATCAAGCAGGTGGAAGAGCATGAAAAAATCGGATGTGAATTTGCCCGGGATATCCTGCCAAAATATAAGTACAATGAAAAGCAGATAGAAAAAATCTGTGGGATGATCATGGCAACCAAGATCCCTCAAGCGCCTACTAACCATCTCGAAAAGATCATCTGTGATGCAGACCTTGACTATTTCGGAAGAGAAGACTTCTTCCCTATTGCCAGCACACTATTTGAGGAACTAAATAATCAGGGAGAAGAGTTGGATGAAGAAAAATGGAACAATATTCAACTTAGATTTATAGAAAACCATAAATATTTTACCAAAACAGCTAAAAAATTGCGTCAAGAAACAAAACTGATACACTTAGAAAAAATTAAGGCGCTTGTTGCTGCCGTATAGAAAATTATTACACAAAAAAAATAATCGTGAAAAAAACATTTATACTACTCTTTACTACTTGCATTATTGGGTTAGGCATTATGAATGTGCTTTACTCACAAGATGAACATTCCCCTGTAAAGGAAACAGAGCTGGAACAGGTCGCAGTAGAGCATCAAAACTATGAACATCTATCTGAGCACAACACAAGCGAGCATGCAGATGAAGGCCATGGTGACTCGGACCATGGAGGAGGAATGGAGCCCCTTCTATTTGTAATCGTTGCCCTCATCATAGGGGCAGCTACCCGCCATTTTTTACGAAATATCCCCCTTCCATTCACTGTAATGCTATTGTTGATAGGCATAATATTGGGTATTGGAACAAGGGTTGATTATTTTGAAGGATTTGATTCCATTAACAAAGCCATATCATGGGCAGGGAATATTGACCCCCACCTTATTCTTTTTGTATTCCTGCCAACCTTGATCTTTGAAGCCGCCTTTGCCATGGATGTGCATACTTTTAAGAAGATTTTTGTCAACGCCTTTCTGTTAGCTGTTCCGGGAATTTCCATCGCTCTATTCCTGACAGCCGGGCTGGTAATATTGACTAATAAATTTGGTCTTGGATTCAATGGTTGGGAATGGCCAATTGCACTTATGTTTGGTTCTGTAATAAGTGCTACTGACCCTGTAGCCGTAGTGGCATTATTAAAAGAACTGGGGGCCAGCAAGAAGTTAGGTACCTTGATCGAAGGAGAATCTCTGCTCAATGATGGTACAGCCATTGTGATCTTTATGGTATTCTTTATAGGGCTCACACAACCTGAAGCCGAAAGCGCACCAATGGTGGTTGAATTTGTAAAAGTGGCCCTTGGGGGTACATTACTGGGCCTCATTATTGGAGGAGTTACCATTGCCTGGGTAAAAAAAGTATTTAATGATGTGCTGGTAGAGATGACTGTGATCGTAGCTGCCGCTTATCTTACCTTTTTTGTTGCCGAGCATTTTCTCCATGTATCAGGAGTACTCGGACTTGTTGCTCTGGGCTTGACAATGGCAGGTGTTGGCCGTACAAGGATCAGCCCTGAAGTTGAACATTTTCTGCATGAGTTTTGGGAAATGGCTGCTTTCATAGCTAATACCTTGATATTTATTATTGTAGGCGTCGTGATCGCGCAACGGACAGTCTTCACAGGCCATGACTTCCTGATCCTGGGCTTGATATATGTTGGCATTCATATAATAAGAGCCTTTGTGATCCTTGTATTGTATCCAGTGATGCGAAAAGCTGGTTATGGATTACCAAAAAAAGATGCCTATGTAGTTTGGTGGGGCGCTTTAAGAGGTGCTATTGGATTAGCACTTGCTTTGGTAGTAGTCAATGCAGATGAAAGGTTTATCCCACAGGAGATCCGTGATCAATTCTTATTCCTCATCGCCGGAACTGTTACTTTATCATTGTTGATCAACGCTACAACCATCAAAGCATTGGTTAATATGCTTGGGCTGACCAAGGTACCTGCCGCAAAAGCATTGATGATGTCAAATGCATACAAACAGCTTACGCTGGAAACAGAAAATACAATGGACCTCCTCAAAGATGATCGATTCTTGAGTGGCGCCAATTGGGAATCTGTCAGGGAATATATTCCTGAAACCAAAGATCCTGAGATCAATGAAGACGAAATTGCCTCTATGGATACGATCGCTGAGACCAGAAGGCGGATCCTGGAAAAAGAAAAGAGCAGTTACTGGCATCAATTCAGAGATGGATTGCTCGGGCCGGTAGCAGTGAGAAGATTGGCAGATGGGCTCAACGATATTATTGACAAAGGGGGTACCATTCCCCTGACTGACCGTCCATATATGGATAAACTTTGGGAAACGCCAAGTTTCCTGAATAAGATACTCACCGTTCCCCTGCTACGAGGATTTGCACAAAGGTCACTATCCGAGCGTTTAGCACTAAGCTATGATATGACACGGGGCTTTATCGTGGCGCAGGAAGAGGTGATCCAACTTGTACAGACAATGGCCATAGGTGAAGAAGGCGAGACATCCCTGGTGGATGATCTTAAAGCAGAGATCCATGAAAACAAGATACAGGGGCTGACCTACCTAAGGAATATCCGGGAAGCATATCCTGAGATCGCTGCAGCCATATCTACCAAACAAGCAACACGGTCTGTACTTAACTTCGAACGCAACTCCATTAAGAATCTGGTAAGTAATGGGCGCCTGGAACTGGATGAAGCAGAAAAGATAATGAGCTCCGTTGAAGCAAGAATGAAAATGCTCATGGATTCTCCTCCATCGATTAAATTACCTGAACCCATCGAATTGCTCAAAGAAGTTCCCTGGTTGAGGGGATTGGATGATGCTATTTATGGTAAAGTTGTAGAACTGGTTGATAAGAAAGTATATAGTGCAGGCAGTAACTTGATGGAATTAGGTGGTCCCGGTGATGGATTGTATATTATTGCCGGAGGTACTGTCAGGGTTACAGTTAAAGACTTTTTAGTAGATATATTAGGCCCGGGAAGTGTGATCGGGGAAATGGCTGTTCTAACAGGCCTTCCAAGAACAGCGACTGTTACCGCTGAAACCCCTGTTACGGCTTTGTGGGTGCCGGCAGAACCTCTTAAAGAGGTAAGGAACCTATCCAAAGAACTGAATGGAAGTCTTTGGAAAAAAGCAGGCACACGTTTTGCGGAAAACTTATTGAAGAATATGGAGCCTTATAGTTTGTGGAGACAAGTGAAATTCCGTCGTTGGCTGGAGCAAGGGGAAGTTGTGGTATTAAATAACGGAGAAACACTTGCAATGGAAGATAAGGTTGCCGTATTACTAAAAGGGGAAGCCATCAAGAGTGATAATACGAATATTCAGGCACCTGCAGTGCTTGAAAAAGATAAGTATAGTTTTAATAGTGAGTCTCGTGTTTATATTAGGGAGATCAAATTAGAATAGGAAAAATAAACTCAATATTATGGTGAAAAAAAGTTTTTTGGTGGTGGCAATATTTACCCTCACACTTGGTTCTTATGGGCAAAAATATAAATACCCTGGGCCCTTACAGATCAGGGATTATAAAATCGGTGATAAGGTAGATACTTCTCTATTTATAAAATATGAGCACATGTACCTTCCCAATTTCTTAGATGGATGGACAATGGACAACTATGTTCAGACACCTGAATATGAGGGATTACTTCGATATCAGGGATATCCTGTTGCAGTATGGAAAATGAAAAAGGATACCAATATTGTGATGACTCTTTTGAATGACATAATTTTGAATATCACCATTTTGAATATATCAGAAAAGGAGATAACGACAATAACGAATATGGTTACCAATAGCTTTGGCGATGGAGAAAAAGAGAATTATTATGAACAGACCCCTCCCGGTAAGTCATGGACAGCTTATTGGACATTGAAGACCTGGCAAATGTCCGATGTTATCGTTCAGATCGGGTACCGAAGCAAGGTTGATCCCAAAGACCTGAAACCAAAACGAATCAAATGGGACCTTGTATATTCTGATTTTCTATTGGAAAACCGAGAGCTGCTTAAATTTAAGTTCGAGAAACAATAAGCTACCCCAACAAATTTGATATTTTAGGGGGATCCACGAGCGTGGATGCTTGCGGATGGAGAAGGATGCTTACGGATGGAGAAGGAAAGAAGAAGGTCATTGGAACCATACTTTTAAACTATAACATGTGAAATCTCTATTGCTTTTAGTACCAATCCTATTGATCAGTTGCAACCAAGAATTGCAAGAGTCACCTCTCGTGACATATCATTTGCATAATTCAGCCAAAGAAACAATTCTATTGGTAATCCCGCTAGCATGAAAGCTAGCGGATGAAGAAGGAAAGAAGAAAAGAAAGAAGGAAAAAGAGGAAGGTCTTGAAACTACCTCAATATCTTCCGTACGAAGGCTACCGTGAAATAGGACATAAAGAATAATCCTACCCAACCCTCTACATTTGAGAGCCACCGGATATGTCCTGATGGATAAAAATCACCATACCCAATGGTCAAAAAGGTGATGGCGCTATGATAAAAGGACTTCTCGATCACTGATAATTTATCGGGATCACCAACCGATGAAACAATATCCGCATCAATGAAATCAGGTTGAATGATCAACACAAATAATATGCTGAACAATACATATACAACTGACATACTAGTTAGTACCCTCACAGGATTAGTCGCATATTGCCCTGTCATGTCAAATAATATCTTATTCAAATAATAATATGGGTATACCCAAAATCCATTCATGGAACTCTTTGCAATGGCTTCCTCTTTTTCAGCTCTTAGCTCATATCTCTTAAAGGTAACATAGGCCTTATCTTCGTTATTGTATTCTCCATTGCTGTTAAAATCCTCCTTCAAAATATTGAACTGAAAAGCTTTCTCACTAATAGTTGTATTCTCCTGGCCTGCTATGAGCTCCAACACATTATTCTTCTTCCAATCGATAAATATCCTTCCCAAATTTCTCATCCCATTGATGTTCAATTCTTTGATCTTAACAGGATGGGAGAACGGTTTAAAGTCAATGATATTCCTGATGATGGTATCTGACAGGTCGATCAATCCACCATCGGCTACCCTCAAATCAAGGTAATTGTCCATAAAAGAGCCCCTGAAGATCAGGGTCTCAAATTTGGAATTATTAAAAGATACTCTACCGATGCCAAAATTCACCTTTTCAAATACCACTTCCCCCTTTCCAAAGTCAACCATTTCGAAAGAAGTATCACCTCCAAAACGCGCCAAGATAAATGTGAGCTTCCCCTCACCAAATTCTGATTCTTTAAACAGCACATCTCCATTGCCAAAGTTGGCCCTTCTGAAATTGATCCTTCCAGAGCCAAATTCTATTTTCCTGAAGTCGATGATATCACCACCAAACGAGGTCCGCTCAAATGAAATATCCCCATCTTCAAACTTGGCAAAATGGAAATTTACATCGCTATCGCCAAAATCTACCCCTCTGAAGTTCACTCTTCCTTTTCCAAAAGACACATTTACAAAAGATATGGAATCGCAATTGAAGCGGGCATCCTGGAAAATAATGTTGCCATCCCCAAACTCAGCATACTGGAAATTAACGTCCCCCAAACCAAAATCAGCATCTTTGAAAACTACATCCCCCTCTTCAAAATGTGCTTTATAGAAGGAGGTCTTTCCATAATTGAATACTGCCCCCTCAAAACTCATGGTCGTTATCGGGAATCTGGCATAAGAAAAATCCGTTTCCTTTGTGCTGTCAAAAAAGGAGTTCGTAGCTGAAAAAGCGGCAAACTCCACATATGATCTCTCCTCCAACCCTTTAAGGTCTCTATATTCCTCGAGTGAGAAATCCTTGACGTAGCAATTATTCAAATTGATGGGATCACCTTTGTGGATCCTGTCATATAGATCCTTCTTACTCACCCTCCCATATCGGATACCTTTGACCTCTTTCCCCTCTCTAAAAAATCTTACAACGATAGTTTGCTCAAACTTAACCCCATCTACTGAAGTAAATGGCTCATCAAGCACCTGGGTTATATAATTATTGGTAATTCCTGACATTTTCAACTTGCTTTCATCTGCAATTTAAGTAATTATAATAAAATAATGCATATTGAATTGTTGCTCCGGGATGATGTCTGAAAATATAAATCCTGGTAAGCTGATTCCGATCAGTAAATTCATGCTATTTTATCTAACTTTTTTATTCATATACCTATATTATTACCTGTTTAATCTATTGATATTAAATGCTTTGCAAATATTATGATAAATAAAATGGAAAAGTATTTTCCAATATCATGATTTCCTTATCTTTGCGCTGAGATCATGAAATAACAAAGTAAAAGATATGAAAGCCGGGCTTCTGATATTAAGTGTGCTATTGACCTTTGGATGGTGTATTATCCCCGGCACTGCAACAGCAGAATCGCAGTTTTCAACTTCCCTTTCAACTTCTCATACTATAGATCAAACAACTATTTCCGGTGAAGGAGATTCTTCCTCTTCACTTGGGTCTGAAGATGCTGGTCATTCTGAACCGGCACCATGGTCAGTTTTTCCATTCGTATTACTGCTGTTAATGATCGCCACCGGGCCCCTCTTTTATGCACACTTTTGGCATAAATACTACCATTTGGTATCTGTAATTTTGGGGATTTTCACAGTGGTCTATTACCTGGCATTTTTACATGATTTCCACCACCCGGTACACTCTCTTGCAGAATATATCTCTTTTATTGCCTTGATAACCGCCTTGTTTGTGGCATCAGGGGGCATCTTAATAAAAGTAGATAAAGAAGGGACACCTCTTGTCAATGCAGTGTTATTACTTTTTGGTGCTGTGATCGCAAATATCATTGGTACCACAGGAGCATCTATTCTGTTGATCAGGCCTTTTATCCGGTTAAACCAAAATAGGATCAAGCCTTATCATATTGTATTTTTCATTTTCATTATTAGTAATGTTGGTGGTTCTTTCACACCAATTGGTGATCCTCCTTTGTTCCTGGGATTTCTGAAAGGAGTGCCTTTCTTCTGGACCATAACTAACTTGTGGGTTATATGGTTAACAGGGATAAGTATGTTAACGGCGATCTTTTATTTTAAAGACAAGAAAAATCTTGCTGATTATGACGGCCCGGATGTGCAGCAGGAATATACAGGCAAGATAGAGGTGAAAGGGACCAAGAACATTGCCTGGCTGGCAATCATTATTGCATCGGTATTCCTTGATCCGGCAATATTTGATTGGGTTCCTGCCATTCAATATGATGAAGTCACCCGCTTTTCATTCCTAAGGGAATTGATCATGTTTGGCACAGCTATCTTCGCTTTTAAGTTTGCCAATGAAGAATGTTTGAAAGGTAACGAGTTCAACTTTGAGCCCATTCGAGAGGTCGCCTTCTTATTTATCGGCATTTTTGCTACCATGATGCCTGCTTTGCAATTGATAGGCGCTTTTGCACAATCTCCGGAAGGATTCAAGTTGGTAAATGTACATACCCTATATTGGGCGACAGGTTCCTTATCAGGAGTACTGGACAATGCACCTACCTATTTGAATTTTCTAGCCGCAGGTATGGGGAAAGCAAAGCTGGATATTAATTCTAGTGCAGAGGTGGTTAGATTTGTGAAGTTAAATGTCGTCCCACTTATGTCGATCTCAATAGCGGCAGTATTCTTTGGGGCTATGACCTATATAGGCAATGCGCCTAATTTTATGGTAAAAACAATCGCAGAACAGGTGGGTATTGAGATGCCTTCTTTTATCGGTTACATCATCAAGTATTCTATCCCCTTCTTAGTGCCTGTACTAATAATAACCTGGATCGTTTACTTTGTATTTGTCTATGAGTTAGAACGCAACAACGTGTTCTATTTTGATTTTACTTCTATTTTTTAGCTTTGCCCATCATATCCACACTTCTCTGGATAAACTCTGTAAAAGCATTTCCTTTCAGCATATTTTGGGATAACAACGCCAGATCATAAAGTTGCTTTGCCATTTTCTTGCGATTTGTAGGACTTTTCTCCTTTAGAATTTTGCCGATAATAGCATGATTGGAATTTACAACGACCTTATATTGCTCAGGCATATCCTTCATGTAGTCCATACCCCCTCCAATAGCTGCCATATCCTTCATCCTACGTGAAAACTCCGGCTTTGTAATGAGCACCACCTGGTCATCTTTAGATAACCCCTCCATATCAACAGTTACCAACTTATCATCAATGAGCTTTTCAAAGATGGTCTTCACCTTTTTCTCCTCATCCTTAGTTAATAACGTCTCTTTCTTTTCATCTTTTTCTATCAATTTATCAATGGTATCTGCATCTACACGTTTGAAAGTTACCTTTTCGAGTTTTTGTTCAAGCGTATTGATAAAATGGTTATCGATGACCGTATCCAGTTTGATCACCTGATAGGATCTGGATTTGGCGGCCTGTATATAGCTATCTTGTTCTACAGGATTATTTGAATACAATACAACTATATTTTTATCTTTATCTGTCTGGTTCGCTTTTACCGCTTTTTCATACTCTGCAATCGTATAGTATTTGCCATCTTCTCCTTCGAACAAACAGAACTCCTTTGCTTTCTCAAAGAACTTTTCATCTGCGATCATGCCATATTTAACAAATACACTGATGTATTGCCATTTCTCTTCAAAAGATTTTCTATCCTTTTTAAAGAGGTCGGTCAATTTATCGGCTACTTTCTTGGCAATATAAGAGTTGATCTTCTTTACATTCGGATCACTTTGCAAAAAGCTTCTTGACACATTAAGTGGAATGTCTGGAGAATCGATCACACCATGCAATAACATCAGGAATTCAGGAACGATCTCCTCCACTGAATCTGTAACAAATACCTGGTTACAATAGAGCTGGATCTTATTCTTTTGCACTTCAAATGTGTTCTTCAACTTTGGAAAATATAATATCCCAGTGAGGTTAAATGGATAATCTACATTTAGGTGGATCCAGAATAAGGGAGGATCAGAATAGGGGTATAACTCTTTATAGAATTCCTGATACTTCTCATCAGTCAATTTTGCCGGTTTCTTTTTCCATGCAGGATCTGTATTATTGATCACCTTATCATCAAATTTGATCTCAACCGGAAGGAACTTGCTATATTTCTCCAGCAATCCCTGTATTCTCGCTTTTTCAAGATATTCTTTGGAGTCGTCACTGATGTGCAATATGATATCAGTGCCTCTTTCCTTCTTATCCGCTTTGTCAATGACAAATTCCGTACTTCCATCACAGGTCCATTTCACAGCAGAGGCCTTCTTATATGATTTGGTAATGATCTCTACTTCATCGGCTACCATGTATGAAGAATAGAATCCAAGGCCAAAATTCCCAATCACTGACTTGTCGCCGGTATGCTCCTTGTGCTTTTTCAAAAATTCCTCAGCACTTGAAAAGGCGATCTGGTTGATATACTTCTTCACTTCTTGCTCATTCATTCCTATCCCCTTATCGCTGATGGTCAAGGTCTTTTTTTTATCATCAATTGTGATCTCTATAGAGAGGTCCTTGAGTTCCCCTTTCACATCTCCCTTTGATGCCAATATCTTCAATTTCTGTGTAGCATCCACTGCATTAGAAACCAACTCCCTCAGGAATATCTCATGATCTGAGTAGAGAAATTTCTTAATGATGGGAAGGATATTTTCTGTTTGAACGCTTATCTGTCCTTTTTCCATGTTGAATCGTTTTTCTTTAATTAAGTTATTTTATCACCTCTTGTGATAGTACGACACAGGAGCAAATGGTGTGCCATCCTTAATATACTGACATTTTGGCTTATTTTTCTTGAAAAGTCATCAAAATGGCCTAATAATTGTCATCCTGATACAGATTGAGACGATTTAGAAGGGCTATTCTGTATTTCCGGTGGCTCCCTGAAGCTCCAGGAAAGCTTCATATCCACAATCAAGGAAGTGTACATATTCGCTCACAATTTGGGTATTCCCAACGGGCTCATTAAGTAACCTGCCTTCAGGGCTAAGCAATACATACCATGGTTGGCTGTTACTGCCAAAATTAGCTGCCTGAAAATCTGCCCACTTATTTCCTATTGTCACCACTTTCTTGCCAGAAAATTCTGAGATGTACTGCTCTTCCTCCAATAATTTCTCCTTTTCATCCACATAAAGAGATATCAGCACGAAATCATTCATCAACCGACTATAAACCTTATCTTCAGGCCATACATTCTCTTCCATCCTTCTGCAATTTGCACAAGCCCAGCCGGTAAAATCTATGATTACCGGTTTATTCTGTTCTTTCGCAAATGCCATTCCTTCATCGAAATCATGATAGCAATTTAAATTCAGGGGGCATGTAGATTCCGATAATATGCTATAGAACATTGGAGGGGGTATTCCGCTGATCAATCGCAGATTCTTACCCCACAAACCAGGTATCATATAAATTGCGAATCCAATGGCGATGATCCCTACGCCTACTCTACCCCACGACAATTTGATCTTGGAACTATCATGTGGAAATTTGATCAATCCAAAAAGATAAAGCCCTAATCCTAAGCTGGTCAATATCCATAATCCTAAGAATATCTCTCTTTTCAATAATCCCCATTGCTTTACCATATCAGCATTTGATAAGAACTTAAGAGCCAAGCCGACTTCAATAAATCCCAGGATAACTTTAATGGTGTTCATCCATCCCCCGGATTTAGGCAGAGATTCCAGCCATCTGGGGAATATGGCAAAAAGAGTAAAGGGGAATGCCAATGCTAATCCAAATCCAGTCATACCAACCATTAGATTTACATTGCCACCATCAACCTGAAGGGTGCTTACCAGTAAAGATCCAAGGATAGGGCCTGTGCAGGAAAAAGAGACAAGCGCCAGTGTCAGTGCCATAAAAAAGATCCCTAAAATACCTCCTACATTTGATGCAGTATCTGCTTTTGTTGTCCAGGAACTGGGAAGTGTTAATTCAAAGTACCCGAAAAAGGAAATTGCAAATACCATAAATATGGCAAAGAATATGACATTGAGAGGCGCTCCAGTAGCTATCTCATTTAGCACATCAGGTGAAAGGTCCAGAAGGAAAAAAGGAATGCTCAGTAGAAAATAGATCAAAACAATGCAAAAACCGAACAAGAATGCATCGATCAAACCTTTCCTTCTGCTACTCTTTTTAGTAAAAAAGCTAACTGTAAGGGGCACCATCGGGAAAACACATGGTGTTACAAAAGCGATCAGCCCACCGATAAATCCCAGAAGAAATATTCCAATCAATCCCTTCTTCTCCTCTTCCTCTGCTTCTTTCTCTTTACAGTTACGATATGGCTCACCAAAAGAATTATCCTGAACGATAGGTTCAAATTCTTCCTCCGCTCCCAACTGCAATTCATTGCTCGCAAGATCAGCGGTGAACTCAATGGTTTCAGGCGGGATGCACTGCTTATCATCACAAGCCATAAACTCCATAACTCCATGAACTACAATACCAGGGTCGGCCAACTTTAATTTTTGCCTAAAAATAGCATGACTTACAAACCATTTTACATCCATCCCGAATATCGAATCGAAGGCCTCTTCTGAATCACCATCTTCTTCAGTCTCTCCAATCAATTTAAAAGTAGCTGTTGAGTCAAAGGTAAAAGAGGTAGGTATAGGCCCTCCATCATCTATATGCTGTGCATAGAGATGCCATTCATCATCGATTGCCGCTTCAAATATCAGGATATACTCAACATCACTGATCTTCTCTGCACTCATTTTCCACTTTACAGGCTCTAATATTTGAGAGAAGCCTGAAAGAAACGGAATTGAGATCAATAGAAGTAATAGCAGGAAATATCTTTTCAACATAGAGTCCTTACTTTTCTTACGATTCATAAACTTAACGATAATATAGGAATATTGTTTTAAACTACAGCAGTCGAGATGAAAGATTCAAATAACTTTTTCCCATCACAATTTCCTAAAATATCTTCAGATGCTCTTTCAGGGTGAGGCATCATACCAAACACATTTCTACCCTCATTACAGATCCCTGCAATGTGATCTACTGAGCCATTAGGATTTGCTTCCATTGAAGTATTGCCATTTTGATCACAATAAGTGAACACAATTTGGTCATTTGCCTTCAACTGCTCAATGGTCTCTTCATTGGCAAAATATCGTCCTTCGGCATGAGCAATTGGTATTTTTAAGGGAGTAGCAAGTGCTAATCCTGAAGTTAAGTAGGTTTTATTAGTTTCGACCCTGATAAGCACATTCTTGCAAATGAATTTTTGTTTACTATTTCTTAATAAAGCACCGGGTAAAAGCCCCACTTCGCAGAGTATTTGAAATCCATTACAAATACCAAGTACATATCCGCCATTATTTGCAAATTCAACAATTGCTTCCATGATGGGTGATACTGTAGCAATTGCGCCTGCTCTAAGATAATCCCCATAGGAAAATCCACCAGGCAGGATGATACAATCCCCCTCATTGAAATCATTTAATCTTCTCTGCTTGTGCCACAGCACAACCACCTCCTGCTCCATCTCTTTTTTCAAAACATGAATTACGTCTCTATCACAATTTGAACCAGGGAAAATGACAACTCCAAATTTCATATTCGTATCCTTTATTGTAAGAAATAACCTACATATTGGTAATAGAAAATAAGCATTAGCATTAAAAGATGAATGACCTCAGTTAATGCTTTATTTTTAGTCTCTAAAAAATAATAAGCCATAAAACATGATAGTGGAATAGTCACCAGCATGCAATGACTCAACCACCACTCACTCTGGGCAAAAAAGGAACCCAACCCTATTATTAGAAAGAAGTTCAAAATTACAGAGAACTTTTGTGTTTGAATACCACTTTTCAAATAATTTACTCTAAATCTTAAAAATGCCCATATCAAAATGATCAGCACAAAGCTGGATTTAATGATCAATTGCTCATCAAAGACGATCATATTCCTTGCCGGTTGAAAATTTGTGATGAAGTGGTCTGATAGGAATACCACCAATTCATCATTCCAATAATAGTAGGTTGATAGAATTAAATAGGGCGTTAGCAACCCGAAAAAACCGATCACCCACTCTCTCCAAATGAATGTTCTAAGAACTATTAAGCTGATCACAAACAGGATAAATAAGAATATGGCAGGGAAGTACAACAATGATGCGATGCCAATGAGAAAACCAATATTGAATACTTGGCTATAACAATCATCTTTTTTGTACAATTGAAAGATCTTATCGACAACAAATAGTAAAAATAAATTTGCAATTAACACAGGAGATAAGACGGACAACTGATGAAAAACGGTGGTCAATAATATAAAGGCCAGAGCTGGAATGAATGTAGTTTGGGAGAAGAACTTAAATCTATTGAAAATGCGGTTGAATAGCAATGCCTGGATAAATATGAGGAAATAAACAACAAGTCCGTTCGAAAAATTTGTATTTCCTAAGAAACCTGTCAACCAAAAGAACAATTCCGCCAATGGAGCGATATTACTATACTCGATCTCTACCGGAGTAAGTAGTATCTGTATCTTCAGCAGCAATGCATAGATCAGCAAAGCAATAATAGCTGCAGGATGGTTGGATCTAAATAATGACAGCACTTGTTCAAATATTAAGCAACAAATTTACTGAATTACTGCTACTATCTCTGCATTTTGGGGTCAAGTGCTTCCGATAATCCTTCCCCGATAAGGTTGAAAAAGGTAATCGTCATAAATATTGCAATCCCCGGGAACAATGCCAACCACCAGGCTTCTCTTGCTTTAGATAATAGCGACCCCCATGTAACTACATCCGGGGTAACTCCAATGCCAAGGAACGACAAGGTAGACTCAATGAGTATTGCTGCCGCCATCCCAAAGGTGATGGCAATGATGACCGGAGTGATCCCATTGGGTAATGCATGTTTGACGATAGTCCTAAGATCAGAAAACCCCATTACATGAGCTGCTTCGATATAACCCATTGTTCTGATCCTGAGCATCTCTGCTCGAATGAAGCGGGCAATACCTGTCCATGATGTTAGACCGATTACGATCATTACAATAAAAATAGAGGGCTTGGCGATGGCAATCAGTGAGATAATGAGAAACAATCTTGGGATGGTTATAATGATCTCTATTAATCTTGATATCAAGATATCGATCGGGATGGTCACTTTCACACTTAGATATTTGATCTTTTTCAAAGGGAGAACTGCCAGGTTACCAATCAATAGAATAAATAAGAAGATCAGGATGCTTATCAAAAACTCGCCAAAGAACATGAAAAACGAGCTCCTCAACGCATCATGCAGCACAAAAGAACGCACGCCAAAACCATAGAATATGGCCAGCATCACAAACAATATATTCAACAATAATCTAGCCCTGGATATTCGGAACCTGTTATCGCCATAGTACCCAGCCATCAGCCCAAAAAATATTCCGAGGAAAGATGCGATTCCCATCGAAATGATCCCTACAGAGAATGCGATTCGGGTACCATGGATCATGCCCGCAAGTACATCTCTTCCAATGAGGTCTGTTCCAAACCAATGACTCCATTGGAAGGAACTGTTTTCCTTATTGCTGAAAGGTTTGACTCCGGCAGCATTTTTGTCAATCGTTCTTGGCAAATATGGAATCGGAGGCCAAACCACAAAATCATAGGAGATCTCTCGCCATTCAGGATTTGACAATCTCTCAGACCTTCCGGCAAAACCCATATCTATGAAATATTGCTTAGCCACAGGAAAGTGGTATGTTCCATCTATCTTTGCGACGAGGGGCTTATCATTGGCGATAAAATCTGCAAATATTGCCATCCCTGCCAGGCAAATGGTAAAATAAAATGCTACCATTGCCAACCGGTTTTTCCTAAACCTGCGTTTAACAAAAGCCGAGAACTTTTGATCCAATTTTTGATCTGTATTTACATTAGCCATCATATCAACTTTCAATCTTTGCAGAATAAGTAATTCTGGGATCAACGATGGAATATAATATGTCAGAAACAAGATATCCTGCCATAGTAAAAATTGCAGCAAACATCATAACAGTATACACTACAGGAAAATCAAGATTCCTAACCGCTTCCAACCCCAATAGCCCCATCCCCGGAATGTTAAAAATATACTCGATCACAATAGAGCCTCCAATGGCCAGCGGGAAAATATTTGCAAAAAGTGTGATCACCGGCAATAAAGAATTTCTAAAGGCGTGCTTCCAAAGGATCTTTTCTTCACCCAACCCCTTTGCCTTTGCTGTTTTAATATAATCTTGATTTAACTCACTTAACATCCCTCCTCTCATTTGCCGCGACAGGAAAGCAAGACTTGGATACACTAAGCACAGTACCGGTAAGATCAAATGATATCCTCTGTCCATAAAACGGCTCCATATCGATGTATCCGCATAGAGATCCCCTAGTCCATAAGCAGGGAACCAACACAAGTAATCTCCGCAACAAAAGAAGAGGATAAGTAGAGAGGCGATCCAAAAATTCGGTAGAGAATAGAGGGCCAAAACAAAGGTCGTTAATACATTATCCAGTGTTTTTCCTTTGTTGGCAGCTGATTTCACGCCTATGGGTATGGCAATTACAAAAGTGATGATCACTGCAATAATGGTAAGGAGCAATGTCCATTTCATTCTTCCCCAAAGGATAGAAGATATAGGTGCCTGGTATTGGTACGACACGCCAAAATCTCCGGTAATAAATTTAGCGATCCAATTGTGGTATTGATTATTCAATCCATGAAAATGGAGTGTTGGAATATAGTTTTTCCAAGAACTGGTTGCTCCTTGCAATTCAGAAAAGGACTCTTTAACAGATTGCAGATCTCCATATATAGACTTGAAGTATAGATCGTTGTTAACTCTATCAGAAATTATTGATAGCAATTCCAATATTCTCTTATCCTTATAATTATGGAATAGGAGGTTGACATCTCTTTTCAATAAGATCAACCGGTTATCATATGGTGAGCCACCGGGTAATTTATCCGTTGAAATTGCGAGGGTATTGATACTATGAAAATAGGTTTCAATTTGTGGCCAATTCCCATTTTCTGCTATTAGACGTAGTAGATTTTCACGGCGAAATTTCCCATGGATCCGATGCAAAGTGTCTGGAGTCGCTAACTTACTTAAAGTAAAATAGAATACCGGCAGGTCAAGCCCCATTTGAGCTCTTAACTTCTCAATCTCAACCCTCATTTCTTTATGGTCCGGTGTTTGATCACTTGCCTCCTCCGAAATTCCCATGAACCTCTCGACAGGGTCGCCAGGAGAATTGATACTTATAACAAAAGTAATAAGGGAAATGGCAATGATAGTTGGAATAAATATCAGAATCCGCTTGATGATATACTTAACCATACAGGGTCTAGTAATTCAGTTCAGTTAACAATTTGACAGGAAATCGTCTTTTACAGTTCCAAAAAAAGGCAAATTATTTATTAAAATCAAACCAGGGAAAGGAATTGGAAATTATTGTTGAATGTCATCCCCGACCATAAAACCGCAATCCCAATATCCTGGGCGTACGGCAGACCCAAATACATTGGAGAACTTCTTATGAATGGCGATCCTTTCTTTTGATGTACACATAAAGATGCAAGGCACTTCATCGTGAAGTATCTTTTGAAATTCCTTATAATATATGATCCGTTTCTCTTCATCCATTTCTGTCCTTATTCTTTCTATTAACTCATCACTATAGGGATTTCCAAATCCAACAAAGTTAGATCCTTCATTTATCATATCGGTATGCCATGATTGCTTTGGGTCATTTACAATAGGGCTTCCGCTCAATCCTAAAATATATAGTTCGAAATCACGCTTCTTCAATTTTTCTATAAATGCTCCCGGTTCTAGTGGGATGAGGTTAATAGTTACTCCTGCTTTACGGCAATCTTCTTTAAATATAAGCGCTACCTTGGCCCGTTGCTCATGTGTGCCTCGGTACATCAGGTTCACTTCAAACTCTATCATTTCCCCATCTACTTCTTTATCTATAATACCATTACCATTGGAATCCTTCCATCCTGCTTGTGAAAGAAGCTCTTTGGCTTTATCAATATCAAAGGGGTATGGTTTGATCTGATCATTAAAATAATCCTCAATTGCTGGATGGATATATCCTATCAATCGTCTCCCTTGATCATAATAGATATTCTTAATGATATTATCCATATCCAATAAATGGGCCAATGCCTGTCTAACCATTTTATCGCTCAACTTTTGGAGACGCATATTGATCCCTATATACTCATATGATATTTTATCCGGAGTAAAGCGGTTAAAATTATCCTTAAACTTATCTGACAGGGTCATATCCTCAAAAAAATCCTTTGGCGGGATATTACGCATCACATCAATATCTCCTGCTTTCAATGCCACTAAAGCGGTATTTGCATCAGCAATGATCTCCATGATCACTTGTTCCGGATAGGCTTCAAACCAATGGTGGATATCCCTCAATCCGTCACCCCACCAATTCGCTTTCTTCTTTAAAATAATTCTTTGCTTTGGCTCCCATCTCTCCAAAATATAGGGTCCGGAACCTCTTGCTATTTCTTTTAAGAATTTTTCAGAATTAAAAGTTGTTGCAAAAGCAATAATATCAGGATCATTTTGCAGGGAATCAGCATATTCAGTCAATTCTCTGACTGTAAAATTGGCCATCAACCCTTGCTCATCATAAATATAGGCAGGAATAATAGGGTAATTCCCACTGGTCACTTCGCTTAGCATATAACCATTTTCACACACCAGCGTAAAGGATAATGGATCTTTTGTGTCAAATATAAAATCCTCAATAAAGGTATACATATGCCTGATCCGATGGGCATTTACCATAGGGTTCTTTAGTACTTTCAGGGAGAATTCCACATCCTTGGCAGTAATAGATGCTCCATTGTCCCATTTTGCTTCAGGCCGAAGTGTAAAGTTGATATGCAATTTACCATCATCCGTGATCTTTGATTTTGGCATGGCAGATGCCAATAATGGGATGATCTTCAATGATCTATAGTCGATGGTCAGCAATCCCTGGTAAATATGGTCTGACAGAATAGCTCTTTGCACGGTCTGGCCGATCAATGGGTTTAGAGAATTCGGCTCCATGGGTTCTTGAAACACTACTATGTTAGGCTCCTTTTCAACAGGATCCATGCAGCTTTGTAACACGATCAAAACACCAATAGTCAGAAATGCAAATGGTATTTTACTATATCTCATATAATAAATTATTAAATGTTGTGGTCAGCATGCTAGCAAATATACCATATATAATTATCTTCAAACAGCAACGAATCAGTTCCTAATTTTATAAGCTCTATGGTTGACATCAGGAAAAAGAGGGATTCTTTTCCAACACCCCACTTTTTGTTTATATTAGTCCACTGAAATATTTGGGAAGCAACACTCCATGAGATTATTATTAATCCATCTTATCTCTCTCACAATACTTTTGATCTCCGGTTCAATTTCAGGACAAAGGCTGCCTGCCTCTATTAATAAGGATCCCATCGATTGGAGTCAATGGGAACTAGCCATGTCAGAAGAAGAGAAACTGGCCATAATTGAGACTTTGAAGAACACTGTTGAAATTGAATTTGGCTTAATTTATTATTCCTACACTGTTGAAAATATTTTGGATAGTTATCATATTGTGGATTTCAATAAGGATGGCGAATATGACATAATTTATAATGGTTTTGCAGGCAAAAGCAACAACGGGGTTATGTTCTTTGAAAGAAAAGAGGATAAGTTCCGTAGATTTCTTCAGTTCTATGGTGATATTATTGAGGTCTGGCAATCCGATACCTGGGCTCCTTTATCTTTTAAAATATGGAATTATCGTTGCTGTGGAAATTATGTCAGTTTTATTGAAACCTACGTTCCTCGTTTAACCTATGATCTATCTGTAAAATATGAGCTCTCCAATAAAATCGCTTTTGTTGATGGGACCAGGATTCCTGATTCATTTGAAGACTACCTGCCCTTCAAGACTGTTACGGATAGTGCTTTACTTTGTGCATTCCCTAAGGAAGATACTGCTTCCTATCATTTTCAATACACCCAAAGACCTTTTGTTGACATTGTACCACATAGCAGGTATTTTAATTTTGAAGGTAATGTTGTCGCCCATTTTGAGCAAGAAGCCAGGGGAATGATCGTTGCAGAAAAGGAGGTTGAGGAGCACAAATGGTACTTTGTAATGATGAGCTACGAAAAACTAAAAGGGGGTGTTTTTTGTGGAAAGGGAGATAATAATGGGGACTCCTACTACATGATCGGATGGCTTGATGCTGAAGCTATAGAGTTAATTCCGATGAAAAAGCAAGAGAAAGAAAAAGAGAAAGAGGAAGAAGAAGAGCAACCAACTATTGAAATTTCCAATTAGTCGGTACCCCTCACCTTATAGGTTACTTCTTCTTTTTTACACTAGAGGCCCCTGAAATGTCGCTGTTCACTTCTGCATCTCCCATATAGTATATCGAACTTGCGCCACTTCCATTTACATTGAGTGTTTCACTTACGTTAACTTTTGCACTGGAAGCACCAGAGGATATAATATTGATCTGTTTTGCTTCTAAAGTAAACGCATCCACTGAAGATGCACCGGAACCATCCATCTTTAGCACATCCGCCTTTCCAACGAGCAATAATTTAGCGGCCCCTGACACATCGATATTCAATTCTTTCATTTCGATATCCATGGTTACTTTAGAGGCGCCAGATAGCGTTGCCTCAAGTTTATCACCCTCAAAGCCTTTGATCTTTGCCTCTACAGCTCCACTGATGTCAATCGCCTTGAGCTCAGGCATTTTGATCTCCAAATGAAGGTTTGATTTTTCCTTTGAAGAAAATGATTTCATGAGTCTCCAGTCTATCTTTGCCTTTAATGTTTCACCAGATACTTTGATGCTTATAAAATCAAAGATATTTTCATCCCCGGTAATTTTCACTTTGAAATCCTTTCCGCTGGTAATGGTTACTTTTAAAGCACTAGAGACTTCAACGCTGGTAAAGTCTTTCAGATCATAGGATTTAGTAATTATGTCCCCTTTTGCCGAATAATTGCTGACCGCTTCAGTTTCTTCCGTAGGTAATGGATCCATAGGGCTCGTTCCTGCAAAGGTGTTCAGATGAAATAAAGTGACCAACAGGGGCCATATCATTGATTGTAATATTCCTTTCATTAGTTTTTATTTATTTGCAACAAATATAAATGATATAATTCACATCCGTAGGTGTTGAATTCTTCAATTATCATATTATTTCCTCTTCACCGAGGAAGCACCGGTAGCATCACTATCCACCTGGGGATTTCCAATATAGACAACGTGACTGGCACCATGGGCGTCAACGATAAGCGACTCTTTTGCATGTACATATGCACTACAGGCACCGCTGACATCTATATCAACTTCATCGGCTTCCATTCCATATGCTTGCAGGGTACACGCTCCTGATATATCAATATTCAAAAACTCCGCATTCCCGTTAAGGGTTAATTTACTTGCCCCTGCAATATCGGCATCAAGAGTTTCTACAATGATATCGATCTTAGCTTCAGAAACCCCTGCCAGGTCAATGGAAAATTCATCCTCCTCAAATCCCTTGATACGTGCTTTACAAAGCCCTTCCAACATAACATACTCCAACTCCGGCATAATTATCTCAATCGAAATAGGTTTCGCCTTTTTTAAGTGAAACAGATCCCAAAAAGATCGATCCATATCTGCTTTAAGGGTGTTGGATACAACTCTTAAATCCACTTCTCCAAAAGATTTGGAAGAACCACGTTGTACTACCATATACTTTTCTCCTGGCCGGATGCTTACATTGAATCTGCCATCAATAGCCACCTTATTAAATCCGGATAATTTACTGATCTTCTCCGATTTATAATTTCTATGGTACTCCTTATTATTTTGCTCTTCATCACAATCGACACAATCCAAACCCATGTCGAGCATCACCCATTGATGATCCACCATATCCTTGTCATAGGTATTTGTAATATTATCAATATCGTAGATGATCTCTCCCATGTTATAGCTAAAGTGCACACTTTTACCGATCGGCACCTTCAATATCAGCTCCACCTTTTGGTTGCGCCATTTACTATTACCCTCGATAAACAAGTAAGGATCAAAGATCAAGATAGAATCCTTTTGTATCACTTTGTAATGGATCTCCTTGGCAAGCTCCCTACCGCTATTTGTACTATTCCCAAGTGCGGATCGAATTTGAATCAATTCAAAATCTGGGCTATTGGTTCTGGCAATATTCAAATTAACCTTAGAGATGATCAATTTTTCATTGATATCTACGATATCCATTTCATGTGCAAGCGACCAGCTATTGTGATCACCATACTTAACTGTTTCCGGATCCTCTGCAACTTGCAAGTAGAGGGTTCCTGAAGAGGGTTGAGTAATTGCAATTGTTTCCTTCTGCTTTCCTTTCTTTGAAAAATCAGATAGCGTTTGGATACTGACCACTCCACAGAGTATTACTCCGATGATCCACAGGGCTACAAATCCGATTCCCACACCTTTGAACTTCAACTTCAGGTCGAATAGGATTTGAAGTCCCTTTATGATAACGGCGATTACAGGAATGCCTATGAGCAGCAATATCCCAACGATCCCCAATATTTGGAAGAGCACAGAAGGAAAGAATGCAGGTAAAAGGAATGGGTAGAATATATTGACTACTCCAAAGGAGCTGACAAACGCAAGGACCAAAGCCAATAATACGAACAAACCTATTGCCAACATGAATACGCCAACTACTTTAATAAATAATTCGAACAGGGTCTTGATCACGGAAATGACAAAAGTGACGGCTGATTCTATAAATCCTTTGGCCTTATTGGTATTTTTCTTTGAACTTAGGTCGTCAATTCGATCCTTTAGAGTCTCCATTTCCTCTTTCACTTTCTTCTCTATGTTGGAGAGGTTGACCCTTTCTCCTTTCATCTTTAATTTATCGGCAGCTGATTTCGCCTCAGGTATTACTATCCATAAAATGATATAAATAAGAATGCCTACTCCCCACATGAACCAACTGAGCACAAATGCCAATCGAAGCCATAAAGGGTCTATCCCAAAATAGGAACTGATTCCGGAGCACACTCCCCCCATGATCTTATTGTCAGGGTTTCTAAAAAACTGTTTGGCGGTTCCATTCCTTGGGGGTGCTTCATACTCCTCCTCATCAACATCACCAAAATCTTCAGGTTTTCCCATGATGTCAATGACTTCAGTAACATCTCCAATGGTAACAGCCTCCTGCTTACTTTTCTCCATTTTTTCCTGAAGCATTTCAGCCACCCTGCTTTCTATGTCTAAAAGGATCTCATCCTTTCCTTCCTCCTGACTAAAGTGCTTGATAATGGCATCCAAGTAGTGATTAAGTTTGTCATATGCATCTTCTTCGATATGAAAAACTCGTCCTCCAATGTTAATACTTAATGTCTTTTTCATTTTACGTTCTTTTAATCTATTCTTATTTATTATTAGTAGTTATTTTCACGGCAAATACAATATCCTCCCAGGTTTGGTCAAGCTCTCCAAGGAACTTTTCACCTAGTATGGTCAGCTTATAGTATTTCCTGGGTGGCCCGGATTTTGATTCAACCCATTGATAACTGAGTAGGCCACTATTCTTCAATCTGGTTAATAAGGGGTATAAAGTGCCCTCAACCACGATCAACTTTGCATCTTTTAGTGTGGTTAATATGTCAGAGGCATAAACCTCACCACGTGTAATTATTGAGAGGATGCAATATTCCAGGATCCCCTTCCTTATCTGAACTTTTGTGTTTTCCAAATTCATTTTACTGTCTTTATTTTATATCAATCTAAATGACACTGTAACCTTGTATTGCTGACCATATACTATACTGGCATTTTGTAAATTAGAGTTTTCCAATTGAGCAGTTACGAACTGCTCATAATCAGGATCTACACTTTCTACACTCAAAACCGAGATGGTACCATTATCATTAATAATGATGTGCACTACAACTTCAATTAAAGGTGCATCTCTCTCCGGTAGCTCTTGAAATGAAAGTATTCGCTCAATATGGTCAAGGACGATCTTCCCCTTTTCTTCACTTACATCATAAGTTTCGTTACCATAACTTCCTTGAAATCCTGTCAAAAATAAGAGAGCAACAATGGCTAAAAATTTTCCTGTTTTCATAATTTTAATTTCATTTTATGTTTAACAAGCTATTATCTAATGCAAAGATATGGTTATTAAACAGTAATATGCAATACATAGTACTATTATTTTCACTTTTTTTCATATTTTCTCTTAACTTGTTGATTATCAGGGCAATAAAATCCACTTTTTATAAGCAAGAAATGGGGGCATTCTCCTATTTTTGGAAACTTTGGAAACTTTTTGCCCAATTAATGTTTTCTTAGTTTATTTTTCGTACTTTCGCATTTCACTTATGGAAAATATCGAAAATATATTATCAAGGGTCCTGGGGATATATGTCAAATATGGTGTAAAGAGTGTCACCATGGATGATATCTCTACTGAACTCGGTATCTCCAAAAAAACCCTTTACCAGCATTTTAAGAATAAAGATGATCTCGTACTCAGGACCATGCAGTATTATATTGACAACGAACGTGAAGGGATCACAGAAATTATAAGTGCCACAGAAAATGCGATCGATGAGCTTTTACAAATATGCAGATTCGTTACCCAGACATTAAAAGACCGCAACACTTCATTAATGTACGATCTGAAAAAATATCACTCTGAGAGCTACCATATTTTCAGGGAGCATAAAAGAGAGTTTGCCTATTCAAATATCATTGAAAATATTAACAAAGGAATAGCACAGGGATTATATTCCGATGATTTTAATGTTGAAGTAATCGCCAAATTCTATATGGCACGAGTAGAGGCGATCATTGATCCTGAACTATTTCCCTTTGATAAATACCCTTTATCCCATGTGATCACTGAAATGTTCAAGTATCATATTAGAGGGATTGCCAGCCGGAAAGGGTTGGACTATTTAGAAAAAATAAATCCTAATGAATCACATAATGAAATATAAATTATTTGCTGTCATTTCTTTTGTTCTGCTATGCAATAATTCCACGCTGTTTGCCCAAAATAGTGGGGGGAGTGCTTTTACACTTAAGCAAGCACAGACTTATGCATTGGAACACAATATTGCGATAAAGAATGTACAATTATCTATCAAATACTCAAAAAAGCAGGTGCTGGAAACAACTTCCATCGGCCTTCCCCATATAAATGCTGATCTTACTTACACTAACTTTATTGATATTCCTACCTCCCTGATACCCGGAGAAATTTTTGGGCAATCAGGGAATGTTGAGGTTCAATTCGGAACTGAACAAGACCTTACCTTTCAGTTAGTAGCTAACCAATTGCTCTTTGATGGCACCTATATCGTTGGTTTACAAGCTGCAAGGGTATACGTTGACCTGACAAAGAAACAATCACAACTTACAGAAATTGACATATCAGTAAATGTGGCCAAAGCTTATTATGCGAACCTGATCGTTAAGGAGCAAGTTGATATTGTGACTAAGAATGTTCAAAATTTGGAAAAGACCTACTTTGAAACAGATCAAATGTATCAAAATGGTTTTGTTGAAAAACTGGATGTTGACCGTCTTAAATTGGCTCTTTCGGGACTACAAATCCAACTCCAAAATCTAAAAAGGCAAAAAGTGCTCGCAAATACGGTCTTGAAATTTCATATGGGATACCCGCTTAAGGATTCCATAATCATCATTGACAGCTTGCAAGGATTGATAGATCATATGCCTGCTGATGTATCGCCCAACCTTGATATACGAAACAGGATAGAGTTCCAGGCGCTGCAAACACAGATATCCTTAGCCAAATTGAATATCAGAAGGTATCGGTATGGATACTTACCTTCAGCGTCAGCATTTTTCTCACATCAGGATAATGCACCAAGAAATGTATTCAACTTCTTCGTTCCTGAAAGAGATTGGTTCAAAACTAATCTTTGGGGTTTAAAATTGCAACTTCCTATTTTTGACGGCTTTTCAAAGTCAGCCAAGATACAACAAGCCAAGATCGACCTGTTACAGCTTAAAAACAACGAACAAAATCTAGACCAGGCATTGAGTTTGGAGGTTCAGAAAGCAAAGACGAACTACATAAATGGTCTCAGACAAATGGAGACTCAATTGAAAAACCTGACCCTTGCGGAAGAAATATATCAGACCACATTAGTAAAATATAATGAAGGAGTGGGTTCAAGTATAGAAATGTCAAATGCCCAATCCGAACTTTATAAAACACAAGCCACTTATATAAGCGCATTATATGATCTTTTAAATGCAAAAACTGACCTAGATAAAGCATTAGGAAATAACTAAATAAACAAAAATGAAAAAATTACTTATCGCCTCCTTTATAGTTTCTTTTACACTATTAGGTTGTCAACAATCTGATGACCTGGAAGCAAAGAAGGAAAAACTATCAAAACTAAAAGAGGACTTAACCGAACTGGATGTAAAAATCGCAACCCTCGAAAAAGAGATCCTCGAATTTGACTCCACATGGGTACCCGACGAAGATAAAGGGACACTAGTCAATACGATAAATATTGAAACAACGGTTTTTGATCATTACATTGAAGTTCAAGGCACCGCTGAATCAAAAGAAACTATCTTGCTAAGTGCAGAGATCGGTGGCGTTGTTAAAAGCACCCTTGTAAAAGAGGGTGATGTCATTAATAAAGGCCAGTTATTGCTTCAGATCGATTCCCGGATCCTTCAAAAGAACCTGGACGATCTTCAAACATCACTTGGTCTGGCTCAAACCATTTACCAGAAACAGAAGAATCTTTGGGATCAAGAGATAGGATCTGAGATCCAATACCTTCAGGCTAAAACGGGGAAAGAATCCCTTGAGAAGAAGGTGCAAACTTTAAAAGCACAAATTGAACTTACTCAGGTTTCTTCTCCGATCGATGGGACTGTTGATGAGGTATTCATAAAAAAGGGAGAGATGGCCGGCCCCGGCACACAACTTATCAGAGTGGTCAACCTTGGAAATATTTATACAGAAGCTGATGTTTCAGAAGCATATGTTGGCAAATTCAATAAGGGAGATACAGTCCAGGTGTCCTTTCCATCACTAAAGCTCACCCAAAAGGGAATTATAAGTGCTGTTGGACAATATATTAACCCAATGAACAGGACCTTTAAGGTAGAGGCACTGCTGCTGGAAAAGAGCCTTACTTTAAAGCCCAATTTAATGTCTGTTATTAGACTCAAAGATTTTACTAAGAGGGAAGCAATTGTGGTTCCCAGCAAATACATTCTTCACAATGGTGAACAGGCCTATGTATTTCTGGCGCAAACTCAAGATGGCAATAAAGTCTCTCATAAAGTCAACATTGAAACAGGACAATCTTATAAAGGAAAGACATTGGTCATCTCAGGGTTGAAAGAATCAGATCAATTGATCACTGAAGGTTCAATGGAAGTTGCAGACGCTGAAGAAATTACCATTCTCAATTAATATCAAAAAAAGAAAAGCATGAGTGAAAGTCGCTCCGATAATAAATTGATCAAGGAATTTAAATTGACCAATATTGCCTTAAAGAACAAGATCACTGTAATGATCCTTGTTTTCGTGATCGTCTTTATGGGTATTTGGTCATATAGCTCAATGCCAAAGGAAAGTTTTCCTGAGGTTGTATTTCCTGAAATATATGTGAGTACTACCTATCCCGGCAACTCGCCATTGGATATTGAGAATCTCATTACCAGACCTATTGAAAATGAGATCAACCAGATCAGTGAGGTGGATGAGATCACATCAACTTCTGTACAGGATTTTTCTACTATAATTGTAAAATTCGAAGCAGATATTGAGCCATGGGAGGCATTACAGGATGTAAAGGATGCTGTTGATAAGGCAAAAAAAGATCTTCCCAACGATCTGGATATGGATCCTAATATTTTCGACGTGAACATATCTGAATTCCCGGTTATGAATATCAATCTGTCGGGCAGCTACACAAATGATGAATTGAAAGGATATGCAGAATACCTGGAAGAGGAGATCGAGAAACTACCCGAAATATCAAAAGTTGACATTCGTGGCCTTCTGGAGCGTGAAATCAAAATAGATGTTGACCCCCATAAGATGGCTTCATTGGAGATCAGTTTTCAAGATATAGAAAATGCGATCCGCGGTGAAAATATCACCTTATCGGGAGGTAATATCTTAATGGATGGTTTAAAAAGGACCATTAGTGTAAAGAGCGAATTTGAAAATGTCGAGCAGATCGAAAATGTGATTGTCAAATTTGAAAAGCAGAATATCGTATACCTTAAAGATATTGCCAAGGTTTCCTTCGCTTTTGCTGACCGGAAAAGTTTTGCCAGATGCGACCAAAAAGGGGTAGTGATGATCGATGTTGTTAAAGGAAGTGGGGAAAACCTGATCATCGCAGCACAAAAGATCCAAAAGATACTTGCCAAGTCAAAGAAAGAAGTGCTTCCCGGCAATCTGAATATCTCCCTAACCAATGATCAATCAAAAAATACTATTTCCATGGTAAACAACTTGGAGAACAGTATCATTTTAGGGATCATTCTTGTGGTTCTAGTGTTATTATTTTTCCTTGGTACCCGTAATGCATTGTTTGTGGGTGTGGCTATACCATTATCTATGTTCATAGGATTTATACTTTTTGATACTATGGGAGTCACCATGAATATGATGGTGCTATTCTCTTCTATTTTGTCCCTTGGATTATTAGTTGATAACGGGATTGTAGTTGTCGAAAACATTTACCGCCTTATGGATGAAGGGTACTCTCCAGTAGAGGCGGCAAAAGAGGGTGTAGGAGAAGTTGCTTTGCCGATCATTGCCTCTACAGGCACAACATTAGCTGCCTTTCTACCTTTGGCAATGTGGCCCGGTATTATGGGAGAGTTTATGTTCTATATGCCACTAGGGATGATCATTATTCTTACCTCTTCCCTATTTGTGGCAACCATTATCAATCCTGTACTGACCTCAAAATATATGAGAGTAGGAGGGGTTTCTCCTTTAAATAGGAATCGAACCATCAGGATCACATTGATGCTGGCAGGTATTGGCTTGTTGTTGTTCGTTCCAGTTGGATTTAAAGATATCCCCTATTTACCCAAAACTTTTACTATCGGCAACTTGTTCCTATTCAGTGGGATATTATTGGCACTCAATGTTTTTGTTCTATCTCCCGCTTCGAAAAAATTTCAGAGCAACATCCTGCCAAAACTTGAAAACTATTACTCGAATTTGTTGACTTTTGCTCTTAGGGGGCATAATCCCATAAAATTTCTTATCGGAACAGTAGGGGTTTTGATACTTTCATTTATGCTTTTTGGTGCTTTTACGCCAAATATTGTTTTCTTTCCAGAAAATGAACCTCACTACATAAATATCTTTATTGAGAAACCGATAGGTACTGATATCAATGTTACCAATAAGTTCACAGCGCAATTAGAAGATACCGTATCCAAACTGATCAAGCCCTATGAGAATGTTATTGAGGCAATTATTACCCAAGTTGGTGAAGGGGCTGCTGATCCCATGGAAGGGCCCAGCACCGGTATCACGCCACATAAAGCACGTATAACCATCTCCTTCAAGGAGATAGAGCATAGGATCGCAGCCGGATTAAAATCAAGTGAAATATTGACGGAAGTAAGAAAAAAAATGAGCAAATTCCCCGGAGTGCAGATCACTGTTGACAAAGACGCTAACGGTCCGCCGATGGGAAAACCCATCAATATTGAAATAACAGGAGATGATTTCGAGACGTTGGTTGCTATTTCTGAAAAGATGAAGCGATTCATAGAACAGCAGAAAATTCCAGGTATTGAAGGTTTAAAAAAAGATCTGCAACTTGGAAAACCTGAGCTGGTTATTGATATCGACAGAGAAAAAGCACGAAGATTTGGAGTTTCCTCTTACCGTATCGCTTCAGAATTCAGAACGGCATTATTTGGCAAAGAGGTAACAAAATATAAGATTGGAGAGGATGACTATCCAATACAAATAAGACTTGCTGAAAAGTACCGCAATGATATTACCACTTTGATCAATCAGAAAGTGACATTTAGAGATCAGTCCAATGGTAAGATAAGCCAGGTGCCAATATCTGCACTTGCTTCTGTACGTTACAGCTCTACTTATGGTTCCGTTAGAAGAAAAGATCTGAATAGAGCCATTACATTGTATTCAAATATACTAGCCGGATACAACGCCAACAAGATCGTGGAGAAGATCGATATCGCTCTCGAGAGCTTCAAAATGCCAAATGGGTATTCATTTAAATTTACCGGTGAGCAAAAAGAGCAAGCCAAGGAAATGGCCTTCTTATCCAGAGCCTTGATAATTGCAATACTTGCAATATTCCTGATCATCATTTCCCAATTCAATTCATTCAGTACCCCATTCATTATTTTAACATCTGTACTCTTCAGCACCATAGGTGTATTCCTCGGGTTGATAATAAATAATATGGACTTCATCGTTATTATGACGATGATGGGTATCATTTCTCTGGCAGGAGTTGTAGTTAACAATGCAATTGTATTATTGGATTATACAGGATTGGTCCGTGATCGAAGGAAAAAAGAGCTAGGCCTCTCAGAAAATGAGCGGCTTCCATACAATGAATTTGTGGCTTGTATCATCCAGGGTGGAAAAACCAGGTTAAGGCCGGTACTTTTAACAGCCATAACTACTGTATTTGGCTTACTGCCCCTTGCTACAGGAATGAATATCAATTTCTTTACACTGTTATCCGATTTTAATCCACAGGTATATTTTGGAGGGGACAGCGTGATCTTTTGGGGTCCCTTATCATGGACAGTAATTTTTGGTTTAACAGTGGCTACATTTATGACCTTGGTGATCGTACCTGTTATGTACCTATTGAATGACCGGCTTGCAGTAAAATTTTCCAACGTATCCAATAGACGATCTTAACCGAGAAACTAATTACTGAAATGAAACGGAGTCTTTTCATAGCCCTATTTGTGTGTAGCATAGTGCAAGGATATGGGCAAAATCTCACCCAAACCATTAGAGGGACGGTGCTTGACAAAGATTCAAAAGCTCCCTTGTTTTCCGCAAATGTGGTACTGCTCGACAGTGATCCATTTAAGGGGACTGTAACAGATATCAATGGCAAATTCAGATTGGAGGATGTTCCGGTAGGAAGGCACGATCTAAAAGTAACCTATCTTGGCTACAAAGATGTGATCATTCCCGAGTTAGTGGTAGGTAGTGGTAAACAGTTGGTGCTGACCATTGAAATGGAAGAAACTGTGATCAAGGAGTTGAAGGTGGTTGTTACGGCAAAAAAGAGAAAAGACAGACCCATCAATGAGATGGCCATTGTTAGCGCAAGAACTTTTTCCCCAGAAGAAAGTAATCGGTATGCAGGAAGTTGGGGCGATCCGGCACGAATGGCTTCCAATTTTGCAGGAGTGGCCAGCGGTAATGATATGAGGAATGATATCATTGTAAGAGGCAACTCATCAATAGGTATTCTTTGGAGGATGGATGGCGTAGAGATCCCCAACCCCAACCATTTCTCGACTTCCGGTGCCACAGGAGGGGGAATCAGTATGCTGAATAACAACCTATTGGCAAAGTCTGATTTTATGACCAGTGCTTTCCCTGCTGAATATGGGAATGCGACGTCCGGAGTTTTTGACTTAAAAATGCGTAAGGGAAATAATGAGGAAAGAGAATATATCTTTCAGGTGGGGGCCAATGGATTTGAGTTAGGTGCTGAAGGTCCTTTCAATAAAGAGAAGTATAATTCCTATTTGATAAGTTATAGGTATTCCACCCTTGGAGTCCTTGGCTTGATAGGTGCACTGGATTTCATCGGTGCTGTCCCCGATTACCAGGATCTTTCTTTTAAACTTCATTTCCCAAATAGTAAGGGCTACTTCTCCGTATTTGGAATAGGTGGTATGAGTATCATTAATTTTGATGCCATAAAAGATTCCTTGGCCTGGATCGAAAATGGGGATGATCAATATAAAGAAAGTGCCGGATCCAAAACAGGCATCATTGGAACCTCCCTCATGCATTTTATCAGTCCCAAAACCTATTTCAAAGCTATTCTGTCCACATCTATTATTAGCTCATTTTATAAAGAGCATGTACTGAACAGCAATTATGAATTCCTCCCAGAATTCAAGAGCAAATTTGATGAAGGAAAAACCACCGTTTCGTTGTTGCTGAACCATAAGATCGATGCAAGAAACACGATAAGGACCGGAATAATATTTAACAATCTGACCTTTGACGTTCAGACAGATAATTACATTTACAATTCAAATTTTAGCTACCAACAAAAGGATAGGATCATTGATTATAGTGGCAGCAGTAACCTCATTCAGTCATACGGCCAGTGGAAGCACAAATTTCATGAAAATATCACCTTCAATATTGGGGCTCATTATATGTATTATCTCCTGAATGACAGGCAAACTATTGAGCCAAGGTCTTCCATACAGTTTCAATTCAAGCCAAAACACTCCATAAGTTTTGGATTTGGTATGCATAGTAAATTGCTTCCACCGGGTGTGTATTTTGGTGAGATCATGCAGCCTGATGGTACTACCAAGACTCTCAACAAGGATCTCGATTTTGTTAAGAGTAACCATTATGTTTTTGGTTATGATTATTCCATATCAAAGAATTTGAGATTAAAGATGGAGACCTATTACCAAGAAGTAAGGCAGGTACCTGTGTATGCAAGCTCCTCAAATTCATTTTCCGGAATCAATATGGGGGTTGATTTTGAGAATATTGTCAGCACTGTATTACTTTCCAGTAAAGGGACAGGAACCAATTACGGAGTAGAGTTAACCTTAGAGAAATTCTTCAGTGGGGGTTACTATTTTCTATTAACAGGTTCATTGTTTGAATCCAAATACAAAGGCAGTGATGGCATTGAAAGAAATACCGTATTCAATGGCAATTATGCTACCAACTTCTTAGGTGGCAAAGAATTCAAGTTTGGAAAAAACAAGGACAACATCCTTAGCTTCAATATTACCATTGTAAATATTGGTGGAAAACGCATGACACCAATTGACCTTGATGCTTCGAGGATGGCAGAAAAAACGGTTCGGGTAGATTCATTGGCCTTTTCTCAAAAACTCAAGGACTACTTTAGATTGGATCTAAGAATAGGATTTAAATTCAACAGGAAAAAAAGTTCTCATGAGATCGCCTTTGAGGCGAAGAATCTATTGAACGAACAAAATATTTTCCTTCAATATTACAGTACTACCACTGACAAAGTGGTAACAGAATACCAAATGGGTCTCTTCCCTATTCTAGTATACAGGATCCAATTTTAATTTTCTGTCAAGAGATCAATCCAACTTGAATTCGATATCCCCTGCAGGCATCTTATCCTTGGGTTGATCACTCTTCAAATAATAATCGAACCACGCCATTGTTCGCAAACTATAGTCCAATCTTGCAGGATTCTTTCTATTACCGTGACCTTCACCCGGATACCAAATGAGGCGTACAGGTGCCTTACCATGCAATTTCAATCCTCTATACAGCATCAAACTCTGTGAGGGGTGTACCCTGGGATCATTTTTACCATGTAATATCAATGTAGGTGTAATGCTCTTAGTAATATATTTTATGGGACTTCTGTCAAGGGCTAGGTCATAATCCTCATGAACCCAAACTTTCCAATGCACATAATAAGATTCATATGGAATATCAGTAGTATATCGCTTTGACAAATGGTCGGTGATCCCAACAAAAGAAACAGCTGCGGCAAATCTCTCTGAATGCTTGGTAGCACCCCATGATGCAAAATATCCACCATAAGAACCGCCGCCGATACCAACCTTGCTCTTATCCACCATTCCTCTATTGATCAGGTAATCGATACCATCTAATACATCATTGAATTCCTCGTCTCCCATATCTCCCTGATCCATTTTAGAAAAGGCAACACCTCTTCCGGAACTTCCCCGGTAGTTAGGCATAAATACGAAATATTCCTTTCCGGCAGCTACTTGCCCCCACATACTGTAATAGGTGGACCATCCATTTCTAACATGAGATTCAGGTCCGCCATGCACGTACGTGATCAGAGGATATTGCTTGCCTTCTTCATAGTCAACAGGATAAATCAGTATCCCCTCCATTGTCAATCCATCACGCGACTGATAAGAAATTTTTTCCTGTTTGCCGAACTTCTTATCATCCATCCACTCATTAGAGTTGGTCCACCTTTTCAAGCTTTTCCTTTTGAGGTCAAATGTGAAAAGTTCGCTGGCATGAAGAGGTGTGCTTCCGCTAAAAACAACCTTGCCCTTTGTGATCTTGAAACTATAGAAGATCACTTTACCGCCGGATAATAATACCTGCTTTTCTCCTCCGGTGATCTTTTGAGCGTAAAGTACAGTGCTCACACTTTCATCAGCATTATAGACCACAGTACCGTTATCCCTCCACTTTACAGACCTTACAGAAAAGGGTACATTGCTGGTATAGTTCTTAAGTTCTGTGAACTTCTTACTGTTTGGAACAGGTAATATGAACAAGCTCCCCGAAACGGGATCATTAATATCAATAGCGCAAACGATGGCTATATTCTTACCATCAGGGCTCCAAGCCATTGACGTCAATTTCCCCGGATTATCTACCAAAAGTTTGACCTCCTTTGACGCAGGATCTATTGTATACATATCCTTAAACATATAGGAATGGTCAGTTTCATTCTTCTTTGAGATCTGGGCTGCCAACATTGTGCCTTGAGGGTTCCAGCTCATACTAAAAACACTTATCTCCTTTGTGATCTGCTCAGATGAACTCTTATCAATATCATAGATGTACAGGTTCCTTGAATGGTCGGTCTCCTCAAAAACCTCTGCATTGAATCCCTTCTTAATAAGCGCACTACGGCTATCATCCTTCTCTACAGATATATAGGCAATCGTATTGTTTTGAGGATTCCAGCTGTAACTATAAATGGTTGTAGCTATTTTAGTTACAGGATAAGGAGCTCCGCCATTAACATTTATGGCGTACACTTGCTTGCGTTTTTCATCATCAAACTTGGCTAAAAATGTGATCTCCCGGCTATTTGGTGTCCATCCTAACGAAGAAAAGGACTTCTTACCTCCAATGAACAATCGTGATATCCCTGTACTCACAGTATATATATGCAATTCTTTATAATCTCCTCCGGGCTCATCAGAAAATGGCCGGGGGATATTTACCACATAAGCAATGTACTTACCATTTGGAGACATCGAATTTTCATAGACCTGTTTTATCTTGAAGAGATCATAAGATGAAAATGTTGTTTTCTGTGCAAATGCTACTGTTATAACACCTACTAAGACTGCTAATAATATACTTTTTTTAATCATGATATTATATTTTTCAATTTGAGTCAAAAATAAAAAATGTTTCTCGTTTTATGGGCTCAATTAGCGGCTAATCCGCTTCATCCTTTTCAAAAGTATTCCATCCCTGAGCGATCAAGTCATGCTCATTACCACCCTTCGTCATCAGCTTACTTCCCTTCTTTGGATCAGTTACCTCTCCGATGATGGAAAAGAATGGATTGTTTTCCACCTTTTGTTTGTCTTTTTTGTCAACAGTGAACAACAACTCATAGTCTTCACCTCCATTCAATGCGCAAGTGGTCGGGTCAACCCTGAATTTCAGCGCTAAATTAAAGGTGTCTTCATGGATGGGAAGTTGGTCTTCCAGGATCTGACATCCAACTTTGGATTGGTTACAAATATGGCGCATATCCGAAGATAGGCCATCAGAGACATCGATCATTGAGGTGGGAACCAGGTGGCTCTCTCTAAAAAGCTCGATAACATCTTTACGGGCATCAGGCTTCAACTGCCTTCCAACAACATAATCCTGACTTTCCAAGTCAGGCTGTACTTCCGGGTTTTCTAGGAATATTTGTTTTTCACGTTCTAACAATTGCACACCAAGATATGCCGCTCCCAGGTCCCCGGTAATGCAAATAAGATCCCCCTTTTTGGCACCATCTCTATAGACGATATTCTTCTCTGACACTTCTCCAATAGCTGTAACACTGATCATCATGCTCTCAGGAGAACTTGAAGTATCTCCTCCGATCAGGTCAACACCATACTTTTTACAGCAGACCTCAATTCCTTCATAGAGCTCCTCAATGGCTTCCACTGAGAACCTGTTGGATATTGCAATTGAAAATGTGAGTTGTTTTGGCACTGCATTCATTGCATATATATCTGACAAATTCACCACTACCGATTTATACCCTAAATGCTTTAAGGGAACATACATCAGATCAAAATGAATATTCTCGATAAGAAGGTCTGTCGAAATTACAGTCAGCTGATCCTTTTGTTTGATAACTGCTGCATCATCGCCAATCCCTTTAACTGTTGAAGTGTTCTGCTTCTTGAAATTTCCGGTAAGGTGGTCTATCAATCCAAACTCCCCAAATTCCTTTATTTCTGTTCTCTTCTCCTTTTTATCAGCCATACTATAAAGGTATATAACTTGAAGGTGTTAACAAAGAAGCTGTCATACAACATTTAGCGTGTAACTTTTGGTGTAAAACTGTTTCTTTTTGTTCAGTCAAAAAATCGTAATTTGTAGTGGGGGGATGTCCCGTTCCCCCTTGGGGAAAAAAGTCAATGACATACATCCAATTTCATCTCTTTCCTTTTCCTTTCTTTTCTTCTTTGTCATCCTCTATTCACACTCGCACAAACTCTCAAGCTCACCTCAATTTGTGTAACTTTGAGTGCAAAACTGTTTTGGTACCTTTGCGACAAAAGTGCTAATTTGTTGTGGGGGATGGGGGGCTCCCCACTATCAGGATACCACAGATTGAAAATTTAGAATAATGAAGTTAACCAAAAAGACCCTTTACATTTTCGGCTGGATCACTTTGGTTGGATTTGGTGGTATCGGAGCTCTGATGATCCACTTTTTCCAGGACAGAACTATAATATCGGTGATCACCGGTGGGAAGGGGGTGATCATTCAGGTATTATCAGGTACAATGTTTGGTCTTGCGTCCTCATGGCTGGCCCTGAGAATAATAAAGAGAGATTTTTTCACTCCTGTCCGTAACTTTTTTTCAGAATTACTACTCCCTCTTCATATACAAGTAAGGGATATCGTTTTCCTTTCATTTTGTGCCGGTGTAGGAGAAGAAATATTATTCAGGGGAGGTGTCCAGCCATTTCTTGGCATCTGGCTTACTGCCTTTGTATTCATACTACTACATGGCTATCTCAATCCAAAGAATTGGCGCTTAAGTGTCTATGGAATAGTAATGATACTGATAAGTGGTGGCCTGGGCTACTTATATGAATACGTTGGTTTGATCTCCTCGATCACTGCCCATTTCACAATTGATGTAGTACTCTTCGCTCAGTTTTTAAATAGGGATAACCCCTTTTAGTACCCTAAAATGGCCCCACCTGAGAAAACACTCTTTTTATACTTCTTTAATGTGAAGGTAACAGAATTGTATTCATGCTTATTGAGATTGCTAACAGATATATAAAGCCGCTTTGGTAAATATCCTTTCTTTGATATCTTTATCTCATAGGTAGAGTTGGGCTTTAATATCAATATTGCTATGCCTGAGCTATCTGTCATCTCTAATTCAGAAGAATTTGCTGTTTTGTTAAGCAGATCAATTTTAGCACCTTCAATTGGCAATTCGGAATCTTCATCCGCATCATTGGTGGTATTAATAATGTGCACTTCATATTCAAAATGAACCTCTTCAGAATTCTGGTCTTCCGTGTGCTTGTCTTTTAAATACTCATCAGTAAAATCAATGGATTTGCTTGATGTGGTTTGATTGTCATCCTGTGCAAATACAACGCTAATAGAGCAGATGACAAAAAGTGCGATCCACACTAATGTTACTACTTTACAACTTTTCATTGGTGGTAAAAATTTCATTTTAAATCCTCCGTTTCTAATTAATAATTTGGGTTCTCTTTCTTTTAATAATTCAAAATTGACACTATCTGCTACGGCCTTCAAACGAGAATGGCCTATTACATCGCATATGTAAGAAATTTCAGCAATTGCAGATAGTATATTCTATAATAATATCTTCTAATTGTACGGCCCTCCTAGTACACAGGTCTTTTTTGTTTTGACCATCTTTCCTTCCAGATCAAATGCTTCAAAATAGATGATGTACATTCCCATTCGAGCTTTATTGCCTTCATTTGTTAAGCCATCCCATACATAAGTACCGGAAATCCCTAATAACTCATTATTCACAAGTGTCCTGATCCACCTGCCTTTTATATCATATATAGAAACAGTTGCTGTATATCCATGTTTCTTAAATAAGTAATGGATCTTTACAAAATCCCTATATCCATCATTATCGGGAGAAAAAACAATCGGCTCAACAGTAATAGTACCACTCCCAAATAAAAAATTACTGAATTGCGAATTCTGGTAACCCGGTGTAGCATAGCCTACTGTTGAAGAAGCTGAATGCCAATTATCCTCATCCTGAGAAGGTTTGTCAAAATGAATCCGTTCTAAAGAAACCCCCTCTACATTATCCATCAGATCAAAGTGCATATCCTCATTATAACTGACCTGGTCTATCCGTTCACCGCTGTTACTTAATAGGATAACCGCTCCCTCCTTATCAGGAAAAGAAGGCATATCAGAAACTTCAATAAAAGAGTAAAAATTGTTTGTCATATATCCTCTACTTATACTTGCAATATCTTCTGACAATACTATATACTGCTGAGGGAAAACTAAATACCCCTCATTACTAATTATTTCCACTTGATAAAGTGAATCGCCCTCTCCAAGATTAGCTACATAAAGGCCTTCCAGATCAATGATCTTATTTGTCCGGTTATATAATTCTACGAAATCTGAGCAAAAAAGTTTTGGATTAAATAATAGCTCATTGATCACTAAATCTGAGGGATTTATTTGTTCCGGAATGCCAAACAATGCATAGCTATCACCACTTACGCTATTTCCCACACAATCACTAATACCGGTAATGGTGACCTTGTATATTCGTTTTTCTACCATAGGTTCAGGCATTTTGATCAGGACGTTCCTTTGATCGGTAGAATCAACTGATGCATACTTTGGGTTGCCAATACCATGATCTATGGTGTATATGTTGGTATCACTACCTTTTGATAGATCCAAAACCTCATTGAACAATAATTTGATGGTCACTGAATCAACTACTACAGCTCTTATCAAAAAAGGGGGTAAAACATCTCTGTTCTCACCAAACACACTATTTTGGCTGCCCGGGGTTCCCCCACCCTGAGCAGAGGAACCGGCCCAATTATGTGCTCCTGCACAGGGATTTTCAGTATCTATCATTTCCAGTGACCATCCCCCATCCCTCTTGAGGTTATTCTGAAACCAATCATCTTTATAGGTTACTCTATGTATAACTACCCCGCTATCATTTGATAATATCAACCCATCTCCAGAGTTGTTTAGTGATGGCCAATTATTTAATCCGAATGTAGTGCCATATTTACTATAGGCCCCTACAGCAGGTAGACTACATAATATGATAAAGCTATCCGGCGCAATGGCCATGTCCGGAATGGCCCCTTTTGTTGAGCCATCTGAGAATTCCCAATCCTTTAGTGATATGGTAAATTCACTTCTATTATATAGCTCAATGAACTCTTCCTCCGGGAGTCCTATAGAGGGGGAAGGATCGGCAAATACTTCATTGATCACCACATCATATTGATGAGCAATATAAAAGACAATGTCATGATGAGTGGATACCATGGTATTCCCAAAAAGATCCTTGATCCCACTTACATTAAGTTGATATTCAATGGTTGGCTCAAGTGGATTTCCAAGAGTCAAATGGACCTTTGAGCCATCAGAGGTATCAATAAAACAAACGATAGGTTCAGAGATCCCTTTGTTAACAAAATAATTACTCTTGAGCTCACCTGAAGACTTGTCGACAATTTCAGAAAAGCAAAGGCTTATCTGATCAGAAGAATTGATCTCAATCCTTTCAATAAATGGTTGTATAGAATCAACATAAGAGGATCCCGAAACCAAAAAATCATCAAAATAGAATTGATCGGCACGGGTGGAGGTATGGACACAAACGATCCCAAACCAACTACTATAGAAATAAGTGTCATCTACAACCGATCCTTCGGGGGTAAAAAGTGTTCCTCCGCTATTATCAGAATAAAGGGCCCAGTTTCCGATTGAATCCCTGGTCAACTTTACCCTGATGGCAATGGATACGCTGTTAACCCGGTCATCTATCCCATCAATGATCTCCATTTCACTGGCACCGGTTTGTTTATATAAGCTCACTTCATCTTCTGCACCTCCGATCTTTACAAAATAACCATTCAAATTGCTAGTGAGCTCCTGAGCATCAGATACGATATAGACCTTTGTGTAATTACTTGAGGAAGGATTAAAAGCCATTTCCACCAGGAATTCCCATTCAGCATTCTCTATAGATGTACTTTGGGTGCTCAAATATCTCCTCCCCGATACTGGTGGTCCATTTAGATGGAGCGTATTTGACACATCCACCTCAAATACCGTATCATCCCCTGACCATGAGGGGTTATTCGTAAAGTTCCCATCACCGAAATCGTCGGTCCATTGGGCCAAAGAGATCAGTGGAGCAAAATTCAAAACAAAAAGTAGACAATATTTCATTAGCTATTAGATTTAACATCAATAATAGAAAGGGAGATCGAAAATCTATGAAACACTTTTCGGCAAAAAGTTACACCCAAAGGGTAATCCATGCACGAATCGTAAATTTTCAAGCATATCTGGCTTTATAATGTTAATTTTGCAGACAAATCAATTATATGAACATTGCAGTAATAGGTGCAACAGGCCTGGTGGGACAAACGACGTGCAAGATCCTGGAAGAAAGGAAATTCCCGGTGGACGAGTTTATCCCTGTTGCTTCAGATAAGTCGAAGGAGAGGGGAATTCTTTTCAATAAAAACAAATACCAGGTAACGGGAATAACAGAAGCACTTGATCTTCAACCAAATCTAGCCTTCTTTACTGCGGGAAATGGAATCTCTACAGAGTGGGCACCTAAATTCATTGATAAGGGTATTACTGTAATTGACAATTCATCTACATGGCGGTTGGATCCCAAGATCAAATTGGTAGTTCCTGAGATCAATGCTCATGAATTGTCAGAAAATGACAAGCTCATTGCCAACCCTAATTGCTCCACCATTCAATTAGCATTAGCCCTGGCTCCTTTACACAAAATGTACAAGATAAAGCGGCTGGTGATCTCCACCTATCAGTCGGTAACGGGAACAGGATTAAAAGCGGTAGAACAGCTGGATAACGAAAGGACAGGAGTTATTGTCGAACAAGTTTATCCCCATCCTATCGACCTCAACTGCCTGCCTCATGCAGGGGATTTTGAGGAAAACCATTATACAAGTGAAGAGATAAAGCTGGTCAATGAGACGAGAAAAATATTAGGTGATGATTCGATAAATATCACTGCCACTGCTGTGCGTATACCGGTTATAGGTGGCCATTCAGAGAGTGTGAACGTTGAATTTGAAAAGGAATATGAGGTTGACGAAATAAGAGAGCTCATGGAGGCTTCTTCTGGAGTAGAGGTACAGGATGATCCCGGACAAAATGTATATCCTATGCCTATTTTTGCAAAGGGTAAAGATGGGGTTTATGTAGGAAGGATCCGCAGGGATGAGTCACAACCAAATTCTCTCAACATGTGGATCGTTTCTGATAACTTAAGGAAAGGGGCAGCCACCAATGCCATACAAATCGGGGAACATCTCCATAAAAAAGGGTGGATATAGGTTCCTGTTACCTTTTTATTAGAGAGATATCAAACTGCACCAGATCCACAAATCCTTGCACCCGATCATCAATTTTGTCCTGTGTAAGATCTACAAGCTGCTCGGTTCCAAATTTTTCCACGCAAAAGGAAGCCATTGCTGAGCCAAAGATTATGGCTCTTTTCATATTACTGAATGAAATATCTCCTGATTTCGCCAAATAACCAATAAAGCCCCCGGCAAAAGTATCTCCCGCACCTGTTGGGTCGAAGACATCTTCCAAAGGTAAGGCAGGAGCAAAAAATACTCGATCCTCATGAAAAAGCAAAGCCCCATTTTCACCCTTCTTGATGACCAAACATTTGGGGCCCATTTTCAGGATCTTATGTGCCGCTTTCACCAGGGAGAAATGGCCGGATAATTGTCTGGCCTCTTCATCATTTATGGTGAGAACGTCAATCCCTTTAATGACCTCTTTCAGATCCTCAAGGGCAGTATCCATCCAAAAGTTCATGGTATCAAGGACAATAAGCTTTGGCCTTTCCTTCAATTGCTCCAAAACGCGTAGTTGCACATTTGGAGAAAGGTTGCCAAGCATCAGGAACTCACAATTTTGATAACTTTCTGGCAATATGGGGTCAAAATCTTCCAGGACATTAAGTTGTGTTTCAAGTGTATCACGAGTATTCATATCCATGCTATACTTCCCTGACCAGAAAAAGGATTTTTCTCCTTCTTTGATCTGCAGACCATCAATATCTATATTCTTCTGTTGAAACCTTCCGATCTCTGATTTCGGAAAATCATCACCCACAACAGACACCAATTGAACATCGCTAGCAAAATAAGATGCTGCATGGCTGATATAGGTGGCAGCGCCACCTACGATCTTATCTGTTTTACCAAATGGGGTCTCAATCGCATCAAAGGCAACACTTCCAACGACCAATAAGCTCATAATCTAAATTTAATTAAACATTAGCCCAAAATTACAAAAGTAAAAATGTAAAGGGCGGTAAAAACGAATATAAAGATTGCTTATTTTCCATTAAATCTATAAATTTGTGCTTCCAATTTTTAGAATCCTCCTTAGCTCAGTTGGTTAGAGCAACTGACTGTTAATCAGTAGGTCCCTGGTTCGAGTCCAGGAGGGGGAGCGAATGAAAAAGGGTTGCCGCAAGGTGACCCTTTTTTATTTGCTGGGACCCGTCCTGGACGAGAAGTTTATCCGACGAAGTGAAACGAAGGCGGAAGTCCAGGAGGGGGAGCGAATGAAAAAGGGTTGCCGCAAGGTGACCCTTTTTTAT
>CAZNGA010000008.1:46532-67249 GCA_964572485.1 uncultured Chitinophagales bacterium
GACGAGAAGTTTATCCGACGAAGTGAAACGAAGGCGGAAGTCCAGGAGGGGGAGCATAAATCAGTTTTGAGAGTGAGAGCGCCTGTCCGACAACTGGCGGAAGAGCGAGCACACTCGCTTCTGTTTTCTCAATACTCACTCTCAAACTCTTGCTGTTTTTGTTGCTGATTTCTCTCACTAATCATATTTTTCCACCGAATTATAGTGGGGGTATACTCTATCTCAAACTGATTTTTTAAAGGTTTCTTTTTTTATGAAAAGTCATAAGCGGACGTTTGGGCCAGATAAGTTAGTAAGTAATAATAGTATACAAAAGACTCCTGATATTACCTCAAACTTCATCAATAAAAGAACTTTTTAATTGCCAAGTATCATTTTCCAATGTAAAAAATGTCGAGATAATTATTCCTTGTTTCTGATATAATACTTGAATTCGAATTGCGTTTTCGACTTTCGTGTACTCAACAAGTTTAAAGAAATGCTCATTTTCTGGGATTTCATCTTCTGCTAATATTCCAACAGGTTGATCAAATTTAGATAGTTCTATTGTTTCATGTTGTTCAATAAACTCATTTCGCACTAAATATAACTTTGTAGTATTAGCATTTGAAAAATAGGGTTGCAACAATGGTAGGTCAATAGTTTTTTGCAATAATATTTCTTTTATGGTTTTTTCATCTGTTTTGGATAGGCCTGAGTTTTGACATGAAATACTAAATGATAATAGCAGCAATAAGTGAAATATGTTCATAGTGTTTAAGTTTGTTTATCCTCCTCCACTTGTTCCATTATTTGTATCTTCTTCAAGAAGCTTGGGATCACCTCGTAAGTTATCTTCATTTAGTTGACCAAAACCCTTAAACTCATATCCTGTTCCTTGTTCTATCCACTTCCCGTCCTGTTTCTCAAAAGTAAATGTTCTTTCGCCATAATTCCCAGAATCTGAGTCAGATGCTGTACTAAGTGTTTCTAAGGTCATTGTTTCAATAATTTTGCCCTCCTCATTTTCATATGATCCTGCTTCAGGCAATTCGGCTAATAGAACCGAATGACCTAAATCGGCTCTATTTTCACCCATAAATACAATATCGCCCAATTCACCGTTACTAATATCACTTACAAAGGAACGATTTTCTCCAGTTCCTGCCTTAAACCACTCAATTCCTAAAACTCTTCCTTTAAATCCCGAACTCTTAGATGAAAAGCCTGATTGGTTTAAATATTCTGTGATCTGTCCTCCAGATTGCATATACGCTGTCCAACATGCTTCGTAACAAACAGTGTAGTTTGGGACTTTATCGGGGTTGAATGTCCAACCTCCTTCTTTGGAACCATACCAAACATCGAATGGTTTGCCTTTATTAGCCAATGATTCCCTTGCCCATGCTAAGGCATACTTATTTTCTCTTCCATCTGGATCAATATATATTATTGGATCGTTTTTGACGAAATGGTAAGGAGACATTTCAGGATATTTAACGGCCAATGGATCAGGACTCAACCAACGACTCACCACTTCCGGTTCTAACGTAGCTTCGGAATACAATGTATCGTATTCTACAAAACCAACTACTTGCATAGTATTGGTATTTAAAATAGCCGAGCCAATGATTTCTATCGAATCAGTATCAAAAAACTCTTGGTATAATCCGTCAGAAAGCGTGAGGATTTCTGCTTTCTTGCCTAATGACTTGTAAGGGTTGTGAGTATTATCTTGTGCATTAGATGTCAATATCATTGTTAGCAAAACGCAAAACTGAATGTAGATTGTATATCTCATCTTAGTTAGGTTTAATAGTTTTAAAATTATGAATTATTTTATTATTATTATATGTTGATTGATTTTCTTTTAAGTCTAATAACCAACTCAGATACATTTCTTCAGGCATTCTCCGGTAACCAAGTTTATGTATTGAAACAATAATGCTCTCATATTCATTAAAGATGTCTTTTGCATCAGGGATATGAAAGATATCTTTAGGATAATCAGCTTTATTCTCTTTCATGATTTTATCAAAACTTCCTTTTAGCACTTCTGATTTTAGTAGAAGTCCATTGATATAATTTGGATAGTATTGCAAAGCTGTTTCACAGCAATTCAAAACAAAATCATCGCCTCCCGAACCATGTTGTCTTTCATAGCATTGAGCAAGATCAATTAAACATACTGATATTGCTTGTTGGTCACTCAACGATTCCATATATATACCACTTCTTATTGCATCCAAATGAATATAACCCGATGCCATTAACCAAGCATCTATTGGGAATGTGCCACTTGTTAATTCTGTATTGTACATTCCTAATTGTTTTGATCTATGTTTAATATATATGTGATTAGGGGCAAATGCTAATTGAGCTTCAATACCCATTTCTTCAGCAACTATCTTGTAGAGGTATGGCAATGAATGGCAATTGCCCTTATGAGTACTTAGAAGCTTAGATACGAACATCTTAGACCAATCGGTCTTACCCCAAATATCATCAAAATCATAGGTATAAGGATAGTGGTAAAATATTGTATCTAAAGAAGAAAAAATTGGAATAGTATCGGTCATTATGTTAAAAAGAGCTCCTCGTTTGATCATTTCATCTCTGTCTTCAAGATTGTATACAAACCCTTCCTCATTGGAAATAATGAATCCCTCACAAAGCAACTTAAGGTAATCAATTGCAGCATTGAATTTTGAGTAAGAAAGAGTATTGTTCAGATAAGCGTTTTCGGTTAGAAAAACAGCTCTCTTAAAACTATAAGTTTGCTCACCTTTTAATATACTCTTTATTTCCAAGTAAGCTTTTTCATAGATTGAATCATGTTCAGTTGATGAATCCTTGGCATTAACCATCAATGAAATCAAGAGAAGCCATATAATTCCTGCTATTTTCATTAATGCATAGATTTTGATAATTGAACATTTTGTTTGTTATGTAATTGCTGTTGTTGCTTCTCTTCTAAAGTTTGCAACCAATCCAAATAAGCTTTTTCAGGCATATCTTCATAACCTAAATTATCAATCAATCCGTACATATTTTTCATTTGCTCAAACAAGGCATTTGCTTTAGGATTGGTTTTTAACTGTTCCATATTCTCTAACATTAATTTCTTTGCAACTTCCTGAAAAAGGAGTGTATAGTAATCAGACTTCACCTGAAATGCGAGAATATTATTTGGATGGTATTCAAGAGCTTTATTGGCACATTTAAGAACAAATTCATCATATCCTCCAAACCTCCAACTATAATATTGTCCTAAATCAACCAAGCATTGAGCAACAATTTTCCTTTTACTTAGTGTGTCAAGGTAAATACCATTTCTTATAGCTTCTGATTTTACATAACCTGATCCGGTAATCCAGGAGTCACTTGTAAATCTATTATTCGTAAGTTCCAGATTGACCATTACTCCTTTTTCAGTTTGATACTTAATAAAAGAATGTGAAGGGGATAAGGAAAGATAAGCATGTCCTCCTAATTCATAAACAAGTATTAAATAAAGCAATGGTAAGGATTTACATTGTCCGGTATTCATTGCCAACAATTTAGAAACAAACAATTTACCGCCATCTTCGTAACCAAAGGGATCATCGAAGTCATACCTTTTTGGAAATGTAGTAACTGTTTGTTCGCTGTTTGGAACGTTTATGATAAGTGTATCTCCCATGAATTGGTGAACAATGTAATTTATTGCTTGATTATCATCCATCTCCAATCCTTCTTGTTGCATTTTAAGAGATAAAATCATTGCCATTTCCTTGATATGTCTTAGATATTTTTCTAATTCCATCTTGTTTCCGAAATAAGCATTTTCTGTAAGAAAGACTGCTCTTTTTAAACTGAGAGGTTGATCCCCTTCGAGCATACCAACTATCTCATCAAAAGCCTTATTAAAATGTTCAGCTCCTAATTCAGATTGCAAGGATGGCAATTTATAATCTTCTGGTGGCTTGTATTGATTAATCTCATTGAGAATAGAACGTACTATTTGATGGCTTTCATTTGAATTCGTTGATAGAATACTTTTGTTTGATAATAAATTTTTACTTTCATCCTCTTCATCTATATTAGAACCAATATTAACAGGATTAAAAGAATCACTTTTAGGCATTAAAACCTGCCCGAATGCATTAAGTGTCGATATCTTCAATGCTATCAGTCCAATCATCAGTACTTTCTTCATAGGAAAATAACAAACTGAATTACTAAAAACAGAAACAATGTACATTGCCTGAGCAATCTTTTCAAGGAAAGTTTTTTTCGAAATTGACATGCTTAAGTCCGTATATCTTACTCGTTATTATTAAAGTTACTTTAGTTTAATTCATATCATTGGCTTACTGATTCTATTCCATTAAGGGAGGTAAATAGTATTAACTGCTACCATTCAACCATATACGCTCACTTACTTTCCATAGGCTCAACAGCTATGAAGGGCTTGAGTTCATAGATTCTCTTCAAATCCTCAATCAATTGGTTCGAGATTTTTGGGGTAGGGGGAGCATAAAACAGTTGCGAGTGTGGAGTGTGAGTTTCGAGGAAGATGTCTGCACGAGCAACTGTTTTCTCATTACTCAAACTCAAACTCTTGCTGATCTTGTCCCTATTTTCCCTAAAACTCCCTCTCTTATCAAAATCATCATAATGCATCCAAAAGAGAAGTAAGGGCCCCATCTGAAATGGAGTTTAATGTTACACTAAGACTACTACTTGAAGTAACCGTTTTGGTCTGATCAAAACTGAACAATTGTCCACTGCCATCAACTCCTATCCCAACTATTTTAACATCAGAACCATTCGGGATCAAGCCGGACACCTTATTATAAACTTGCATCACTGTTGCTGTGTTGGGAAAATAGATGAATATCCCCACGTTCTGTAAATTATCAGTGGTAGAGGTAAATGTTATCGTATAACCAGCACCAGTCCCTACCTGGAACCCGCAATTGATCCAACCTAATATGACAATGGAGTCCAAATAACCCCCTGCTGATGTTGAAAAATCAGGGGTAATCGTTGTGGATACCCCTAAAGCAGAAGGATCATCCGTCCAGTCAGGGTATCCGCCGGTTTCAAAACCATAATATACTCGCATATAACTTTTAGGTGAACCATTAACCATTTCAATAGGCACATAACAACCTGCCTTTAACTTCAATTCAATTCCATCTTTAAAGGCACGTAGTCTAATTTCACCATCAGTTTCCATTATCTTGCCGGAAGTGATCGTTGGCATCTGATAGTAGATCATGTCTTTGGGGGTATATAATTCAACCAATTTTACCGTATAAGGCCAGCTCACAGTATCCCCATTAGGAAACTCCAGGCATCCTTTCCAGATCCAGATCTTTGTCCCCTGATTCCCCACTATTGGCCCACTCCCTGAGGTGTCAATAATGAATTCTTGCTCTTCCTGCTTTTTGGAATCAAAGTAATTATTGATAGAACTGTACTCTTTCAATGGGTCCGGCTCCGGTTCTTCAATACGGTCTTTTTTACACCCGGGATTTATTACAAAATAAAAGGCTGCCAATAAAATTAATGTAGTGATTGTTTTTAGGTTTTTCATAATATTTAATTAAAAGAAGGGCAATAGGTGTTGCTTCTACTTTGTCCGAAGATATACAACAAGCCCAATTGTAAATGTGTTTCTTGAAATTTTATATTGTATCTGTATTCGATAAATGGCCTAATCCAACGTACGGTAGAAATGCCAAGTCCTCCCTCCAAATTCCAATTACCTGGCTGTGCCCCGGAAAGGGCAGAAAACTCATAATTGATCCAACGATTGTATCCAGCATGAGCAAGTGCGTAGAAATTTAACACCCTGGTCCTTATAAATTTAAACTCTACTGCCGATCCAATACAATATTCATGTATCTTGTTGAATCCAAAGTAATATGAAAACTGTGGGACAATGCTTATCCTCCTTGCAGGAAAGATACTAACTCGTGCACCTGCTCCATAACTCTCCGTTTGAAAATTATACATCACTGACCCTCCTACAGCAAGATCCTGTGCTTTTACTACTAAAGGCATTAAGTAAACCAAACATAATGAGAAAAAGATGTTCCTGATCATAAATGTAACAAATTTAAAAAATTTACTTCAAAGTGAACTAACCATGGAGTGTTGGTGTTATTTCATTTTTCAACAAACCATAAAATTAATAACCATGAGTAATCAAGTATCATTAGTGACCGGAACTAATAGCGGTTTTGGTTGGCATATTGCAAGAACTTTAGCTGAAAATGGGCATAAAGTTTACGCCACTATGCGAAATACAGAATCAGTGAACAGCGAAAAAGCACAAAGTCTTAAGCAATGGGCTGATGAAAATAATTATTACCTAACTGTTCTAGATATTGACCTAACTGACGAATCAGCAATTAAAGATGCATTAGGTACCATTGTAAGTGAATCGGGTAAAATTGACAATGTGGTCAATAATGCAGGAGCCGGCGGAATGGGACTTACTGAATCCTTTTCAAAAGAACAGATGCAAAAACATTTCGACATCAACTTCTTTGCTCCCTGGCTGGTCACAAAAGCAGCTTTACCACATATGCGTAAAGAAAAGAATGGCCTTATTATAAACATTACCAGTACAGTTGGAAGATTTGGAATGCCGATGATGAGTCCATATACAGCTACCAAGTGGGCACTTGAAGGTTTAACTCAAACTTTAAGCGATGAGTTAAGAGAAACCGGTATTGAAACAGTAATACTACAACCGGGCATGTTTCCTACCACAGATTTCTTTAAAGATATCAGCTCCTACTCTGCAGAAACCGATGATACAGTAATGGCAGATTATGGGTCTATGGCTAAAATGCCTGAAAATCTCAATACCTCTATTCAACAAATAGTGGAAAATGGTGACGCCCCTGATAACAAAATGGTGGCGGAAGGTGTTTGGGAAGTAATTAATTCCCCTGCAGGTCAACGTCCCTCAAGAAAAGTAGTTGATGCTTTTATGGGAGACATGTTTACTGAGTATAACAAAAAAGGTGATGAGTTACATAATAATGTAATGGTGGGATTTGGTCTCAAGGAAGCAGAAGTAACGTCTTAGTGCTTCAAAGATAAATTTTCAGAGTTAGTTAAATGTGATTTTATTCCAATGGCTATCAGGCAGACTACAAAGAATAGTAATTGCTTGATGGCCATTGCTTTTTTGAGCACACAAAATAAGGGTGCTGAATTTCATCTTAAACAGTGAAAGTCAGGAATTTTCTTTTACTCTTCCTGAGTTGAAGAGTACTTATATATGGTATCCCCCTTTTTTCCGACAGCCATCTCCAGTTTGTCCTTGGTTAATACAAGGACTTCATAGCGATACTTTATCATTCCCATTTGCCACCTCCCTCCATTCCAATTTTCATTTTGCCCTTTTTAGGATCAAAGAACATCCTGGTAATTGTTGGGATAGAATTGTCTTTGGTGAGATACCACCATTTATCCACGATCATTGAACGATCAATTTTCTCTCCCATTGTAGCAGAAGATTTATGAACAAAAGTAAAAGCTGATACCAAAAGGACCATTGGCAAAAGGGTGACAAACACTAAATTTCTAGTTTTCATATTTATATATTTTTAATGTCAAAGGTGCATTGATTAATTAATTTATATTATTCAACATACGTTGATCAAATGATATTCACCAATACCTAATATTTTACCAATAAACATCTGTAAAAAAAATAGCCCATTTAATCTAAAATGTGGCTGTCATATATTATCTTCGAATAGTTATGAGTTGAAGGTTTTACCGTGAAAATTACTTTGGTTTGATAATTAAGATATTAATGGGCTATGAAAACGCTAATATTCTTAAAAAAACGTAAATTATTTCTCTTCTCATTATGCATTGCTTTTTTGGCTTTTAGTAATTGGTCTCAACCAGCCGGATTTCAACAATCCTATTGCCAGGATGTGGCAACCCAGCCATCAGATCAATCTAAAATGTACAACTATGTAAATCGCTGGTCTGAAAAAAGAGACCTGGGATTCATAGAAAATAAGGGGCAAATTGCCAACGATAAAGGCGAACTGGTCCCTGAAGTATTGTTCAAAGCATCTACCCATGGAGCTGACGTTTACATTACTACCCAAGGTATTACCTATGTCTTTATTAAAGAGAAACTTTCAGGTGAAAAGGACGAAAAGAGGGATTCTTTCTCATTGTGCCGATTGGACATGGATTTCATTGGAGCCAACATCCGGAAAGACCACATTTTAAAAGAATATTCACTGACCAACCATTTGAATTATTTTCGCTCCCATTGCCCTGATGGGATTATGAATGTAAAGATCTTCGGGAAGGTCACTGTCAAAGATATTTACCCCGGCATTGACTGGGTCTTATATTTAGAAAAGGATAAAGGGATGAAATATGATTTTGTGGTTCATCCATACGCTGATCCGGATGATATTTCCATTGCTTATAAAGGTGCCGGGCAAATAACGCAAATAGACGGAAGCAATTTGCGAATAACCACTCCCTTTGGGGAGGTAAATGAAGGCAACCTTATCAGCTATATTTCTGATGGCAATGAGATAGACTCAAAATACTTGGTAGAGGGCAATAATGTACGTTTCATTCTTGGGGATTACGATAATGCCAGCACGCTTATCATAGACCCTCCCCTAATTTGGGCAACCTATTATGGAGGGAGTGATGAAGATTACGGAAATGGTATTGCTACAGGGCCTTCCGGAAGTGTATATATAACCGGATATACCTATAATAGCGCTATCCCTTTTCCAACGCTAAATCCCGGGGGTAGTGCTTATTTTACTGCGGCTTCCGCCACTTTCGATGTGTTTATCCTAAAGTTCAGCCCATCAGGTATTCTTCTTTGGGGCACCCATTATGCTTCTACCTGGCGTGAAAGCGCTTTTGCCATTACCACAGATGATGGTGGGAATGTGTATGTAACGGGGTCTGTGCAAAAAGGGGGCGGTAATTTTCCAACTTATGATCCCGGAGGAGGCGCGTATTTTCAAGGCACGTTCCTGCCCGGGCACCTGGGAGCCCATCTTTTTATCCTAAAGTTTGACTCTTCGGGTGTCAGAAAATGGGCCACACAATATGGGGGTACCAATTGGGCAGTGGGTTATGGTATTACGACAAATGGCCCTAACTTATATGTGACGGGCTATACAAACTCTTCGGATTTTCCACTATTAGATCCAGGGGGGGGTGCTTATTATGATGGAACTCTTTCCGGTTATGATGCTTTTATTCTTCGCTTCGATACTTCGGGTGTCAGGATATGGGCCACCCTTTATGGAGGAAGCGGGAATGATTATGGAGCAGGAAAGGCCGTAGGTAACTACTTTTGTGTGAGCAATGGAGGTAACGGTATCATTACTGATCCGGCAGGCAATGTATATGTAACAGGATCTACAGGATCAGCAGATTTTCCTACACTCAGTCCATATCAAGCGGCAACCGGAGGTGGTGTGGATGCGTTCCTACTCAAATTCAGTTCTACAGGAGTGAGACAGTGGGCTACCTATCATGGAGGCAGTGGAGATGATATTGGGTATGGCATTGTAACAGATGATGCAGGAGATATATTTGTTTCAGGATCTTCCGCATATGATGCAGCAACTCCTTTTCCAACCATGAATCCGGGCGGAGGTGCCTATTTTCAAACCGTTAATGGTAATGGCGGCGGAACAGGTATTGATGCCTTTGCCATAAAATATAATCCTTCAGGTACCATGTCTTGGGGTACGTTATATGGCGGTGATGGAACTGATATTGCTTATAACATGAGTATAGATGATTGTCAGAATATCTACATCGCCGGTTCCTCAACTTCAACCGCGTCATTCTCAACACTGAATCCCGGTGGAGGCACCTATTATCAGGCTGCCAGCGGAGGAATGTCTGATGCATTTATGTTACAGTTTGACTCCTCAGGTGTCAGCAATTGGGCTACATATTACGGAGGCAATAAAACAGATATCGGCAGGTGCATCACTATCGCCCCGGCAGGCCATCTATGGATCACAGGAGAGACAAATTCATTATCCGGCATGTCTACAATTGATCCGGGTGGTGGGACTTATTATCAGGCAGCTCTCAGTGGAGGGAGCAATTGGGCGGATATGTTCATCCTGAAATTTGATAATGACCTCTCTGTGATCACTGCTTCCCCAGATACCATGATCTGCCTGGGAGACACCGCATCATTGACAGCTTCCGGAGGATCTAGCTATACATGGACAGCATTGCCCGGGGGTGACCCATTAAATGTACCGGGAAATTTCTCCTGCGATACTTGCATAACCCCATTAGCATACCCTGACTCCACCACCACATATGTAGTGGAAGGAGTGGATAGCTGTGGAACCTCTTATGATACCGTTATCGTTTATGTCATTGATCCTACCTTTACAACATCTATTACCGGAACCTCACCTATATGTGCCGGAGATAACATCATTTTGACAACGGTCAGCCCACCAATGGCCACTTATTCATGGAACACAGGTGCTACCTCTCCCTCTATCGCTATTAGCCCATTATCTACAACAATATATTCTGTTACCGTTAGTGTCGCTGGTTGTGGCGTATCTGATGTGGATTCTATTACTATAAATGTCAATCCTTTACCAAATATCAATATTACAGGCGATAGCAACATCTGTATTGGAGATACCTCAACTTTAACAGCTAGTGGTGGCCTAACCTACGTATGGGATACAGGGCCTACAACACCTACTATCAGCGTAAATCCAGTGATCACTACCTCCTATTCTGTTGCAGGTACAGGTGCCTTTTGTACAGCATATGATACTTTTTATGTAACTGTTAATGCGTTGCCAACACCCTCCATTACAGGAGATACGCTCATTTGCTCGGGTGATAATGCTAACTTGACTGCCAGTGGGGGCAGCAGCTATTCTTGGGATACAGGGGATACTACCGCTGCCATAACAGTTACCCCTGCGATAACTTCTACATTTAAAGTGACTGTTTCTAATGGTATCTGTTCGGCAGATGACTCAATATTAGTCACCGTAAATGCATCACCTGTGGCAAACATTACAGGAGATACAAGTATTTGCATTGGTGACAATGCTAACTTGACTGCAAGTGGGGGCGGCACTTATTTATGGAGCACAGGAGCTACAACACCATCTATCAATGTCACTCCGCTTTCTTCAACACCTTATTCCGTCACTGTGTCAAATGCTTTATGTTCTGATTCGCAAACCGTTATGGTAAAGGTGAATTCAATACCCACAGCCACTATTACTGGAGATACCAATATTTGCTCAGGAGATACCGCTATATTAACGGCAAGCGGGGGTAGCAATTATTTATGGAATACCGGGGCAAGCACTGCTTCAATAGATGTGCAACCTGCTACCACCACCTCATATTCCGTGACCGTGTCAAATGGTTCCTGCTCAGATGGTGATACCATTTCAGTTACTGTCACTACATCCCCTACAGCCACTATCACAGGTGACTCCATCATTTGTGAAGGTGAAAATGCTACTATTGTTGGCAGTGGCGGGACCACCTATTTATGGAATACGGGAGAGACCTCTGCAGCTATTACTGTCAATCCCTCAACCACTACAATATATACCATTACAGTTTCAGATGGCACCTGTTCTAAGAATTCATCATTCACTGTAACTGTCAATGCATCACCTTCAGTTCTTATTTCTGGTGAGCCACAATTTTGTGAAGGGCAAAGTACGGTGCTGACTGCTAATTCCACACTTCCGGTGAGCTATAGTTGGAATACAGGGGATAATTCTCAGTCTATAACTGTGTCAAGTGTTGGGACCTATACTGTGAATGTATCAATGAATGGCTGCACCGATGCAGATGCAATGGTGGTAACTTTGGATGATTGTGATGCACTGGTATTTCTTCCCAATGCATTTACCCCGGATGGAAATGGTGAAAACGATATCTTATATGTAAGAGGAGAAGGGATATTAGATATAGAGTTGCACATATTCAATCGCTGGGGCGAAGAAGTGTTTGTATCCTATGATATTTCCCACGGCTGGGATGGCACCTTCAAAGGAAAGCCACAGAATATGGAAGTGTATGTATTTTTTCTAAAGGCAAATATGATCACAGGTAAAACAGTAACAAAGAAAGGAGATATTACCCTGATCAGGTAGTTATGGATCATTGATCTTTAAATATTATCATGATAAGACCACATTTGATATTGAAATTATGTTTTGTTGTTTGGGTTAGCTTTTGTCATGCACAGGATAATCACTTTTCACAGTATTTATCATCCCCGTTGAATCTAAATCCGGCTTTGACAGGATTAATGGAAGGGAATGCCCGGATAATCATTAATCACCGCAACCAGTGGAGGAGCATTACTTCATCTCCCTACGTTACCATGTCGGCCTCTTTTGACATGACCGTGTTAAAGAATAAGATGGACGGTGACTGGATAGGTGTCGGAATGGTGGTTATAAACGATAGGGCCGGGCAAGGGAGTTTATCAAATATGAAGGTGATGCTATCAGGATCCTATTTTAAGACGCTGAGCAAAAAACATTTGCTCTCTTTTGGAATTCAAACCGGTTGGATGCAGCGAAAGATAGATTTTTCGAGTCTTACTTTCGACAATCAATATACAGGCAAAGGATTCAACCCTGCTCTGCCCCCCGGGGAAAATTTTCCCAATAACAGTTTCAATTATTTAGACCTGAACACCGGGTTATTTTGGCTTTATTCTGTTAATACCAGACTCAAGGTCTTTACCGGATCAAGTGTGTTCCATTTATTCAGCCCTAAAGAGACCTTTCTGGCACAGGATAACAGACTGGCCATGAGGGGAACTTTATATGGGGGAGCAGAGATACAAATGGGTAAAGTAACCAAAGTGCTCCCTTCAATATTATATGTAAACCAAAAAGCGGCCCAGGAATTTATCATTGGAGCCTCTTTGGGATACAACCTGGTGAGCACATTAAGAGTTCGAAAGATACTTTATTTTGGTTTGTACTATCGCAACTCGGATGCGGTAATCACTTCAGCAGCTTTTGAATACGAAAGCTGGAAGCTTGGGATCAGCTTTGATGCAAATGTCTCTTCATTGGTCAATGCAAGCCGAGGAATAGGAGCTCCGGAATTGTCTCTAAAATATGAGATGCCGGTTCCCTCCAAAAGACAACCGCGAGGGATCGAATGCCCAAGGTTTTAAATTCATAGTTGAATGAGAGATCAGTCATTGTTAATAGTTCATTTGAGGAAACCGATATGTACAGCGAAATTATTGGTATCTCTCTTTGTAGGTGTGTTTCTATCCTTCTTTTTCGCAACCACTATCTATGGGCAGGAGGTGTCGGGCAATCTTAAATTCATTGAGAACCATAGCCAATGGGATGATCGTGTGGAATTTATGGCAGATATCTATGGTGGTGCAGTTTTTTTAGAGAAAAACACCTTTACCTATTCATTCTATGATCAAGGAGACTTTGCAAAGTACCATCATAAAGATCTCGAAGATAATATCCAAGATGACCTAATTGACTGCCACGCTTTTCAAGTTATGATAGTTGGGGCCAATCCCTCTCCTACCATATCCGGGAACAACATGCTTACTGAGTACAGAAATTATTACATCGGTAATGACAAAAGCAAATGGGCTTCCAATGTAAAAGTATTTAGAGCGGTAAACTATTCAGGTATCCTTCCTTCGATCGATCTTAATGTTTATAGCCAATTCAATAACCTAAAATACGATTTTGTAGTAGCTCCGAATGGCGATGCCAATAGGATCCAACTGCAATATACAGGTATGGATACCCTTTATCTATCTGGTAATGATCTCAACATTGTAACATCAGTAAATAGTATCGTGGAGCAAAGGCCATATGCTTATCAGATCATCAACGGGCAAAAGAGGGTCGTACCTTGTGATTTTACTTTAGTGAATAATAATGTCGGGTTCTCATTTCCGGAGGGATATGAAAGTGGTTTCGAACTGGTCATTGATCCGGTACTTGTATTTTCAACTTACTCAGGTTCACTATCTGCTGAGGTAAAGGGATTTACTGCTACCTATGATACGGCAGGTAATATGTATTCGGGTGGAAGGTCCTGGGGGTCAGGATATCCTGTTACCTTGGGTTCCTATCAAACCAGTTATGGTGGATGGTTTGATATTGCGATCAGCAAATTCAATTATGCAGGAACTGGTTTAATATATGCAACCTACCTTGGCGGTTCCACAGTTGATCAACCACTCAGCATGGTAGTCAATAATAATGATGAACTGCTTGTATTAGGTACCACCTTTTCAGCGAACTTTCCTATTATCGGAGGTGCGTATGATGCCTCACACAATGGCAGTTATGATATAGTGGTCAGCAGATTGAATGCTGCAGGCACCTCATTACTCTCTTCCACCTTTTTGGGGGGAACCGGTGCCGACGGCCTAAATGGAATTCTATATAATTATGGTGATGGGAATAGAGGGGAGATCATCACTGACAGCGTGAATAATTGTTATATAGCCCTGTGCACAAGGTCTTCAGATTTTCCTGCAACACCCGGCGTTTTTCAAAATTCTTTAAATGGGAACCAAGATGGGTGCATTGCTAAATTTGACACAAGTCTTTCTACTCTTATCTGGAGTAGTTTTATTGGCGGCTCCGACACAGATGCTGTCTATTCCATCACTGTAGACAATTCATATAACGTGTATGTCACCGGAGGAACTAAAAGTGGTGATTTTCCAACTACTGCAGGCACCCTAGATCAAGTTTATATTGGGGGAAGCCATGATGGTTTTGTAACAAAGGTATCTCCGGATGGCACCACCTTGCTTAGCTCAACCTTCATCGGAACCGCTGCTTATGATCAGTCATTTTTGATCCAATTGGACAGAAATTTGAATATATACCTCTTCGGACAAACTGAAGGAAACTATCCTGTTGTAGGCGCTGCCTATGCCAATCCGAATAGCGGCCAATTTGTAACCAAGATCAATAACACCTTGAGCTCAGTAATATTCTCAACTGTATTAGGCAATGGGTCAGGCATACCCAATATTTCTCCAACAGCATTTCTTGTGGATGCTTGCGGGAGACTCTATTTCTCAGGATTCACTGATACCCTCAACATTTCTGCTAATTTGCCATTGACTCCTGATGCCTATCAATCGACTACAGATTCTAATGATTTCTATTTTATGGTCCTTGATGTAGATGCTTCATCTTTGCTATTTGGAACCTATTTTGGCGGAACAGGCGAAGAACATGTTGATGGGGGCACCTGTAGATTTGACAAGAATGGGGTGGCCTACATATCAGTATGCTCAAATTCATTGGATTTCCCAACTACAGCAGGAGCTTATGCTACAACAAATCAGGTTTGGGGAGTCCCACCCTACGATATATGTTCTTTTAGATTTAATCTGGGCTTTCCGGAATTGAATGCATCCATTACTCCTGTAAGTCTTGGCTGCATTCCCTATTCGACTACATTTACTAATAATGGTACGGGCGGCTCCATTTTTTATTGGGATTTTGGAGATGGCGACACTTCCATGGCTGACAATCCTCCACATACATACACAACAGCCGACACCTTTTTGGTAAGACTAATTGCTGAAGACGTTTCATGTAACACTTTTGATACAGCTTATACTACAGTTATTGTAGATTCATCAGGGGTAAATGCAGATATAAATTCAATAATACCGGCTGATTCAGGATGCGCTCCATATACCGCCACTTTTACCAATGCATCGTTAGGGGGTTCTATATATTATTGGGACTTCGGGGATGGGGATACTTCTATGGCCTTTAGCCCGACACACACTTTTGACTCTACCGGAATTTATTCAGTACAGCTTATTGCAAAGAACAATGGCTGCAATATTTCTGATACCACAACAACTTCTATCAATGTGTATACTGTAAATGTGAATGCCATCATCACGTCTACAACACCTGCCGATTCAGGGTGTGCTCCCCTTACCACAACATTCAACAATGGCAGCATAAATGGGGATAAATTTTATTGGGATTTGGGGGATGGGGATACCTCCATGGCTTTTAGTCCAACACATACCTATACTTCTACAGGCAGCTACCAGATACAACTCATTGCATGGAATAGCGATTGTAATATCTATGATACCACTTTCACTACTATTACTGCCATCTCATTAGCATTAGATCTTGATCAGGATACTGCCATCTGCCAAAATGAATCGGTCATCCTTAGTGCAGGAAATGTTGGAGCAAGCTATGTATGGTCAACCGGTGATACTTCCCAAACGATCAATGTTACCACTGCCGGATCATATATGGTAACCATCACTTCCGGTGGATGTGTGGGAAGTGATACCATTACTATCTCATTAAATTCATTGCCCACTGTTGACGCAGGAAATGATGTAACCATTGGTTGTGAGCCCACAGAACTTCAGGCCTCCTCCTCCGGCCCTGTGACTTACAGTTGGAAACCTGAATCCGGGTTGAATACTCCATTTATTTCCAACCCTATCGCATTACCCATGCAAACGACCAATTATATAGTAACAGCTACTGACTCAAATAATTGTAAGTACAGTGACTCAGTAATGATATACGTAGATATTCTCACCGGCCTGGATATTCCAAATGCGTTTTCGCCCAATGGTGATGGTGTCAATGATATTATCTATGTGGTTTCCAGATGTTTGGCAGAACTCGAGTTTAAGGTCTACAATCGCTTTGGTAAATTGGTCTTTGAGACCAATGATATTACCGAAGGGTGGGATGGGACCTATAAAGGAAAGCTTCAACCCATAGAAACATATGTCTTCTTTTTAAGAGGGACATCACTCATCGGCGAAACATATAGCAGACAGGGGAATATCACTTTGTTCAGGTGATAATACAAATAAGGTCGTAATATATTCTAATTTAAGGTTTTACATGTTAGTTATATTTCTTATGCTGGGGTCCCCCCTTCCCGTCCCCGCAACAGTTTACGGTTTTTTCGCCAAATCATTACAAACAGTTTTCACAATTAAGTTACACGAATTGGCATGGATCAGAGTGCGAAAGAGGAAAGGAAAGAAAAAAGAGAAGAAAAGAAATCTGGGAATCTGCCTTCTCCACTAATGGTGATATACCTTACAAAGGATTATTAATATATAATTATTGTTTTTCGATATTTTTTTATCGTTTATCGATAAATTATTGTATCTTTGCTTTATCTATTACTAAACAAAGAGGTTATGAATCCGAAAAAAACACCATTAAGCATCCGGATCATCTATTGGCTGACCAATGTGATCCTGGGATTGGCTTTTATAATATGTGCTGCAGCCATTGCAATCAATGTGCTGATATTTAGTAATTTAATTGGTAATGAAATGCAACTGCATACTGAATTACCGGCAAAAGTAGATTTTCTAGAAATGGGACACCTCCATCTGCAGGGTACGAATATTCAAGTAGAATTAGTGGAAGCCAGTACCAAGATCCACTTCTTCAATACTCCATCTTTTCTTGCGAAGAAATTTGGATTGGTTGTCTTATTTGCCTGTGCCATGCTACTGTATATTACCTGGACCTTTAGAAAATTCATCCTGAATGTCAAGAATGGGATCATTTTTGAGATCGGGAATATTGGTTTACTGAAACACTTGGCATACTCATTTGCATTGTTATGGCTCTTTATGGTGATCTACAATAGGGCGGTCTACTATTATATTGCCAAAAATCTTGAGTTTGAAAACCTTCGCATTTCTTCTGAAATCACTTCCAATTCATGGCTGTTGTTATTAGCGCTATTCATTTGGGTGCTGTCACACATATTTATTACCGGAGTGAAATTACAGGATGAACAGAAATTAACCATTTGACCTATGGGTATCATTGTAAATCTGGACATTATGCTGGCAAAACGTAAGATGAGTCTTACTGAGCTATCGGAAAAGGTGGGCGTGACCATGGCCAACCTGTCAATTTTGAAAAAAGGAAAGGCACGGGCTATGCGGTTCTCAACATTATCGGCTATCTGCTCAGCTTTAGATTGCCAAGTGGGAGATATTCTAGAATTTGATCCTGACAATGGAGATACTTCCGGTTGAGCATTTGGAGATCCTGTGCTATTTATTTGAATTATTAGTCCTGCCTTGATTTTTAAAATCTGATATCCTGCTTATATTTAAGCAATAATTCCATTACTTTTACACTCATTAGCTAACACTAAAATAGAGGAGATCATCATGAATTGGGGAATGAAAAACAGAATGTCACAAATTATCAATCCTAAATCCCATCGCACGGTAATGCTGGCTATTGACCATGGCTACTTTCAGGGCCCTACCACCGGTCTGAAGGATCCGGGGAAGACGGTAGAACCCTTATTATCTTTTGCCGACTCTTTGATGCTCACCAGGGGGGCGCTTAGAAATTGGATCGACCCGGATATGAATACCCCTATTATTCTTCGCATGTCAGGAGGGGCAAGCATATTGAAGGAATTGTCTAACGAGGTATTGACAACATCTATTGAAGATGCCCTTAGAGCAAATGTGGCTGCCATCACCTGCTCTGTATTTATCGGTGGAGAATATGAGAATCAAACCATCAATAACCTCTCTAAATTGGTAAATGCGGGGGAAAGATATAGCATTCCCGTGTTAGCGGTAACTGCCGTTGGTAAAGACATGGCCCGTGATGCAAGATACCTCGGCCTTGCCAGCAGAATTTGCGTGGAGCAGGGTGCACACATGGTGAAAACCTATTACTGTGAGGAAGACTTTGAATCCATCGTAGAAGCGTGTGGCAATGTGCCTATGGTGATCGCCGGAGGCAAGAAACAACCTGAAAAAGATGCCCTTACCATGGCATTCAATGCAGTTTCCAAAGGCGCTTCGGGTGTGGATATGGGAAGGAATATCTTCCAGAGTGACTGCCCTGTAGGCATGATCAAAGCAGTGAGGTCGGTTGTCCATGACAGTAATTCAGTGGAAGATGCTTTTGCTATCTATGAAAGCGAAAAGAAATAACCCACCGATTTGAAAGTTGCCGTTTACTATAATAATAATGATATCCGGATCGAGGATCGGCCCAAACCTGAAATCCAGGAAGGTGAAATACTCGTTAAAGTAAAAGCTTCAGGCATTTGCGGTACAGATATCATGGAATGGTACCGGATCAAAAAAGCACCCCGCGTGCTGGGCCACGAGATGAGTGGCGAGATCGTAGAATCCCGGGCAGACAACTTTTCGGTAGGACAAAGAGTATTTGTCAGCCATCACGTCCCATGCAATGAATGTAAATATTGTTTGGCCGGCAATCACACCGCCTGCGAAACATTACATACCGGCAATTATGATCCGGGAGGATTTAGCGAATTTGTGAGAATACCGAAGATCAATGTAGAGAATGGCACCTACATTTTACCTGACCATTTATCCTTTGAAGAAGGAACCATGATAGAACCCTTGGCTTGTGTAGTGCGGGGGCAACAATTAGTTGGGATCAATGAAAACCATACCGTTTTGGTAATGGGCTCAGGGGTGTCAGGACTGCTGAACATCAAGTTTGCACGATTAAAGAATGCACATATCATAGCTACAGATATCGACGAATATCGATTACAAAAAGCCAAAGAAGCGGGTGCTGACGAAGTGGTCAATGGTAAAGAAAAATTGGATATCAAAGCCGATAGGATCATCATGTGCACGGGAGCTATGTCGGCTTTCGAACAAGCATTTGACCTTCTTGACAGAAAAGGGGTGATCCTGCTCTTTTCTATTCCGAATGAAAATATTTCTTTGCCGGTGGTTGACTTTTGGAGAAATGAGTTCTCTGTGATCTCCAGTTATGGCGCCGGTCCTAATGACCTTGAAGAATCTTTAAATCTAATGGCCTCAGGAGCAATTGATGTCAAAGATACCATCACCAACAATATCAGTTTAGATGATATTCAGCAAGGATTTCATTTAGCGGCTAAGGGTGGGGAAGCGTTGAAGGTGGTTATTAAACCTTAGTAATCAATTTCACCTTTTTGTCTTCACTTTTGTATCTCTCTCTAGTCCTCGAATGTTGCGAGGATGCTCTTGTGGTGCGCATGTTGTTCAACTTAATCCCACTTTTACCCTTGTTGGTGTTATCACCAACAAGAAATAAGATAGGTTTTGAAATAGGGAATAATTCTATTCGCTTTCTGAACATAGAATACTTTGAAGACCTCAAATTTTGATCCCTTGTCCTTTTTTTCCTTCCTGCCCGGCTTTAGACGGGGACCCAAAAAAAGTACCAAAAAAAAGTCAAGGCTGCACTCATTTTCCAACAAATCTACCGACTCGAAAAGCATCACAATCCAAGCCGTCCGCCTTTGGCGGACTCGTGGATTGCTCTCAAGAGCCCTCCCATTTTTCTTCATGGGATTTGAACTGAAAAATGGTTGAGGCCGTAATTGCTGTATTCATTACCTCTTCTCTTATTCCCCCTTAAAAAGAGGACCAGGGGGATTATGGTAGTACAATTTTACTACGATCCTCTTCTCGTCCCCGCATGCTAAGAGGATGATCTTATGGTGTGCATGTTGCGCAGAAAAATTTAATTTCTTCCGCCAGCCGGCGGATCCTCGCAATGACGTACCTTCGAGGGTGCTTTAGGGATTGAAGCACCAGCACTGCCCCCAGAAGTTGCAAACTTGCGGGAGCGTTGAGATTTTTTGTTTGCAGAAAAGCCAATTGC
>CAZNGA010000009.1:0-63711 GCA_964572485.1 uncultured Chitinophagales bacterium
CGCCTGACTGACGAAGTCGGGCAGGCCCGCCTGACTGACGAAGTCGGGCAGGAATGATGATTTAAGAAATTTCAAGAAAGAACAAATCAAAAATCAGTGTTCGGTGTTCGAAATTCAAAAACTTCATAGAAAGAATGAAAGGAGAAGAAGAAGAAAAAAAAAGAAGAAAGGAGGAAAAGGATTCACTTAAAATGCTCTGTTCACTCCTATTATCCACCTGAATTGGAAAAAATCAGGGTCAACATAAGGTGTATGGCTTAATATTAAAGGCATATCAAAGCGAATTGTCAATGGCTTGATAGTTTGAAAGACCCAAAAACGTTTGATGGTCAATGCAGTCCCAACTCCCGCATCCATTCGTACAGTAGCAAAAGACTCTCCCCCATTGATTCTATTATATACTATGGATCCAGCATCACCAAAAAGATAGGTATCAAGATGGAAAGCTCTTCTTAAAAATTTAGGCTGAAAGCGGAAGAGCCGATCAAAATCCAATTCCCCATTTATGGATACCCCTGAATTCCCTTTGTAAATATCAGTGTATAAAACCCCATCATTCTGTTCAGCAACCCTATAACCGGCATAGCCTCTCAAGTTCATTCCTCCCCCATGATGAAAATGATTTGTAGTTACGCCATAATCCACCCAATCAGTTGGGAAGAAACCTTTGGCCCTTGTATATTTGTTATCTAGGAGCTCTTCAGGATTTCTACCTGCCAAAAATAATGCTGACTCTCCCGGCACATCTCGCCCGGTACCATATTGGGTAAAAAATCGAGTTCTAAGATCAAATTTCCATATCCGAGTAGTATTGATCACTGAGAGGTTCATATTAGAGTAATCATAATCACTCAGAATCGCATTTGACCGCATACTAAAATGTATAGTACCATTCCCCAAAAGATATCTATAGGAGTGTACTAAACCAATATTAATGGTATTATTTAGCTTCCAGACCTCCCATTCATCCGGATAGAGGTCGTAATTCAAGCTAAATCCATTAGGGCGGTGCAGGGATTTAAAAAAGATATATATCCTATTCTTCGGCCGTATGTACTTACTAATACCTCCTTTTAGGATATTCGCTCCGTCAAGGCTTTTACCTATTAAGACAATATTGGCATCCTTGATGAATTTATCAATGGAAGTTCGATAGTAGACACTTATAGAAAATGGATCGAATGCTCCCTGAGCTCCAGGATATTCATAGTTATGAAAACCTCCCTGGACACTTCCGGTGTTGTACCATATCGTTGTTTTAAAAACATGGTGATGGTCTACATAATTCCCATTTAAGTGAAGCCCTGCTTTTATTCCATCATATCCATTGAACCATACATCCGGCCGCCACTTTAGTTTATAGTTGCTCCAATCCCGATCATTATATATTTGAGAATCAAATGTCAGGGTTACAGGAAGTCTCTTTGCATTGTCCAATCTATTCACATCAGCCAATCTACCGGAGGGGTCAATGATCACATTCTTGATACCTCCGGGGATAATAACTTTAGCTATATAAGTGGGCTGCAATTTGCCCCACCCATACCATTTTGGAAGTGTTGTCGCATTTGTCTTCTTTACAAACCATGTATTAGGGATGTAATAATCATAGGTCTCTCCACTTTTTGATATTACCTGAAAGTCTATAGGCATTTGCATTTTGCCTTTCCTAACGAATTTAATATAGTATTCGTCAGTTCCGCCTCCCTTCTTAATCGACCTTACCCCGTAATCTATATTCTTATTCGTTTCCAGCCATTGATCAAAAAACCAGTTCAGGTCTGTTTTTGTATATTGAATAATTGCATTTCTGAAATCACTAAAATAGGGGTGGCATATTTTCCATTGCTCAACATAATATTGCATCGCTTTTTGAAATAGATCATCTCCCAAAACATATTGCAAATTATAGAGCATAGTGGCCGTTTTATAATAAACGTGCCGATACCCACCTCCATGTCTCAGGCCAGAGTTAAAATCTGAAGAATGGGTATTGAGTGCAGGGTCTGATTCAGTAATAGCGTCACTCAAATAGGGTGAATATACTTTCTTGAAGCGATGGAGTTGGGGTTGCTTAAATCTCTTGACATATTTATTACGGATTGGCGATGTTGGAAAGTAGAGTCCTTCAAGTCGCTCCATGCCCCATGAAGTTATAAATTGCGTAAATCCTTCGTCCAAGGCCGCTCTATAGGTCTCATTATTTCCCAATTGACCATAGAACCAATTATGGCCGATCTCATGTATAAACAGACCTCTGTAGGATGGGTCTTTGCCGCCATCAAGAGTTAGCATTGGGTATTCCATGCCATCCCTTGCATCCGCAACAATGATCTTGTGATAGGTATATTCGCCAAAATCCTCCGAAAATAGCTTGATCACTTTCGCTGCATATTCAGCTGCATTCTGCCATTTTGAGGCATTCGCTTCTCGCGCCAATGCCATGCATTTAATTTTCCTTCCTGACTCATTGGTCTCCTTTTCGGAATAAGAAGTGATCCTTCCGGATAGCGGCCAGTATGCCATTTCACCAATTCTATACGTAGGATCTGCCGTAAAAGCAAAATCATGGACATTTTCAGCATGAAATACCCACGTCTTTCTTTTCTCAGAATCATAGGGTACAACATCATTCGCGATTTCTCCAAAGGGCTTATTTGCAAAGTTTGAAATATCCAGCTTTTGCCTAAGATCTCCTGGAAGCATTTCCTCTTCATTCAAAAGAAATCCTGTAGCACCAACTACATAATTATCTGAAAATGTAAGTGACACATCATACGATCCGAAATCCCCATAGAATTCTTTATCCAGATGTTGATCGGTTGTCCAACCAAACTTCCTGTCATAGACGGATACACGGGGATACCACAAAACACCATCAAAGTGTTTATGATAAGTAAGAATGCCATCGCTACTATTCACATCACTGCTATCAATTGCAAAACTCCTCACATAATAGGACTTCATTCTTCTTCGTGATGACCCGTTAATATCATAATAGGTCGTAAAATTGATCCGCACTTCAAGGGAACCTTCAGGCGGAAGAGGATTGGTCAGATTCACTTTCAATATTGTATTGTCCAACTCGGTGGAAACCTCAACACCATCAATCTCGATATGCTCAATTACTGTTCCCAGTTTAGCCATTTCATACATCCCATATCTGGGGCTTGAAAGATTATTGATCTTCAGATTATCATAATAGGAACCCGGCTGAAAAGCATTTTGATACAAATGAAAAAACAAATGCGTCAATGTATCGGGCGAATTATTCCAATAGGTGAGCACCATGGCACCTTCAATGATATCCTTCAACTCATCGATATTGGCTTTTATCTCATAGTGCACGTCCTGCTGCCAATACCCCTCATAGGGCTTTTTGTTCTTCCAGTAATTGGGATTATCCGTATTTCGGTAAGTGGTTGGAGGATACAATGGATCATAGGGTACTGTTTGGGTAAAAGTATCCTCGCTAAAAAATATTAGTGCCAAAGAGGTGGCAAAAAATAAAAAGATCTGCAGTCTGATCATTATTAAAAGAATTAACCTAAATTTGCTATGCGAAAATACAAAAATAAATCATTGCTCAAAGAGGCGTTGAGATATCAGATCGGCCTAACTTTACTTCCTGGGATAGGCGATATCTTGGCCAAAAGTCTCGTAAGTTATTGTGGCAGTGCAGAAGCTGTCTTTAAAAGTAAAAGCTCCCATCTTCAAAAAATTCCCGGAATTGGTTATAAAATAGCCTCAGATATTATTGGGCATAAAGTGTTTGAAAGGGTGGAAACAGAACTTCTTTTCATTGAAAAGAACAAGATCAAACCTTTATTTTATTTGGATGAACAATATCCTCAACGATTACAACATTGTGCTGATAGTCCGGTAATGCTCTATTACAAGGGGAATAGTGATCTTAACGGCAGAAAAATGATCAGTATCATTGGAACGAGAAATGCTTCCGGATACGGAAAAATGATCTGCCAAAATATCATCAAAGAGATCTCCTCATATGATGACGTAGTTATTATCAGCGGGCTGGCCTACGGAATTGATATTACAGCTCATAAGGCAGCCATCAACAACGGGGTGCAGACCATTGGTATTCTTGGCCATGGATTAGACCGTGTTTATCCTTTAGCCCATCGCTCCACGGCTATAAAGATGCTGAAGAAAGGCGGCTTGCTTACAGAATTTCCCAGTAGCACAACCCCCGACAGAGAAAATTTCCCAAAGCGAAACAGGATAATTGCCGGGATGTCTGATGCTGTAATCATAATGGAGTCAGGGAAAAGAGGTGGCGCCATCATTACTGCTGAGATTGCGAATTCGTATAACCGGGATGTTTTTGCCATACCGGGCAAAGTTGCCACAAATGGCAGCAATGGGGCCAACTTTCTTATTAAGTCTCATAGAGCCTCCCTCATTGAATCAGGAAAGGATATCGCATATTTGCTTGGATGGGAACAGAAAGAAACGAATATCGCACCTCAAAAAGAATTGATGCTTGATCTTGAGGGTAATGAAAAGAAGATTGTTAATTTACTAATTGAAAAAGGTGCGTCACATATAGATACAATATGCTTAAAGACGGCTTTAGGGATGAGTGAAGTTGCATCACTATTATTAAATTTAGAGATGACCGGGATCGTTGTTTCTATGCCAGGGAAGAAATATGCAATTACCTAATTTGTATTGATTTTAGCTCTTCTGTATTTCCGCATAAAAAAAAATGCAATAAATCAATCTTCGCTTTCAGTTCAATCATGAATCTGGGCAAAACCTTTATTAAATAAGGATTTTTATGCTAAAGTGTATAAAAAATAATTGAAAAAATTAGTAATTATAAACATCGTTTTTACTTAACTTTACACGTTGATTTATTCATAGACATCAATAAAATCTACATTATGAAAGAAATAGGAAATAAAAACCCGGAAGCAAATTTAGCTGACTTGGGTTTGGCTGACATAGCCACTGCCAATTGGAATCTTAGCCCCGAAGAGTTGCAGGAAAAAACTCTTGAACTCAAGCAGGGTGTACTTGCAGATACCGGAGCACTTGTTGTCGATACAGGCGAATTTACAGGAAGAGCCCCTCAAGACAGGTACATTGTTAAAGACAGTGTGACGGAAAATACTGTTGACTGGAATAACATTAACCAACCTATTGGTGCAGACAAATTTGATATCTTGTATGAAAGGGTTAAAACTTATCTGGCTGGCAAAGAGGTTTACGTAAGAGATGCCAGCGTTTGCGCAGATCCTACCTATCAGATGAATATCAGGGTGATCACTGAATATCCCTGGGCAAGTTTATTTGCTTACAACATGTTTCTAAAACCCACAGCTGAAGAGGTGACAAAAATGACTCCTGAATGGACCATTTTATCTGCTCCCGGATGTACTGCAAATGCAGAAACAGATGGCACAAGGCAGCACAATTTTGCGATCATCAATTTTACAAAGAAGATGATCTTGATCGGTGGTACAGCTTATACTGGTGAGATCAAGAAGGGTGTATTTTCTGTTCTGAATTATATGCTTCCTCACGAAAAGAAAGTACTTTCTATGCATTGTTCTGCAAATATTGGCGAAAAGGGTGATACTGCGATTTTCTTTGGTCTTTCAGGCACAGGGAAAACAACTTTATCTGCAGACCCGGGAAGACGATTGATCGGAGATGATGAACATGGCTGGGCTGACTCATCAGTCTTTAATTTTGAAGGCGGATGTTATGCAAAGTGTATTAATTTGAGTCCTGAAGGGGAGCCTCAAATTTACAGTGCGATCCGGCCGGGCGCTATTTTAGAGAACATTAGGTTTTATGAAAACACCAATAAGGTGAACTTTGAAGATAGTACCGTTACTGAGAATACACGAGTTTCTTATCCAATTCATTTTATTGACAATGTAGTTGACCCATCTCGTGGTGATGTCCCTAAAAATATATTTTTCTTAACCTGTGACGCTTTTGGTGTACTGCCTCCTATCTCAAAATTGAGTGCAGGACAAGCTATGTACCAATTTATTTCAGGTTACACTGCTAAGGTTGCTGGTACTGAAGCCGGCATCACAGAGCCACAAACCACATTTTCAGCTTGTTTTGGAGCTCCATTCCTGCCTTTACACCCAACAAAATATGCTGAATTGCTTGGCGAAAAGATAAAATCTTCAAATGCTTCTGTATGGCTGGTAAATACCGGTTGGACAGGCGGTCCATATGGTGTTGGCTCAAGGATGCAATTATCATTGACGAGAGCAATGATCACCGCAGCGTTAAAAGGACAACTTGATGATGTTACTTTTGAAAAACATCCGGTATTCGGATTGGAAGTACCACAAGTTTGTGCCGGCGTACCCACTGAAGTATTGAATGCCAGAGATACATGGTCAGACAAAGAAGCTTACGATGTGAAAGCTAATGAACTAGCAAAAGCATTCGTTCAGAACTTTGAGAAATATGCTTCTGAGGCGAATGAAGAGATCATGAAGGCGGCTCCAAATTTGGCAATGGGCGTGTAGCATACCTCTAAAAATCATTTAGAAAAGAACCATGTAAATACTATTTTTTTGCATGGTTCTTTTTATTTTTAAGGTGATGATGAAATATTTTCTACTTTCTTTATTCATTTTTTTATTACCAATCTACTCTTTTGGTCAGACCTATTCTATACAATTAGGATTGCTGAAATACAATGGTGGTGGGGATTGGTACGCTAATCCAACTTCACTTCCCAACCTTGCTGAATTCTGCAACGAGCACTTATCCACTAACATAAACCCTGAGCCAGTTACTGTTGAAGTTGGCAGCCCTGACCTATTTGACTGCCCTTTTGTTCACATGACCGGGCATGGAAATGTTGTATTCTCTGATCAGGAGGCTCAGAATTTAAGGAACTACCTAATTGGAGGTGGGTTTCTACATATAGATGACAATTATGGCATGAACCCATATATAAGGCCGGCTATGAAAAAAGTATTTCCGGAACTTGAATTCATTGAATTACCATTTTCTCACAATATTTATCATGGTCCTTACCAGTTCAACAATGGGTTACCCAAAATTCATGAACATGATGGCAAACCTCCTCAAGGATTTGGTTTATTTTGGGAAGGTCGGATGGTCTGTTATTATTCTTATGAAAGTGATCTTGGTGATGGCTGGGAGGACAAAGAAGTGCATAAAGATCCCGAAAACATCCGTTTAAAAGCACTTCAGATGGGAGCAAATCTGTTGCAGTTTGTTTTTATTCAATAGAGCTTCTTACGATACCGAATTTATGGATTCCAACAGTTTCTTATTGATCCTCTTCACAAGGTATGGCCCTTCATAAATGAAGCCGGTATAGATCTGCACTAACGATGCGCCGGCATTTATCTTCTCGATAGCATCCTCCGGAGCATGGATCCCTCCTACCCCAATAATTGAGTAGTGGCCATTACTATGCTCCTTCAAATACTTAATAACTTCAGTTGAACGATCTTTCACAGGTTTACCGCTGAGGCCTCCCTCTCCTATCTCATCTATGCGTTTCTTTGCAACGGAGAGGCCATCTCTCGAAATAGTTGTGTTCGTTGCAATTACTCCTTGAATTTTAGTATTGATCATGATCTCAATAATATCATCCAACTGGCCGGTTGTAAGATCTGGAGCAATTTTAATTAAGATAGGTTTAGGTTCCTTATGTTGAAGATTTAGCTCTTGCAATCTGCTCAATATGTCATTTAATGGTTTCTTTTCCTGCAAATCCCTTACTCCGGGGGTATTTGGCGAGCTAATATTAATGACAAAGTAATCTACATGGTCAAATAACAATTGAAATCCCTTTTCGTAGTCATCAATGGCTTTCTCAGGGGGTGTTGATCTATTCTTTCCAATATTTCCTCCTATGATCACCTGATGCTTTTTGGACTTTAATCGTTTGGCAATACGTACTGCTCCTTCATTATTGAAGCCCATGCGATTAATGATCCCTCCATCTTTCTTAAGTCGAAAGATCCGAACCTTTTCATTGCCCGGCTGAGCTTCAGGTGTCACTGTCCCTATTTCAATAAAGCTAAACCCAAAATTACTCAACTCATTTACATATTTCCCATTCTTATCAAAACCGGCTGCTAAACCCACCTGATTCTTAAATCTTAAACCAAAGACCTCCTTCTCGAGTTGATTACCTTCAACATGGAAAAATATCCGTGCGAATCCACTAACACCCGGAATAGTAAATATTACCTTCAAAAGACTACATACAATAGAATGGGATAACTCAGGAGAGAATAAAAATAGGATGGGCTTGATTATAAGTTGATACACGTAAATATTAAATTAACTCAACACAAAAATATAAAATCATACCCTTTCAATTACCTTAATTAGATATAATTTTCATTTGCAAGGGAAATATTGCTAACCTTAGGCCTGCCATGCACTAATGTTAATAAGAATTTTTTTAAATGTCGCTAACATCTTTTTAAATTCGCCTATTATTTATAAGTTTATACCTAAATTGATATTGGAGATATTTTGAGTGGAAAAGACAACATAATTGAAGCAAAAAAAATATTTTCCGACTATCTTAATAGAAAGAAATACAGAAAAACGCCTGAGCGTTTTACCATACTTGAGGAGATATATAAGAGAAAGGATCATTTTGACGCTGAAAAATTATATGCCCAGATCAAGAAAAAAAAATATGGCATCAGCAGAGCTACTGTTTATAATACATTAGACCTCCTCACTTCATGCGATCTAGTGATCAAACATCAGTTCAGAAAAAATCTGACACAATATGAAAAGTCCTATGGATTCAAACAACATGATCATATTATTTGCCAAAATTGCAATAAAGTAATGGAGTTTTGCGATCCAAGAATTCAGCCGATAAAAAAAATGATGGGAGAATTGTATGAAATGGAAATAGTCGATCATGCGCTTATTCTGTTTGGAGTATGCAATGGTTGTAAAGAAAAGGACAACAAATAACATTCATAAAAAAAGTGTAATTAAATGGAAAATAGTATTACAAAGATCAATGGAGTTCATAAGATCTCTTTAAAAGGAAACTTCCTTACAGAACAACAGGGAGAAGCCATCCTTGATGAAATAGATCAGCTGATCGAAAACAACAATAATCTATTTATTGTAGATCTGGCAGAGTTGAAATTTATCAACAGCTCTGGCTTGAGCTTTTTGTTGAGAATCTTAACCAAAGCTCGCAGGTCAAGTGGTGAGGCAATATTGACAAACCTTCCCGACCAGTTACCTAACTTGCTCATCATCACAAAATTAAATGCTGTTTTTATTACCGCTGATAACAATGACGATGCAATAGCACAATTATCAAAATCGTCATAATCAACAACCTATGCAAAACAAAACGGTAGATGTAATTTTAGGTCTTCAATGGGGTGATGAAGGCAAAGGTAAGATCGTAGATTCCCTGGCTCCTCATTACGACATGGTTGCCAGATTCCAAGGGGGTCCCAATGCGGGCCATACTCTAGTTTTTGACGGGAACAAATTGGTTCTTCATACTATCCCCTCAGGTATTCTCCATGAAAATGCCATAAGTTTAATAGGTAATGGGGTCGTCATTGACCCGATCATTTTCAAAGATGAGGTCGAAAATCTAAATTCTTATATCAGTGACCTGCAAAAGAGAATATATATTTCAAAGAAAGCCCATCTGATCCTTCCAACACATAGAATGCTTGATGCTGCATCTGAGGCCCTGAAAGGAAAAGAGAAGATCGGTTCTACTTTAAGAGGCATTACCCCTGCTTATATGGATAAAACAGGCAGAAATGGCTTACGGGTGGGTGATATTCTACGATCTGATTTCATGGCCTTATACAAAAAGTTGAAAAGTAAACATGAAAGTATATTACGGTCCTATAAATATGATTATTCTCTTGATGACCTGGAAAAAGATTGGTTTGATGGTATTGAAGTGATCCGTTCCATGAATTTGACTGATAGTGAATATCTTGTAAATGAATACGTTGAATCAGGCAAGAAAATACTTGCCGAAGGTGCCCAGGGCTCTATGCTTGACATTGATTTCGGGACCTATCCTTATGTGACTTCTTCAAATACTATCACTGCTTCCGTTTGCAAAGGATTAGGGATTCCCCCACATGCAATAAATGAAGTCATTGGAATTTCCAAAGCCTATTGTACACGGGTAGGAAGTGGCTCTTTCCCTACCGAACTGGAAGGTACTGTTGCCGAAAACCTTCAAAAGGCAGGGAATGAATTTGGTGCCACAACCGGGAGGCCAAGGAGATGTGGGTGGATAGACCTTCCCGCGTTGAATTACACTATAATGATAAATGGTGTAACACAATTGGTACTAACAAAAATTGATGTGCTCAATGATTTTGATGAGATCGGTGCATGTACGCAATATACTTTTGATGGCGAAACCACTGATAAGGTCCCATATGACCTGCAAAACACAGAGATCAAACCGGTCTATGAATCAATTGAGGGTTGGAAAACATCATTGCAAAACATCAAATCCTTTTCAGAGTTACCTACCAATGTGATAGAATATATCTCATTCTTAGAACAGAAAATGAATACACGGATCACGATCCTGTCCACAGGCCCTGAAAGGGATAATATCATTTACGCTGCTGACCTTCATTTTATCTCACAATAAATAATTCATCCTTTGTCTGCTGATAATGACTCATCAGTTTTTAGCTCTTTTCCCATCAAAGATATTGACAAGTTCAAACTGCAGGTAATCAGTTGGGTCAGTCAATTCAATATCTTTTGTTGCCTTGACAGCAATAATTATACAAATGATCGTTACACATCTTATGAATGTATTATTGGTGCGGATGCAAAAGAACAGATTACTCCAAAAGTAGAGAATAGCTTTGATGCGCTAAAGCAATTTCATGATGAGTATAAAGATTGGATTTTAGGCTTTCTAACCTATGACCTGAAAAATGAAGTTGAAAAGCTGACCTCATCAAATTTTGATGGTATTCAAATGGAGGGGTTCCATTTTTTTATCCCTCGTTATCTCTTTTTAATACATAAAAATAGGGTACAAATAAAGGCACCTGGCAATGAAGCCAATAAGGTATTTGAGAAGATCAATAATATACCGATAAGTACTAAAAATTTGAGTGCTAATAGCCAATTTGAACAGCGGGTACCCAAAAGTGAATATTTAGCTCATATTGATGAAATTAAGAACCATATTTTCAATGGGAATGTGTATGAGTTAAATTACTGCCAGGAGTTTTACATGGAAAACCATTGCTTCGATCCAATTGCTGCATTTAACAAACTCAACAATATCTCTAAGAATCCCTTCTCATGTTTCTATAAACTAAGGGATAAGTACTTGTTATGTGCAAGTCCGGAGCGGTTTATGAAGAAGATAGGTGATAAACTTATCTCGCAACCTATTAAGGGCACTATTGAGCAGAGTAGAGACCCGGAAATTGATCTTGAATTAAAGAAAAAGCTTAGGAACGATCCCAAGGAACTTGCAGAGAATGTAATGATCGTTGATCTTGTTCGAAATGATCTCACAAAAAGCTCTGATCCAGCTTCCGTAAAAGTAGAAGAACTTTATGGGATCTATAGCTTCCAGCATCTTCATCAAATGATATCTACCGTAAGTAGCGAAATAAAAAATGATATCCACTTTGTGGATGCCATTAAAAATGGCTTCCCAATGGGTTCTATGACCGGTGCTCCAAAAATTATTGCTATGGAACTGATCGAGCAATATGAAAGTACAAAAAGGGGGGTTTTTTCAGGATCTGTTGGCTATATTGATCCTCACGGTGATTTCGATTTCAATGTTGTGATCCGAAGCATGTTGTATAATGAGCCGGAAAAGTATCTCTCATTTCAGGTAGGTAGTGCGATCACTTACGATGCCCATCCGGAAAATGAGTACAATGAGTGTTTCTTAAAGGCAAAACCTCTTATGAAAGTGTTTCGTTAGTACCTGGGCTCTTTTCTTACATATCTGATCGCACTTCTATTTGCTAATTCTTCTTGTTCTATTGAATATATTCACGAAAACGAATAGAATACTAGCAATCTATAACTATTTCTTACATGCGTAAGTTAGTTTGAAATATTTTGTGGTCTCACCCTTCTTGTATATTTAATTTCGCTAATTAATCACCAAAAAACGAACTCTTTCTGACGTCACCGCCAATGTCAGATACAAAAAAAATATTTGAAAATGGAGATAAGCAACATTTCAAAATATAAGTTCATCTCAATAACCTTTGGGATCATTGTACTTTTCTGGGTATTTGAATCAGCGGTTCATATATTACTATTCAACGAAGCATCAATTGCTGAGCAGGTGGCTCACTTTTTTGACCCTACCAAAGTATGGCTACGATTACTCTATTTTACCATATTAGCGCTACCGGCACTAATATGGCTTCAGTTTCTATTAAGAAATGCTAAGCATAAATCTATAATAAGTAAAGCACATGCTTTCTATAAGAAATATAAGATGGTTGCCATTTCCATTCCGGTGATTGTATTTTTCTGGATGCTGGAATCGATCACTCATGCGTTTGTATTCAAATCAGATACATTTATTGAAGAACTATTCATACAAAACCTAGCCCCACATGAAATATGGATGCGGTTAACAGTGGTAGTGGTCATTTTAATTACTATGTTGATCATATTGCACTTGTTTTCGAAAAAAAGACATTACTCAAAAAAACTGACACAAAGCCAACAGATAACCAATGATCAGTTAAAAATCACCCAGGTACTAAATGAGTTGCTTGCGATCTCTCATGAAAATATAAGTCTTAAAATGATTCTGGACAAAGCACTTACTTTGATCTTAAAACTGCCCTTTGCCGAAATATTACCAAAAGGAGCAATCTTTCTTTCAGATCATGATGGGAATTTGTCTATGATCTCTCAAAAGGAGTTAGGTAAATTCATAGAAAACAAATGTGCATTTGTTCCTTCAGGTACTTGCCATTGTGGTATGGCGGCAAAAACAAAGAAGCCGCAATACTCATCCTGTGTAGATAAAAGGCACTCAAATACTTATAACGGAATATCACAGCATGGGCACTATAACGTACCGATTCTCATCAACGATGTGCTATTGGGTGTTATCAATATTTATTTACCGGCTGGTCATAAAAAAGCTGATTATGAGATCAGCATTCTTCAATCTGTAGCTCATACCCTTGCCTTGATCATTAATAGAAAAGAGGCAGAAGCCCACCTTAAAGAAAATGAGAAAAAGTTCCGCTCTGTTGTTGAAACTGCCAAGGATGCAATTATCATAGCAGATGATAAAGGAAAGATCATTTCCTGGAATAAAAGTGCTGAAAAAATATTTGGCTACTCGCCAAAGGAAGTTTTAGGAAGACCTCTTGATATTATTATGCCAAAAAAATACATCGAAAAACATAAAAAAGGATTCGCAAATCAATTATCATCTAAGAAGTCAACTCTAACGAGTAACACTATTGAGTTGGAAGGTAGAAGAAAAAACAAGGAGGTATTTCCTCTTGAAATGAGCTTGACCAACTGGGAATTCAATGGACGGAGGTATTTCTGCAGTATATTAAGAGATGTTTCTGACAGAAAGCAAGCTGAAACCGATCTAGTCAACAAAAATCAGGAATTGGAAACCTTCATGTACAAATCATCACATGATATGAAAGGTCCACTCTCATCGGTATTGGGATTGGTCAATGTAGCTCATATGAATGTAACGGATGAAGAAGGGCTTACCTATTTAAATCTGATCTCTTCAGCGATCAATAAAATGGAAAGAGTACTCAATGATCTCACAAAGGTATCACAGATCAAACAAAGCGCTATTGATATTGCTGCTGTTGACTTCAACAAACTATTGAAAAATGTAATTGACCGATATAAGTTCACTCCACATTTTAAGGACATTAAAATCAATATAGAAAATAAGGTGAATGGTGATTTCAAAAGTGATAGGATCATGATCGATACGATCCTTGGGAACCTTCTGGAGAATAGTATCAAATATCAAAAATACAATTCTCAGCAATCTTATGTCAAGATTAATATTCGCCTCTTCAATGGATACCTTAAAATAAAATTTGATGATAATGGAGTGGGTATTCCCAAAAAGCACATAGAAAAGATCTTCGATATGTTCTTTAGGGCAAATGAGCACTCAAAAGGTACCGGCCTGGGATTATACATTGTAAAAAATGCTGTTGAAAAACTTGGAGGATCCATTAAAATAAGTAGTCAATTGAAAAAAGGTACAATTACCAATATATTGCTTCCCATCAATAAAAGAGAGATCAAGGGTAGCGGTAAGGTTGCCCATTCCGTTCAAATCACAAAATAATTAATCCCCTCTCTCCGTTTTAATTTAAACAGATAAATTCCAATAGGTCATTGAGAGAACCTGTTTCTAATATTGTTATTCTTTGAAATAAACTATATTTTTATAGCATGCATGACCTGGAACCATATTTTGGCTGGCGTGATCACTATATAGCATCGGAAGATGAACGATCTCCCTTTTATAATAGAGAATATAGTGAATTCGAATTTTCAAACACCATCTATAATTTTTATATCCATCCTCAATGGGATAATTTTGGCTCATCCACTCTATATCTTAAAGTACTTTATACGGATTACCAGGAGCAATATGCAATTATCGAGTTAATGGGAGAATGGAATGACTGCCTCCATAATGATATTATGTATTTAAAAAGAGAAGTTATTGAGCCCATGATCGAAAGCAATATCAAAAAATTTATTCTTATCGGTGAAAATGTATTGAATTTTCATGTATCTGATGATTGTTATTATAGTGAATGGTATGATGATATCGGAATTGATGGGTGGATATCTGTGATCAACTTTAGAGAACATGTGGTTGAGGAGATGAAAAATTTACATCTCAATTATTACATGAATATTGACGAAGGATTCAATGATATCAATTGGAGGATATTAGACCCACCCGCACTAAAGAATATTGTTGAGGAAACCAGACATAGGACGTTACTCCCTTCTTAAACAGACTGCTCAACGTCCAATCTCTCAAATAAGGAGTTTTTACTGATAAACTCAGGGACTATTTTTTTCATCCTACCCACAATTTTAAAATTATCCTGACTGTCAAAAAGTTCAATTAATTCGAGGATCTCCTTTGAGATCACACTAAACTCATATTCCCTCACCTTCGCTATCATTATCTTGGGATGATGTGTAGGCATCGTATTCTCCTCGTTATTTAATAATTCCTCAAAGAGTTTCTCACCAGGCCGTAAACCTATGAATACAAGTTGTATGTCTTTTCCTAGTGTCAATCCCGACAACTTCACCATTTTTTTTGCCAGGTCAACGATCTTTATTGATTGCCCCATATCGAAGATATATATCTCGCCCCCGTTTCCAATGGCCCCAGCTTCCAGAACGAGTTGACATGCTTCAGGGATGGTCATGAAAAACCGTGTCACATCAGGGTGGGTAACAGTAATAGGGCCGCCATTTTCAATCTGCTTTCTAAAAAATGGGATTACAGAACCATTTGAGCCGAGCACATTACCAAAACGGGTGGTGATGAATTTTGTATTCCCCTCATCTTTTTTTCCTGCTATATGGTGATTCAACGCCTGAACAAAAATCTCAGCGATCCTCTTTGAGGCACCCATCACGTTTGTGGGATTCACTGCTTTGTCAGAGGAAACTAAAACAAATGCATCCACATTGAACTCCATTGCAAGCTCTGCCGTTTCTTTAGTACCTAGAATGTTCGTTAATATCGATTCCGAAGGGTTATTCTCCATTAAGGGGACATGTTTATACGCAGCAGCATGATAAACCAAACTCGGATTGAAAGTTTCAAATACCTTTCTCATCCTTTGCTTATTCCTAATATCACCGATCACGATCTCATACTCCTTCAATTTATATTTTTCGGCCAATTCCAGATCTAACTCATACAATGGAGTTTCAGCAATATCCAGAAGGATCAATTTCTTGGGTTTGAAACTTATGAGTTGTCTCGCTATTTCACTTCCTATAGATCCTGCAGCACCGGTTATTAATATCACTTTACCTGCAACTTGTTTCCTGATGACATTCTTGTTAAGCTTGATAGGTGATCTTTCCAATAGCTCTTCTATCTTTACCTTCTTTATTTGGTTAAAGCTTAACTCTCCATTGATCCATTTCGCCATAGGCGGTACATGCAAGACTTTAACGCCGAATTTCAAGCACTGCTCAACTATCTCCTGCTTTCTCTCAATATTGATATTTAATATTGAGATGATAAGAAAATCGATATTGTTATTCTTTAACAGGTAATCAAGTTCACTCTTTGTTTCATAAATAGTGATCCCCTCAATTTTCATTTTCAATAGATTCGGGTCATCATCAACAAAGGCAATTATTTTATATTTTGTTCCCAAATCCCTTTCCAATGTTCTTTTAGTGGTCATTCCAGCCTCACCAGCCCCATAAATGATCACATTGGTCTTTTCCATGTTCAGGTTGGTAAGATCCTGATAAAGAATTTTTACAATCAAGCGAAAGGCAGTCATTAAAAAAATAACAAGAATAAAATCAATAATCAATATGGAAAAAGGGATCAAATACTTACCTGCAAAGTAATAAGAAACTACATTTACAAAACAAAAAGTGATTGATCCTGTTATTATTGTAACAAATATTCGCTTTGCATCTTCTGTACTGGTGTACCTAATTATACCGGCATTGGTTCTAAAAACAAGGAAACTTACGATCCTAACAACTAACACGACAGGAATGACCATATAGAAAAATGCCAGCACTTTTTCGGGTATGGAAAAGTTGAATCTCAAATTAAAAGACAAGAAGACTGAAAAGATGGCAAGAAATACATCGATTAGAAAAATAAACCACCTTGGGATGATATTACCTTTAAACATATCTTAATAGTAAATACTGCAAAATGCCAAACTTAAAACTAAAGAAAAAAGCTTGTAAAACATAATACACCAATTGGCCTTATTTAAGAATTATAAACGGCTACAAGATTCATTTCAATATTTTGATAAAGGTCATTGCAATGATCTTGAGGTCTAAGAATATATTATGCTTTCGAACATATTGCAGGTTCAAAGAAAGTTTGTTGGGCATGATAACGGTGACATATTGTTCTTCTGGGTCATTAAATTTTGACAGCAGGTCACTTTCATTCACATATTTAATCGAAGCAAAGTCGGTAATCCCCGGTCTGATGGATAGCACTTCCTTTTGCTTATCAGTATACAATTGAACATATTTCTCAACTTCGGGTCTTGGGCCAACTATACTCATGTCTCCCATCAGAACATTCATCAATTGCGGTAATTCATCCAACTTAAATCTTCTTAATATATGGCCAATCCATGTTATTCTGGGATCATTTTGTCCAATTGTTAACAATCCTTTACCATGAGAACCTGACTTCATTGTTCTGAACTTGTAAATAAGAAAAACACTTTCATCCTTCCCGACCCTTCTTTGTTGAAAAAAAACACTCCCCTTTGAAAATAATGAAATCAAAATTGAAATGAGCAATAGCAATGGAGATAAGATGAATAAAGCCAAAAAGGAGGTAAGGATATCAAACAACCTTTTTATCATATGTTCTGATTTATTGCTGCTGAAACTGAAGCAATTACCTGGTCAACCTGTTCATTCGTTAGATCAACATAAACTGGCAATGATATTTCCCTTATAAAATTATCATACGCCTTTGGAAAATCCTCCATTTTATACCCTATTCGTTTATATAATGTTAAAAGAGGTAGGGGCTTGAAGTGTACATTAACTGAAACCTGTTTTTCAAATATATCTTGAATTATTGTATTCCTCTGCTCCTCAGAGATTGACTTTATCCTTAAGAGGTACACATGAAATGACGACAATTTATCTTCAGTCTGAGATACAGGCACTTCTGCCCAATCAAAGTCACCAAATCCCTCGTTGTATCTTTCAAAAATCTCCCTTCGTCTTTTAAGGATCTGGGTATCATATTTTGCTAAACCAACTAATCCGATAGCTGCAGAAATATCCGTCATATTATATTTATAGCCAGCTTCCATAACATCATACTCCCAATTATTACTCAATGTCTTTGCCAAGGCATCTTTATTTTGTCCGTGCAAAGATAATATGCGCAACTTCTCCTTTACAACCTTATTATCAAATGACTTTGTCAGATGTAAACAAATTGCTCCACCTTCTGCGGTAGTGAGATTTTTTACGGCATGAAATGAAAATACCGAGATATCGGCTAAAGTTCCTGAGCGCTTACCTTTATATACTGCACCCAGTGAATGTGCCGCATCCGCTAAAATCAATACTCTTCCCAATGCTTTTTGCTCTGAGGTAGTTGCCTGAAACAAGTCGGCTATATCTTGTTCACCTATTATGTCAAATAGTTCATCGTAATCACATGGAAGTCCAGCAATATCAACCGGGATGATGGCCTTAGTGTTGGGAGTGATCGTTTTTCTAAGGGACTTCATGTCCATATTAAAATCAGAATTGACATCAACCATGACTGGTGTTGCACCACAGTGGAGAATAACATTAGCAGTAGCACAATAGGTGTAAGCAGGGACAATAACTTCATCACCTTTTCCAATGCCATACCATCTCAAGATCAATTCCAACCCCGAAGTGGCAGCATTCACACATAGAACATGATCAACAGAGATATACTTTCCAATTGCTTCTTCAAATTGACGCACTTTTGGACCTGAAGTGATCCATCCAGACCGTAGGGTATCGACCACTTCTTTAATCATATCCTCATCAATATGGGGAGGTGAAAAAGGGATCATGACATTCGATTAATTTATGAAGAAATTATCCACTGAAATTAAAATGCTATTTTTGTTTCAAAGATAAGATTTCTATACTAACTTTTGACAACAGCAATCAATGGTCAACAAATATCTTACTTATTTTCGTGATAAGATTGTAGGTCTTAAATTACAGAATGAAAAGTTATCAGCTCCAAAGTGGAAATGGAAAATTCTATCAGGTGGTATTTTAATCATTATTGTTTGGCAACTATTGTTTGCGTTTACTTCAACCGAACACCTTTCCCGGTATGGTCGGCAAGATGCCAGTGGGTTTACCCATAAATTCGCAAAGCATTTTATATACTATTATCATTATCTAGATCTCTTTCCAGTTACTACAACTTACAAACCTCTTGAATATTCCACCAGTGGTGCAGAAAGTACCCTAAAAGTTCATGGCGACAGCCTTTTAATGGAATGGGGACATTGGTCAAGGTTAGGAGAAAGCACTCGTATTTTACTCTATTTACCTGATATCGCGATCTCAGGCAGCCCTGAGAATCCAAGCATTATACCTTTTAACACCCTATTATTTATCCTTGTTTTGGTTGCTGTATTTATAGCTTTTTGGTCTCTAAGGATGCCCCTTTTAGGGTTTCTAATTGTACTATTCTTTGGATCCAGTCCATTTTTACTTTATGAGATATATAGCAACGAGAACATCTTTGGTTTAATGATTACAGTGACCTTATTGATCATGGCTATCAATTTGCGCTTATTCAAAGTTCCTCCCAGCAGTCGCTGGATATGGGCTTTACCAATTGTATCCGGGCTGATCATTGCTACGGCAATGAATATAAGATCAGAAACCACAGTAATTACAGGCTGCTGTCTATTTATCTATGCTCTGATTCCCGGATGGAAGCACATTAAAAGAGTGCTCATGTGCGCTCTACTGTTGGTCATTGTTTATCTTGGTAATTATGGTTGGGGTAGTTATTTTGACATGAAGTTCAATGAAGCATATCAGGTGGTACAGAAAGCTGGAGGAAATCCATATGATGGGCCCCGATCATCAACTCACAATTTCTGGCATCCTCTATATTGTGGCTTAGGAGATTTTGATACCAAGTTCGGTTATCAATGGGAAGATCGCTCTGCATATAATTATGCCCTTCCAATTTTGAAAGAGAAGTACAATCTTAACCTCAAATGGTCTAACGACCTTATGCTTGATGAATATTATGATAAGGACAAAAAGTACTATCGGAAATTGGAACTTTACCCGGAATACGAAGAAGTGATCAAAGAAAAGGTACTTCATGATATTAAGAATGAACCCCTATGGTATTTTCATATTATTAGGAAGAGGATCTATTATATTTTCTCAAAGACATCGCCTGTTTGGCTGAGTTTGGGCACTTTACACCTTGCGTTACCCATCAACGGAGTACTTCTGATACCTTTTATTTTGCTTTTACTCTATCAAAAGCGATGGTTTGAGGTCAAATTATTACTGTTTTCTCTTCCACTTGCAGCAACATCGTTATTGATCTTTGCGAAAATGAACACTACTTATAATTCAGGATTTCATTTATTTCTATCCGCCTTTATTCTTGCCTGGCTTATTGAGTGGATAATAAACCGACTAAAGAAAAGGAATAGGACTCCGCTTGCCCAATAGGGTGCAATGCAGAATTAACAATCATAATTTTCCTATCTTTATTGCATCACATGGGTATAACAAGTATAATAATCCCTTCATACAACGGCTCTGCGGTCCTGGAAAACCAACTCCCTGGTTTGATCCAATTCTTAAAAGAAAAGAACATCAGGTTTGAGGTCATTGTTGTAAATGATGGCTCTAAAGATAATGGAAGAACTGAAACTATAGCTAAGTCATTTGGTTGTACCTATGTTGGGTATGAAAAAAATCACGGAAAAGGAGCGGCGGTAACAAAAGGGATGCAGGCAGCAAAAGGAGCTTATAGAATCTTTACAGATATGGACATTCCATTTGAATATGAAGCAATAGAGCAGATCATATATTATATGAAAGTCAAAGAGTATGACCTTGTAATTGGTGACCGCACTCTTCCGGAGTCCACTTATTTTTCAGAGATCCCAAAGCTCAGGAAAATGGGGAGCTCCATTTTTACCTTTATCATCGGAAGATTCATTACAACCGGCCTCTTTGACACTCAATGTGGTCTAAAAGGTTTTACGGAGAAGACTGCTAATGATCTATTTTCGGTGAACAGGATCAAAGGTTTCGCTTTCGATGTAGAGTTACTATATATTTCTCTAAAGAGAAATTATGATATAAAGAGGATCCCTGTAAAGCTTCGTAATCAAGAGGGGTCAAGCATTAGAATGCTGAAGCACGCAATAGAGATGATAAGAGACCTATTATATATTAAGCTCAACCACATTTCAGGAAAATATTCACAGCATCAGGGTCAATGAATAGAACAATTACCAATACCATTCGATTTATTATGGATGAGTGTATCCCTTCATTCATAAGAAATAGCAAGTACTTCATGTATCCCTTTTTTTATTATGCGTATAGGGGGAAAGATATCAAAAGAGCTATGAATTTTAAGAGTTTGGTGCTCAATTTTTCAGAGCAAGAGTATATTGATTACTATAAGAATTTAGATACCATCTCAAGGAATCGTAAAACTGACCTGAATGCTTCCAGTATAAGATACATTCATGATCAACTAGATAGATCAGCAACAAATCTTGTTGATATTGGATGTGGGAAAGGGTACCTCCTCAAAGGGTTGGCAGGAAAAGGATTAGCATTAACTGGTTGTGATATAGTGAAAACATCAGATGCCACAGAATATAAATTCGTTAAGTCCAATATTTATAATTTACCTTTTTCTGATGGTGAATTTGACATAGTAATCTGCGCGCACACTCTTGAGCATATCGTTGAAATTGAAAAAGCCATTGCAGAACTAAAACGGATCACCAAAGAGCAATTGATCATTGTTGTTCCTTGCCAACGTTATTTCTATTATACACTTGATGAGCACATTCATTTCTTTCCACATAAAGAAGCAGTAACCTCTTTAATTGGCATTAAAGAACATACCTGCAAAAAACTAATGGGTGATTGGGTTTATATTGGCTATCCAAATAAGGAAAGCACCTAAATAATGTATTCACTTTACAAATACACTATTGCTGAAGCCTAAAAGCAAAAAGTGCATTAAAAAATGTATAGAAGACAACACCAGCCTGTACCTCCAATACTGACTCCACAGCAAAATGTAATACGATTATCAAAATAAAAAATATATATACATAATTCCGCTCTTTAAAAGCAACGAAAAATGGCATTGCAATACTGCATAATAACAGCATTAAGCCAATTACACCTAAAGTAATAAGCGTTTGCATGAATTGATTATGTGCATTCAGTCCTCTTGCCAGTGCATGGGAGATCCCTTTTTCCTCATACTTTTTTGATAATATATCTTTAACATCCCCTGTTCCTACACCAAAAAGAAAATGCTCCTGTGCAATATCCATAGCTGCTTCCCAAATCAATAATCTGACTTGAGTACTCTGTTTAGATTTTGGGTTCAGCTCTTCATTTTCCATCACCTGCCTGGAATATACAAATTGAGCATACACATTAGGAGCGATCAATTTAATATTCATCGTAACTAATCCCATAATGGCTAGAATGATAATTGCTGGCAAAAACTTTTTCTTTATAATGATCAAATAAAAAGTGGTTAACAATAAAAGACCAGCAATGCAAATAATGCCACTTTTTGAAGAAAGCAATATGATCAGCAAAGAAAAAAATAATATCAGGAATCTGAAAACCCATTTATAGAAGGAGCCTACGCTATCATGTCTATATAATAATTGATATAGCAAAATAGCAATTGAGAAGTTCAAGTACATTGAAAAATAGCCGGGATGCAGCAATATGGAAAAATAAAAATAAAAGAAATTGTTCTCACCGTGAAACAGATACATATAGATAGCATGTATCAAGCAAATCATGCCCGCAACAAAACATCCACCAATAAAAGCATACAATACCTTTCGCATCTTTTCCATTGGGAATGAGGGCATTGTTGCAAATAATAAGGGGAACACTAAAATGGATAATTTAACTTCCAGGTCAAACATCCCAAAATCCAAATTTGACGAATATAGAAGGCCAATGATGTGCAATATATAATAGGACACAAATAGTATAACCAGCCCGATCTTCCTTACATTGAATATTCGGTCTCTAAGTCTTCCCTCAATTAACCATGATATCACTAACGCCACGATCAGAAAAGGGACCACCTTTCTTCCAATAGGAAGCATAAAGGATATTGCTATTGTGAAAAAATAGAAAAGTTGCACATTACTAATATGGACAATCCCCTTCATTTAAAATTCTTTACTATTTGTATATAACCCTTTATTAAATAGACTCCATTACTGAGTCAATTCTTCTCTCCAAAAATCCAATAACTTTTTGAACCTCCTCAGTATCCGTAGGAAGGTTCACAATATGCTCAGAAACATCAATAGCCACAGGAATTTCATCTTTGTTTAACTGCCATCCACTCAAGTCTCCCTTTATTGGATGGAGCGGAGAATTGAACCAATCGCCAAATTCTATTCCAGCCATTTCTCCTTCAATTAGAAAACTCTTTTTGTCCTTCACCAAAATTGGATATCTCAGAAAAGAATGATCAGAAAAATACCTTTCCTTAACACAATATTTTCCTCTTTCTGTCAAAAAATCTGAGTAGATCCTTGCGGCCAATTGTCTTTTTTTGATCGAATCATTAACCTTACGAATCGCTTTAACACCCTCTACTACCTGTACGTCTCCTAATTCCTTAAAGTAGTTCTTTGGCTCTACAGGGCTGCTGATTTCCTCTCCGGATGATGAGCCAAGTATAATATTATGTTTGCTCAACCACCTATATAACTTTACTAATTTCCAATAATACCATTTAAACAAGAAACTTTTTCTTACAATAAGTAAGATCTTAAGTATAAAATTCTCTGCAAGAGAAGGTGAAAGCAGATCACGGTTGATTCTTTTGATTTCGCCCAATAAATTAGCATTATTGATCAGCGCAAACCCACCCAATCCGGTTGAATATGGCTTATTCCATTGGGTTGAGAAAAAGGCAGCATCACAATGCGTACCATTTGCTTTTCCTGAAAAAGTGCCCCCAAATCCATGGGCACAGTCCTCAATAGTATAAATACTATTTGTGCTGGCAAATTGAGCAATTTCATCAACTTGACTTGAAAGGCCGAAAGTGTTTTGGCAAATGATCAATTTTGTTTTAGAAGTAACTTTTGAAATAATACTATTTAAAGAAGGATTCAAAGAGTCTCTTTCAATATCAACGTACACAGGTTTTGCACCCAAATATAAGATCGCATTCGGAACAACAACGCAGGTGAAGCCCGGAAGTATTACTTCATCACCTGCCTTTATACCCATTGCCCGTAACAATGCAAATAGTGCCACCCTTCCTTTCCAATAACAAAAAATCCTATTAGCATCCACATTCAGCACCTTGCTAATAAGGCCTTTGTAAACACGCCCCCTTGTATTGTCATTATTACTGCTCAAAATAATTTAGCAAATTTTATTATGATGCCCCACCATTATCATTCCTTTTGAACAACTCGTTTATGTGAAATAGTCCGGAAAATGATCCTGCCCCATACGAAAAATGAATAACAATAAATCCCCACATTACGTTAAAAAAACGGGTAGTCTTATCAGTTATTGCAATCGAATACCAAACAATTACCGCTAAATACGCAGCCAACGATATGCAAGAAAGAAGTAAAAAGGCAAAATTGTACAAGCTCAATAATACCGGGACAATAATTGACAGTAAGAAGAGAAGTGGTATAAAGTGTCTTAATCCCAACGATGTAAAATCCTTAGTGATATAAACCGTTAAAATATTCCATAACCCATTTTGAAAGCTGCTGGCACCAACTCCCTGATAGGTGCCCTTAGCAAAATAGGTGCAGGTAATTTCAGGTATCAAGTAGATCTTTCCACCTCTTTTAGTAATTCTCTTATTCAATTCAATATCCTGGTTTCTTAGCAGCCTAAGATTATACCCATTAAGCTTTTTAAGTAATTTCACTCTAAAACAACCTCCAAATACGGTATCAACTTCCATAGGTTTGTTTGCTCCAATTCTAAAAAAAGAATTTCCCACACCAACAGGATGCGAAAGGATATAAGAAATCGCATTCGCCTTGTTGCTCTTTTCTTTTGTTTCAGTGATCAATACCCCTCCCACATTATCAGCATCTAAACTTGTAAAATTCTTTACCAACGATGACACGTAATTACTTGGATAGGACGCATGAGCATCTACACATATTAAAATTTCCCCTTTGGCTCTATCAATTGCAAGATTCATTCCATGAGGTTTAAACCTTGCTTCATTAACCAATATATTGATAAAGGGAAATTTGTCAGCGTATTCTCTGATGAGTTCCTGTGTACTATCAACACTTTTTCCGTCCACAAAAATCACCTCCAAAAGATCTTTCGGATAATCTTGTTGAACCATATCCTTAATCACATGTTCAATATAGTCCTCTTCATTGTAACAGGGAATAACAACAGAAACACTTTCGCCCATAAGTCAGATTTGGGTATATAAATTCAATAATTTCTCTTCCTCAAATTTCCAATTATATTTCTCTTCAACAGCTTTACGCCCTAAACTACCCATTTGTCTGGCTCGGCTTTCATCGCTCACTAAACTATTGATTGCACCCCCAATTTCTTTCGAATTATTTGGGTCTACACAAATACCGCAGTTATTTCCCTCAATTATTTCCTTCCAAAGAGGAAAGTCAGAGGCAATAACGGGCAAGCCAGCTGACATATACTCAAATATCTTATTGGGCTGTGCATTAATATGGTTAGGGAGTGGTAGAAATAACACGATACCAGCCATTGATCTAAACATTATTTCAGCAACTTCACCTCTTTCCAAAAAACCCAAATCATTAACTTTCTCCCAGCTATTATTCAATTGCAACTTATTGTGCAACTCCTTACTCTCATAATTACCTCCGATGTTCAGCTTAATATCTTCAACATAGTTCAAGGCATCAATCATAGTAACTGCTCCCCTAATTTGTGATATCAGACCGATATAACAGATCTCATTACTTTTGCCTTCCCAATTTATTTCCTTAAATAACTCATTTAGTTTTGGATAGTTGTTTACTACTAGGGTGTTAGGGTTAATTTTAAGGAATCGATCCCCAATATGAGGAGTTGCTGTAACAATGAAATTCAATTTTCTTGAAATATAATTTTCATAGATCTCAAATACAAATGATATGATCGTTCTAAGCAAAGGATGCAAATAGTACTTACCTTGAATTTGCCTGGGCACATCTTCATGTGTATCATAAATCACCTTCTTGCCCTTTCTCTTCAATTTAATGGCAAATGGTAGTAATTCCGGATCATGTATATGATAGATCTCAGCATCAATTTCCAAAGCTTTATTATATACGACTCTTGGTGCTTTTAGTATCCTTGTCAGGCGGGAATTATATTTACAAGAAACGCCAATTACTTGTACTCCGTCAATTAGTTCAGTTTCACAATTAACAGCGATCAAAACAACCTCATAACCAGCTTTAGCAAGCGCTGCACACTCCTTTCTAAGAATTCTTATATCTGTTGCTGGATGTACAGAAGTAAGATGGCAAATCCTTTTCATTAATCAACCATTTCCATTTGTGCTTTATTGGTAGGATAAAGATACGTAATCAATAAAGCCAGTAATAATCCATGCGTGAGCAAGGTAGTGAAAAATGCACTGTTTACCATCGCATAAAAAGATATTATTAACAGGGAATAAATTACTCTCTTATTTTTATTCAAAGTAATAGCATCCGCAAATTTAAGTATGATAACCATCAATAATGCCCATACTACAACTCCTATAATCCCAAAATTTAGAAATCCATCTGAAACCACTCCATTATTTGAACTAGTTTCTTGGTTACCAAAATAAATAGATCCTATTAGGTATGCTGGTTTTAATTCATAAGGGTAATCAATAAATCTCTTAAAAATGCTATGAGAAAGAAAAATAGGTTCCCCTTTAAAAAATTCATGATAATGAAACGAAATCCTAGCCGGAGTAATAAATAATCTTCTGATGAATATTGATCCAAATATTGAATCATTAGTTAACCAATATGTTGCACCTCCAATTACTATAACAAAAGAAAAAAATGAACTAATTGTTGACAGAAAATTCTTTTTCCTAATTAACCATGAAAATACAATTGCCAAGAATGTAGCAAATAAATAACTTTTATGGCCAGTAGTCGAAAACAAAAGGAAAATCAAACAAACTGTTACAATTAAAGGGAGAAAGGATACTTTTTCCTTTTTCTCATAAATGCAAACAAGTAATAAAAAAGGCAATAGAATTTTCGCTGTCCAATTTATTATATATCCAGATAGTGGGATATCAGCTTCCACATATGTTTCACGGTAATTATACACTTCTGTAAGGTCAAAATTGATCGAAAAGCCAATAAATGCATATATTAGAGATATTGAAATTATTGAAATGATCCCACCAAATAGAATCAGGTTTTTAAATAAATTGATCTTGATCTGTGGAATAACGATGACATATTTTGATCTGACAAGTATTATAATGAACGCCCAGAAAAAGGTGGTAATGTATAGCCACTCTCTACTTTTATTTTCAAGGGCATAGTAGGTAAGCACAGGTACATAAGCCATTAAGATGAATATTTGCAGAATAAAACTTGACACCCTTTTTGAGTCTTTAGGCATCAGGATATAGATAAATAGGAAGAAAGTATATGATTCAATAACCTTTACAAAGTTGATATTCAGATCAAATCCCATATCAGGAAATACGGGTATAATAAAATATACATACGCCAGATCAAGTAATATCTTGAATGTTAACGCCGGAATCAGGTTCCCATCAGAGAGAATTGAATTTCTGTACCTTGTATGTTTTATTTCTGCTTTATCAGACATTAATGAAAATAATTACTAAAAATGAAAGCTCCTGTAATTCTTTATTCAATCAACTCACAGAAAGATCACACAAAAAAAACATTAATTAGTGTGTTTAAAGTTATTATAAAAAAACATATCTTAGCCAATATCAAACCAATAAGAGATCAATATTATAGCTTATTGAGTGATGTTCGCTAGTTTATTATTTGGAATGATTTAATGTTTAATATGAGCCCTACAAATACTGATAACAATATTAATCCTTTTGAACTGAAAGAAATAATTCTTATCGTAAAAAAAAGGTACAAAATAATTATTACCATTATTATTATTGGATTTATCACAACCTTTATCAGTAATGAATTTTCCAGACCCTTCTATCAAAAAACGATCAATATTAAACCTTCCTTAATAAGTGCAGGGCAATCAGTGATCATTCTGCAAGATATCATTACTTTAATGGGAGATAACAATTTTGATGCTGTCAGTAGTTTAATGGATCTTGATATAGAAACTCTAAAGAAGATAAAATCTCTCGAATTTTCTATTCTAAAGGATGAAACACAGGACAATATCTTCGAAATAAAGGTAACAGTATATGACTCAGATATTATTGTTCCTGTGCTACATGGTATAATTTCTTTTTTGAAAAACAATGCTTTTTTTCAGCATGAGGTAATCCTAAAAAAAGAGAAATTAACTAACTTACTTGAAAAAATTAGAATAGAATCTCAAAAATTAGAAAATACAAATAAACAGCTGAATCTATATTTAGAGAATCCAGGAAAATTCAATATGGCATTTATCTCTCCATATGACATACATCTGACGCTTGTTAATTTAAAAAGGCAAGAACTAATTATTTTAACGGACATCAAGCAACTCAATGAGTTTTCGATACTAAACGAACCAATCAATCCAACTTTTCCTTCCGGTCCAAATAAAACCAAAAGACTCCTTCTTGGTTGCTTCATCGCTATGGGAATTGGCTTCTTTATTTCAATTTTCATTGAAACTTGGGGAACTACTTCTTAGAGCACCCTATCGACTTTTTCTGAGATATCCAAATACAAAACGGAGTTACTCCATCGTATCTTTCTTACTCAAATTGACATCAAATTTCTTCGCTAAAGTGTAGATCATTATATAGTAGCAAATATAGATGATGACTTCAATAGAGACATAAGCTATAAAAAAGTTATAAATAGTAAGTGAGTTGAAAAAATATAAAATTACTACACCAATAAAGTGTAACATTTGCCAAAGACTCCCCATTTTTACAGCGTCAAGAGCAGGAAAAATAATACTCAATGGCGATACAACAAATCGTACAGCAAATAATACAGCTAGAATTCGTGCATAGTCTCCGGCAACACGCCACTGCTCACCCCAGATAAAAGCAAATATCTCAGGGGCAAAAACTTCAATAATGATAAGTGCAGGAATTACTATTAAAATTAACCTCCAGGTAAGGCTTACAATCTCCTTGGCCACTTTCTCATTTTTGTTCTTCTTTTCAGAAATTCGCTGGAAAAGAACTTTTGAGACAGAGGTAGAGATCAAACCTAGTGGCCCGGCAATTGCCTGTCGTATCAGCGTAAAGAATCCTACTATTGAAGTAGCATAAAACATACTGATAAAAAGGATAGGAACATGGTAACTCGCCTTATCAAATAATGCCGGCAGTGCACCATATTTGGGAAAGTCACTATACCTCTTACTATTTTGCTTCATTCTCTTGATCGAAATGTTTCTATAGGATAGCCCCTCCTTTATTGCTTGCTTACTTATGATCAAAATGACTATTATCTGCCCAACAATTTTCCCAACGATCAATCCACTAGAATACTTGATTGCTCCTAGATAAGATGCTGCTGCCCCTTCTGAAGAAGTTTGTGTGATTTTGCTTACCGAAGCTTTAAAAAAAGCTTTTTTCCTGATCAACCAATAATTATGCACTTCATAACTAGCCATGGCAAAGATGGATAATGGGACCCAGTAAAGGTAATTTTTCAATTCAGGAGTCTTTAAAAGACCAATGATCCAATCATTACACAGAATAATAATGATCAGAGTAATAGAACTTATTACAAAAGCAATGATCAGAGACAAAACCACAATATGCCTGGAGTCCTCATCTTCTTCAGGAAGCACAATAGTCCATTCATATCTTCCACATGCAACAATTGCCAATATTGAAGCTATGGAAAAATAAATACCAAATAGTCCAAAATCCTCTGGAGTGAACAACCTAGTGAGAATGGGGGAAATCAATATGGGAATTGCCTGTGCGATTGTGGTCCCTGTGACCAAGGTTATGACATGCTTTGTAAATTCTGAAAATTTTAAATACTTTTTGATCATCAGCAATAGCGCTTTTTCAGAGCAGCATTATTATGTGAACGATACTGGCTATAATTATTACTGGCAGTCTTCAATTATTGTATTGACAATTATTTCTGCGGCATTCCCATCACCATATAATGGCTCCCACTGTGACGGAATTGCCTGATCCTTTAATATACTCATCGCTTCTTCAATGATTCTTTCGGTATTTGAACCAACTACCACATTCCAACCTACGTCAACAAGCTCTACCCACTCTGTTTCCTCTCGTATTGTAATACACCTCTTTTTAAAAAAATAGGCCTCCTTTTGCAATCCTCCACTATCTGTGACCACCGCAGCACAATTCTTTAACAACGCTACCATATCAAGATAACCCACCGGTTCAATCATTTTCACAGATGAGTCTAATTGATGTTTTTCGATCATCTTCTTTGTCCTGGGATGCACAGGAAGTATGACAGGCAACTTCTCAGAAATAGCATTCAGACCATCAAGTATGGAATACAAATTATCAATATTATCTGTATTTTCCTGTCTATGTACTGTACACAGTACAAATTTCGAAGCATCCAAATCCTTAATTATCATGGCCTTCTCATCTGAAATAGGTGAAAAATGCAACACATTATCGTACATGACATCACCGCATTTAGTGATCTTACAGTCAATATGATCAAAACCCTCCTTTTTCAGATTCTCAATGGCCAGCTCTGTAGGGCAGAATAGCATATCTGAGATCCTATCAGTCAGAATCCTATTGATCTCTTCAGGCATTTTCATATTGAAACTTCTCAGACCGGCTTCAACATGAATCACTTTTTGATGTAATTTCTTAGCTGCCAATGAGCCGGCCAGGGTAGAATTTGTATCACCATAAACAAGAACATAATCTGACCTCTCCTTAACCAAAACTTTCTCAATTTCTTCGATCATCCTTCCGGTCATGGCCCCATGCGACAAGCTATCAATATTCAGATTATAATTGGGTGCAGAAATTTCCATCTCCTCAAAAAATACAGCTGACATCATCTCATCAAAGTGTTGTCCTGTATGTAAGATCACCTCTTGAATATCACTATGCTTCCTAATCTCTCTGCTTACTGCAGCCGCTTTAATGAGTTGAGGCCTTGCACCAACAATTGTAACTATTTTCATGACATTTTTTTTCCAATTCCTTTTGTCATCCGATTGAGCTATCAACAGTATTGTTTCAACTATACTTTATAAAATGTACGATACCATGATATGAAATTATCTATCCCTTCCTGAATTGATGTAGAAGGCTTATAATTAAGCTCCTCTTCCAAATGCCTTGTATCAGCGTGTGTGGCAACTACATCACCAGGTTGCATTTCCATTAAATTCATAATGGCTTTCTTTCCAATGGTATGTTCAATAGCTTCGATAAAGTCAATGAGTTTAACCGGCGTACTGTTCCCTATATTATATATCCGGTAAGGCCCATTAGAGCTACTTGGCTTTGGTGCCGTAGCAGACCAGTTCGGGTTAGGTTCAGGTATTTTATGAAGTACTCTTGTCACCCCCTCCACAATGTCATCTATATAAGTAAAATCCCTTAACATATCCCCCTTATTATAAACATCAATTGGCTTTTCTTCAATAATAGCTTTGGCAAACAAGAAAAGTGCCATATCCGGCCTGCCCCAAGGGCCATAAACTGTAAAAAACCGTAACCCTGTTGTGGGAAGATCATACAAATGGCTATAAGAATGGGCCATTAATTCATTAGCTCTTTTTGTGGCGCCATACAAACTAACAGGATGATCTACCCCTTTATCAGTAGAAAATGGCATCGCCTCATTAAGGCCGTAAACACTTGAGCTACTGGCATAAACCAAATGCTTGATCTTGTTATACCTGGAAGGTTCTAGTATTGACAAAAAACCTGCAATATTACTATCTATATAAGCTGTCGGATTGGTAATACTATACCGCACGCCGGCTTGAGCTGCCAGATGCACTACATTGTCAATGGTTTCATCCTTGAATAATTGCATTATTCTATCACCATCATTTAGATCAAGCTTAATGAATTTATATCCGGAATGAATTTGGCTTTGAATTATTGAATTATCTTTTATCGAGTTTCTATCAATTCCTACTCTTTCCAATCTCCCATATTTCAAGTCAACATCATAATAGTCATTGATATTGTCAAGCCCCACAACCTGAATCCCTTGTTTCAAAACACTCTCGATCAGTTGTGATCCAATAAATCCGGCTGCCCCTGTAACAAGTAATTTCATATAAATGGTTTTCCTAGCTTTTCCTTTGCTCGTATACCCGCCCTATGATCTCAACAACTTTCAAACCCTCAAGTGCGTTAGTGGTAACTGTGGAAGCTCCTTTGAGTGTATCGATCACATTTCTAAATATATATTGGTGATTTGCTGCGCTTCCCTTATAAGCTCCATAGTCGTTTGGCGGATTAGGAGGGGATAAAACAGGCATCTCATAATCCTTAATGTCACAATATTCCACCTTATCCATGTATTGCCCGCCCACTTTCAGGGTTCCATTTTGAGCTATGATGGCTATGCTACTTTCGAAATTCTTATTAAATAGTGCTGTAGAATAAGCAATTGAGCCAACCCCATCATCTAAAAAATCAAAATTAATAAGCCCGGAATCTTCAAACTCTGTATTGTGCTTATGGTTATAATTCTCAAACTTTGCATGAATATTATTAATATCACCAAACAACCAGTACATTATATCAATGAAATGACTAAACTGAGTGTACAGTGGTCCTCCATCCAACTCCAATGTCCCTTTCCATTCGCTTTCGTCATAATAAGCATCACCCCTGTTCCAGTATAGGTTCATCTGTACCATAAACACCTTTCCCAGCACTCCATCATCAATGATCTTTTTTAGCCAAACCGAAGGTGGACTATATCTATTTTGCATTACACAGAACACATGTTTTGCTGCTACCAGGGCCTGATGTATTACTTCTTCGCAACTATTCTTTGAAAGGCCTAAAGGCTTTTCACAAACAACATGGTAACCGGCGTTAAGTACTTGAATTGATTGGGCAGCATGAAGACCATTTGGTGTACAAATTGTTATTACATCAATTTCTCGATCACTCTTCAACATTTCATCGATCGAACTAAAAAAATCAACTTTGAAATCTTCTTTTGCTCCCTTTTCAAGAGAAGTGTTTATATCAGCAATTGCCACCAGTTCAGCATCAGGATTCTCGCTGATCATTGTAGCATGCCGCTGCCCAATATTACCTAGTCCAATGACTGCAAATTTTATCTTATCCATCATTAATAATTCAAAGTAAAATCTTAAAAATCATAATACACATTTGTCAAATTGGTTCGAAAACCAAAATATACGAAATACGCTACCTCCTCCCTATTTACGGAGGTCACGTCCCTTAACAAATACCCAACTTCTAATTTCATATTAGTCGCCGGGTTCACTAAAAAGGATAACTTAACGTCGCTGGTCATTGAAATAGTATGAACCCCCTGTCCAATATAGTTACCAAAAGAAAAGATATCCCCCGCATCATGATCTGACCTGAAAATATTCCTACCATTGTGAGCAGAATCTGCATCTTCTCCATAAATAGCATATATAAATTTACTCTCTATTTGCCATCTCTTATATCCGTACTTTAAGAAGGTGACCGATTCTCTGAAATTTGCTCCAAGTGGATGAGCAAGAGGCTGGTTAAGATGAGCATAGTTCTGCTCTGATGCTTTATGAGCATACATATAAGGCCTTGCCTGATTATATTCAGTTTGGAAATAGAGTTGCTTAATGTTGAATACATCAAACACTTTAAACCCAACTTGAAAGGCCACTTTATTTTGAAAAAATCCACTTCCGTTTCTGAATTGCGCAAAATTAAAATCATCAAACGCTGCCTGTCCATACCAAATGTGCTTCTTCTTTAGCTTGAAACTAACATTTATCCCCATCATCGAATTATCGGCATGCCCTAAGGATGTTTGGATAGGGTGATAAAATATCACAGGATTCAAATAGTTCAGTTCAAATCCCCTCTTCCCTACTGAATCTGTGGCTTGCCAAACTACCCCTTCGAAAAGTCCTAGTTGCAATTTCTTTCCTATTTCAATACTTAAGTAGTGGAATGAAGCATATTTTCTTAAATATCCAGAGGAATAGGAAATTCTATTTCTAATATCCTGAAATTCCGTAAAAAGATTAATGTATCTCAACTTCCAAACCGAGGTACTTATCTTCAAGAATGGATAGCTAAAGGCATTGTCAGAGAGCAACATAGAACGATATCCATCACCAAAAAAGTTCTTTCCATGGCCAAACTGGAAGTTAAAGTATTTTGAAGGGGTAAGTGAAATATAGCCGGTTGCATTAGAATAATCAAATCCGTCAACCTTAAATCCATGTATGCGCCCTTGCCCCGGGACGATGTATAATGAGTCTCCAACATAATGGTCTAAATAAGCAATGAAAGAAGCTTGATTCTCATAAAAACTTGTCTCAAAAGCGAACTTTTTCCCTATAGATCCCTGTAAAATGAGTCCTCTGGTATTCACATAAGATGTCTCTCTCCTCCAAAAATCAAAACCGGATTCAAAATTGAAAACAGGGTCAGCCGTTAATACTAACCCACCTTTCTCTACTGAGACCATGTGGTCGGCAAAGATCGTCCTCCAGCACTGGGGCTTCTTTTTGCCTGCAAAGAACAAACTATCTCCTTTGCTTATAGATCTATACTTATCATGAAAGTGAATAGTTCTCATAAACGGCTTGATAGCTGAGTGAATCGTTGCTCCACTTTCATTCATTTCTTTCTCAAACCCCAGGTGGATATCCCTATTGAGTGGAAGATATACATGTTGAGCAATAACATGGGTCGTACCGGTCAGGAATAAAATGTAAAAAACCAAATGCTTAAAATGCATGTTTATCACCTTTTATCATTTTTACAATTGTTAAAGATATCAATTTCAAGTCAAGTAAAAAGGACCAATTTTCAATGTACCATACATCATGCTGCACCCTCTTTTTCATCAATTTCGGTTCTTTTGTCTCCCCTCTAAAGCCATTGATCTGTGCTACGCCGGTAATTCCCGGCTTCACTAAGTGGCGAATCATGTACTTCTTGGTAATATTTCGATATTGCTCATTCAGCTTTATAGGATGCGGCCTAGGGCCAACAACGCTCATATCTCCTAATAATACATTTATAAATTGAGGGAGTTCATCCAAATTTGTTCTCCTGAGCAACCTGCCTATATTAGTAACTTTAACATCACCTTGGGTGACTTGCGCAAATTCCTCATCACTATGTGCAACATTCATGCTTCTGAATTTCCAAATTCTAAATTTCTTATACTCCTTCCCTGAACGATTTTGCCTGTAAAAAACGGCCCCTCTTGACTCGATCTTCACAAGTAGGGTTATCAATGGGACTAGCCAAGGAAAAATGAATAACAGAACGCCTAAAGAAAAACCAACATCAAATGCTCGTTTCAGCAATCTGTTCCTCCAGCTTTCAAGAGGCTCCTTTCTAATTAGGATAGTAGGTATCAACCCATAAAAATCAATGGTCACCTTTTTAGGGATGTGCCTCATGAAATCAGGGATTATCTTTACTCGGACCAAATTTTCCTCTCCAAATTCGATGAGGTCCTTTACCTTATCACCCGCATGATCCGGCAAGGCAAAATAGATCTCACTAATATCATTTTTAAGTACAAATTCTTTAGAACTCTCTACATCTCCCAACACCATTTCCTTATGCATACATTTCTCGGGATAATCATCAAAAAAACCAACAAAATGGTACCCATAGGATTGATCCGAATTGAAAAAATTTAGTAAAGCAGACCCTACAGGCCCTGCTCCAATTATAACCACCTTCCTATAATTAAACCCTAACTTCCTATAGATCTTAAGAATTCTCATAAACAAAATTCTCCAGAATAAAACAAGCACTATAAACACAGAATAATTGATCAGCAGATATTCCCTTGAGTAATGATGCGCTTTGAACATTACGATCATCGTCGAGATCAACAAAATATGTAGTAGTATCGCTTTTATAAGATTTAGGATGATCTTTTCGATCTGGGTTACCCTGTAAATGTCATAGATCTTCAAAAACACAATAGTGAAAAGCCAGCAAATGTTGATCAGGAGTAGAAGATTAAAATACTTTTCGCTAAAGGGAATGATAAAAAGGTGAGAGGTATAGGTATAGGTAGCAAAAAAAGAAATATTTAAAAGAAAAAAATCACCGATTAAATGAATTAATTTGACAAATCTCGAATAACGATCATGCATACCGGAAAAATAAGTAATTGAGTATCAAAATTAACTAAAAAAGTAGGCAAAGAGTCAACATTCTTGCATTATGTCCTCTTTAATTTACATTTTTCTTACTCTAGATTTCAACATTGTTCTCATGCAGCCAATTATCCAGCACTACCAATGTCCATATCATACGGAAATTGACTCTTTTATCATTTCGCAAAAAATTATTCCACAGATCAAGAACGGCCTGCCCATTAAATAGCTCTAATTTATTTGACAAAGAATTTAGATGCTCTTCACAGAAATCCCTTAATTCATTTTTAAGCCAAAATTCCCAAGGAAAAACAAATCCCATCTTTGGTCTGTTAGCTATTTCATCAGGCAAGAGCCCATCCAATGAATCCACTAGCAGCTTCTTAGGTGTATAAGGCTGCTTGAAAGCATCATTGATACCCAGCACATATTCAACAAATTCGTGGTCGAGAAAAGGAACTCTTACCTCTAAAGCGTGCTTCATGCTCATTTGATCTATATCTCTTAATAATACGCCATGAAGATAAAACCGAGTTTCTGCTACTGAGATCTGACTCAAGTAATTTGAACTATCAAAATCGCTGTTCAAGTTCTTTAGAAAATCGTGCATATAATTATCTTCTGACTCAATTTCCTTTCCACTCACTAATTTTTTCAAGTAGGAATCAACGAATACTTGCCGAATAGTGGGGTACGCTACATGGAACTCACCACTCTCCTGCTGAAGAATCTGTTTGATCTTTAAAGAGGCAACAGTGGGATGAACGAGCTCAAGTCCATATCCTAATAATTTACGTAACGAAGAAGGGAATTGCCAGGCCTTCTCGAAATTCTTCAACTTTTGCAACCTGCCGAATATCCCACCATAACCGGCAAAAAGTTCATCTCCACCAGTGCCCGAAAGAGCAACGGTGATCCCTGCTTCTTTTGTAAATTTTGATACTACATAGGAGTTCATTCCATCATTGCTGGGGTGGTCAAGAGACCTTATGGCCTCCGGCAAATAATTTAAGAAATCTGAAGGTTTGACCAATACCTCCTGATGGTCGGTGTTGAATTTTTTGGCTATGGTCCTGGCATATTTTGCCTCATTGAACTTATTCTCATCAAAAGCTATCGAAAAAGTTTTTGTTTGATTTGTGGATACTTCAGACATCAATCCGACAATTGCACTTGAATCTATGCCTCCCGAGAGGAAAGCACCTAGTGTAACATCGCTATTCAGTCTTCTTTCGATCGACTTAAGCAGGAGATGTCGAGTATTACTGCAAACCTCACTATAACTCTTCCCTTCAGAACTGTGATCAATATTATTTGTCAAACTCCAATACTCTTTCAATTGAAGTTGCTTTTGGGACAAAACCATATAATTTCCAGGTAATAGTATAGATATGCCCTTAATGATGGTCCCGGTAGAGTGAACAGTGCCATTTTCTAAATAATCGAGAAATCCTGTTGGGTCTACCTTGTTACGTACCAGTCCACTTCTCATTATGGCTCTGATCTCTGAACTAAAAATAAAGTGGTTGTCATCAATACTATAATATAAAGGCTTTATACCAATTCTATCACGGGCAACGAATATCTCTTCCTTTTGCTTATCCCATATGGCGAAGGCATACATACCATTTAATTTTTCCAGACAAGCAACTCCCCATTTGGAGTATGCGGCCAAAAGCACCTCGGTATCTGTACCAGACTTAAAATCATACGATGATAATTGTGCATGCAGCTCCTTATAATTATAGATCAAGCCATTAAACACAATGGTATATCGTCCGTCAGTGCTATGCATTGGCTGATGGCCTGCAGTAGAAACATCGAGGATTGAGAGTCTTTTATGTCCTAATACGAGCTGATTCTCTTCATATATCCCCTCATCATCCGGGCCGCGATGAGCGAAAGCATCGATCATCTTCCTCATAGGATCCGTATGAACTACCTCATCTTTCAGGTTATATATTCCTGCAATTCCACACATCTATTGGTCATTTAATTTCAAGTGCTAAACAAATACTTCCATTGTATCATCCAACTTTGTAAATATACTTCCTTTCTACTTTATACTAAGTTAAGAATCTTCAATTATCAAGTGAGAACACCTTTTTGTATATATCTAAAAGTTTGGGCTTCTCGTGATCCCAAGATAACTCATTCATGATCCTTTGAAATCCAAATTCCCCCATTTCAGCTCTCTTTTGCTCATCTTCTAGTAAGAACAATATCTTGTCTGTAAAATCCTTAACATCAAGATGCTTTGCATATAATGAAGTTTGTTGAGCAGAAAATCTCCCCTCCTTCAGATCAAATTGTACAATTGGCTTCTTCAATGCCATATATTCCATGATCTTATTCATTGTAGATAGGTTGTTCATGTCTGATGGCTTATCAGGATTTACACAAACCTCGCAAGTATTCAATATCTCAACCATAAGTTCATCACTCACCCTACCATAGAAATCCACTATATCATCCACTTCCATCGTTTTTGCTAATCTCTTGATCTCTTCAAATTCCGGCCCACTGCCAATGATGGCGAATCTGACATCGCTTCTAAGGTCCTTGATCCTTTTAGATACTTCCATAAGTATATCCAATCCTTCTGCCTGGCTGATCACACCTACATACCCAATCAAATACTTACTTCTCTTTTTGTATTTTGAATTCCCCGGCCCTGCCTTCATTCGCTCGATAGATGGCCCACTGCGTACTACCTGTACCTTATCAGGATCCATCCTGCCTCTTTTAATTGCAATTTCTTTGTAGGATTCGTTGGTGGCAATTGAAAAATCAGCTATTAAATATGTCAACCTCTCAAATACTAGCAATAAATGATAAAACAGATCCTTCCTATTAAATTTCGCAATATAGAATTCAGGGTTGATATCGTGATGGTCAAAGACAAATTTCTTCCCAAATAATTTGAATATCATTGCCACCAGGCAAATTAGATCAGGGGGATTGCAACCTTGGATCACATCAAATTTCCCCTTTAAGAAAAGTTTGAAGGTCAAAAGAAACTCCCAGAAGAGGGCGATCGGGTATTCAACCAGGTATCCTAACGCACCCCGAGCTTCCACTGGTAATGGGTGCCTGTATATGTCGATCCCATCTATTGATTCAAAGGACTTTATATACCCCTTCATTTTGGGGCAAATAATCGATACATCAGCTCCATACTCCTTTAAGGTAAGTGCTTCTTGCCAAACCCTTCTATCAAAAGGTGCAGGTAAGTTTTCGATGATAATAAGTATCTTCTTACCAGCAAATACCGACATAGTTATCTCCTGTTACCTTGGATTTATCTATACGAACGAAATCAATGATCATCTGATCTTCATCAACCCTGGAAAAGATATCTTTAAACTCATCGGAGTTGTTTCCAATGACAATAACTTCTGAATTCTTTATCACCTCGTCAATAGAGTCCTTCAATATCTTCACGATATGGGGAAGGTGTTCAATAATGAAATCTTTATTCTTTCCTAACAATTTGGACATCAGAACATTGCTGTCATAAATTGCAAGTTCATAGCCCTTCCCTAATAGAGACTCTATTAAAGTAACTATTGGGCTTTCCCGGAGGTCATCAGTTTCGGCTTTAAAGGCGAATCCCAACACCCCAATTTTCCTCTTATTGGTATTAGTGATCAAATCAATTCCCCTTTTTATCTGATATTCATTGTTGATCAATACATTATTTAAGATAGGAGTATCAATATCTAATGATCTGGCTTTATAGCTTAAACTTCTGACATCCTTGGGCAAACATGACCCACCAAAGGCAAAACCGGGCTTAAGATAATATGGGGATAGATTCAACTTCTTATCATTGGCTACAATATCCATTACATTATGCCCATCAACTCCTAACTCCTTGCATATATTTCCTATCTCATTTGCAAATGATACCTTTAAAGCGTGGAAATAATTGTTGGTATACTTAATTAATTCCGCTTCTTCAACTCTCAGCATATATACGGGAGCTTTGATGTCTTGGTATATTCCTTCAACCTCTTTGCCACTTTTCTCACATGAGGCCCCAATTACTGTGTATGGGGGATTATAGAAATCATAGATCGCACTTCCTTCCCTTAAAAATTCAGGATTGGAGACCACTCCAAATGATTCATTTAACTTCTTTCCCGATATTTCTTCGATCATGCTACCGCATTTCCGAATGGTTCCGGGTGCGACAGTACTTCTGATAACGACTGTATGAAAAGATTCTTTTTCTTTAAGAGAATGGGCAATATTGCTACACACTTTAAAGATATAGGATAGATCTATATCTCCATTCTGCTGGCTGGGTGTACCTACACAGATCAATGAAAGATCAGTGTTCAAAATTGCCTCTCTTTCATCGATGGTAGCTTTTAGGTTTCCTTCTTTTACACCAGCACCAATTAACTCTTCAAGGTCCTTCTCAATGATAGGTGACCTGCCATTATTGATGAGGTCAATCTTTTTTTGGCTAATATCAACCCCTATCACATTATGCTTGCTCTTTGAAAAACAAGCACAAGATACAGCACCAACATACCCTAGGCCAAAAACACTTATATTCATTTAATGATATTTTATATGGGCTCAAACAAATTTCCCCCAAATTTACTCGAGAATAAAAAATAAGCAAAATTAATATCTCAAATATTTAAAGAAATTCAACTCTGTGTTGCATTTTTTATGTCAATCCTCGTCACTATCGTCTCTTTACCCTTAATTTCCAATTGGAATTTCAAGCTCCATGTGGGTTGTTTTATATCAAAACTTGGTGAGCACCAGCCCAAAGGCAGGTCAGCATCTCCCTTATAAAGCTTTGCCCGGCTAAAATATTCATTCTCAAGAGTTACACAATTCCCATCCTCAGTAAGTAAAAGAGCGCTATCTTTTACCAACTCCACATCCTTTAGGTGAGGATCAAAATGTAAATAGAATGATGCAGTAACTGGAGAAGAGGTTGCAAGCTCATCATAAATAACATACTCAGCTGTGCTTCTATTGAATTCAATTCTCCTGCTATGGAGACAAGGAACCCCCTGTTTCTTAAATCCGTTGTGCGATGCTTTACATGAGATGTGGTTATTGTCATTTACAAAATCGATCAAACTGGCTGCTGGCTTATTGAGCCAAATGAATCTACCACCGCTTTGTGCCTGATCAAGGTCATTTATTGAAATCGTGTTATGCGCATTTGTCCCTTTAAAATAATTGCGCCAAAATGCATCTTTCTCATGATATTGAAAGGTGCCCGGATCAATGATGTATGGAATACCGTGGACGCTTAACGTAAAACTGAGAAGGTCTGAATGCCCATGGGCAGCCATTGGCTCCATTCCAATTTGGCCGATGTCAAAGATCAGGGTACTATTTTCTTCTTTATAGATACAATACCCGGAATCCTTGAAGAGTTGGCTCTTTAGGGAAGAAGTCTTAGAACTCAACTCATTTAGGAGGATTGTGCTATTATCTCCAAAGAACAAATAATTACTAAGATCTATCCGGCTTTTGCTATCAACAAATGAAGCATCCTTGAATAAGATAGCTGATGAGGTCATCATGGAATGGTAAATAGAAAATCTCTTATCAAAATAGGGATAGAAAACATGGCCATCGTCGCTGTCCCCCATTTCCTGAATAGACCCATTTTCAAAGAGGTAATTCATAAAATTGCTCATCACCTTCATTTTATCCAACACCTTTTGTGGGATCTCGACTCCATGCAATTTCAAATTCTGTATTGACACCAGGAAAAGTTCAAAAGACAATGCATGATAATGGGTAGACTGCTCTTTATTGAATCCATCTTCATGCACCTGATCCTCAAGTTCCCGGAAGAGCATCTTCGTGCTCTTGGAAAGCCATTTCTTATGCTCTTTGAACTCGTAATTACAACAAATTACGATCAATCCGGCCAATTCAGCCAATAAGTGATTATTTGCTGAAGAATACCTAGACAAATGGTGGATCAAATAGTGTGCATGCTCATAAATTGATCTTGAGATCTCATCATCAGCTTCCTGCTTAAATTCAGGGGCCATTTGGAGGATACTTAAACTATAAACCCAATTAATAGCTCTGATCCCTACCTCAATACCACTGGTCCAATTAATACTTTGAAGATATGGGTTTTGATGTATCCATTCTGTAATTTGCTGTTGAGGCAATTTTCCATTTTTATTACCTTCAACTATTGACTTAGAGGCTAAAACAGGTAAGTGGTGAAACCTGGAAACCTCATGCACATATTTAATATCTCCTACCCCATTAAAATCCTGACTATTGAATGAATCATAAAAGCGTATTGGCGAATTGATATTGTGTTTCAGGTCATCACGCCATTTGGTGATCTCCTGAATATTTGGGATCGTATGGTCAAAGTAAGAATACTCCTTGTAATTTTGGTCGCTATTGAATATTTTGTTCAGTCCTTCGATGGAATAACGTGAATTCAGCTTCCCTATTGGTGATATCTTAACTTTTTGGTCAGATCTTTTTGCCCGTAATTTATCATGCAGTTGGGTCTGCTTTTGCTGATTTATCCTGTAGAATAACTCAAAAGGCAGTTCCATTACCTTTAGTCTATTGATGAACCACCCTATTTTACTCATGGTTATCTACAATAGGAAAAATGGACAAATAAAATAGCTTACTTGCAAGAATTGAGCTCATTTAAGAGATAATTTATGAGGTAGCCCTGTGCTAATGCTATCGAGTATCTTAAACGTTGTTCTTGTGGTCAAGATCAATGATTCAAAGCTAATCGGAGCTCCTTCCCCTTTATTGATCCTGCTCAGGAAATGTTGAATCTCCTGTTTGTGTCCCTTACCAAATAGATCAAATTTGGTTTTTTTGTTGTTATTGTAGTAGTGCCCTTTTTTAAAATCATCAACAACAAATATTTTATTTCCTCCAAAGATCTCCAGTTTTTCTTTGGGCATTGATTTGTCACCATTTGCCAAGTAAAGGAGATTCCCGATAGAGCCATCGGAAAATTTGATCACAATGGAAATGTTATCATCATTTTTGATCTTTTCATTGGAAGAGCTAATACAATCCGCATAAACACTCACAGGATATGCGCCCGTAAAGTACTGCATCAGATCGACCCAATGGCATACTTCGCCAACTATTCTTCCCCCACCAAATTCCTCATTCTGATACCAATTCTCTCTTTCAATAAATCCTGCATTTACTCTAAAATTCATTACCAAAGGCTCATCAATTCCCTGGAATAGCTCTTTTGCTTTCACACAAACTGGGGAGAACCTTCTATTATATCCTACCATCAGCAATGGAGATTCGGCTTCGTTGTATGCTTCAATGATGGCTTCCAATTCCTCCTCATTCAATGCCAGCGGTTTCTCAACAAATACCTTCTTACCTCCCTTCAGCGCCTCAACTACATATTGTGCATGGGTATTGTGTTGTGTTGCAATAAAAACAGTATCTATCTCTTTTTTATTGATCACATCTTCAAAATTGGCTGTAGAATTAAGGAATCCAAATTTTGAAGCTACACTCTTAGCAGTGATCCCTTTACTTGTCACTACCATATCAAGATTACCCTTACCCTTGACATGAGGGATCAAATAGCTTTGGGCAAAACTCCCTGCCCCAATAAATCCAACGTTGATATTATCAGTGGTTTGCACATTTTGGTGTTTGGGATTGGGAATAACTGTTTTGAATTTATCCTTTGATTCAGGGTATTCCAACAGTAAGCCCACAAACATTTCCTCAGTCTTCCCCAATATAATATCATAAGCTTTAATTGCATCATCAATATCAAATACATGAGATATCAATGGCTTGATGTTAAGTGCTCCTTCTGCTATAAGTTGTAGGAAAGCTTGCATATTCCGCTGCTCTGTCCATCTAACATATGCATAAGGGTAATCCTTCCCATTCTCTTCATAAGCAACATCGTACCTTCCTGGTCCATACGAACAGGACATCCGCAGATCAAGCTCCTTATTATAGAAGTGAGGTAATCTTGGCAGATCCATTTTTACTGCACCTACGATCACAATCTTTCCTTTTTTCCTTACTATCTTTGCAGAGAGTTCAATTGGGTCATTGGAAGGAGCGGCAGCAGTGATGATCACACTATCAAAGCCATGGCCATTTGTAAAATTCTCAATGGCAGAGATCAGGTTCTCATCATTTCTGTTCATTGCCGTAGCGCTGCTCACTTCTTCTGCCATAGTTATCATATCCTGAGAGAGGTCTACGCCAAAAACGTTACACCCACTTGCCTTTAATAATTGACAGGTGATCTGCCCCAATAGACCAAGGCCAATCACACAAACATATTCGCCAAGTTTACTTTCAGACTGTCTTACCCCCTGCATTGCAATAGCACCAACGGTTGAAAAACTGGCTTCCTCAAAAGAGGCCTTTTCCGGTATTTTCACTACTAAATTCTGAGGTATGGTTACAAATTCTGCATGGGAGGCATAATCCTGGCCTGCGCAAGCTACCCTATCGCCGGGTTTAAAAAAGCTATTTGTATCTAATGAAGCTTGAACAATTCCTGCAGTACTGTATCCCAAAGCCTTTGGAGAATCCAGCTTTGTCTTCACCTTTTTTATTGTGGCCTTTAAGCCTTCACGTTTTATATTCTGTAGCACTTGTGCCACTAAGTCGGGGCGCTGTTTTGCTTTTCCCAATAAAGACGATTTTGCAACCTTCACCGTCCCTCTTTCAGTACCTGCACTTATCAGCGAAAATCTGTTCTCTACCAGCACCATCCCCTTTGATAAAGAAGGGATCGGAACTTCATCTACATATAGGTCGCCTGTCTTAAAACTTTGAATGAGTTGCTTCATAACGCATAATTAACTAAATACAGGGCAAAGATAGCCAAAAGACTACAGACTGTCGAACAGATTCTTAGTCCTGTTCAAATAATTTGTTAATGTATAGTTCTCCTCATACTTCTTTCTTGCATTTTTACCCAATTCCCTTCTAAAATGCTCATTCTCTATCAGGTATTCTATCTTCTCAACTAGCGCCATTTGATCATTCACCGGTATCACTAAACCACTAGTTTCATGCTCGATCATTTCAGGGATGGCGCCCAGGTCGGTAGAAATGATGGCTTTACCAAATTGCAACCCATCTAAAATTACACCGGGAAAAGAATCATCGAGGGTAGGATGAACGAATATATCTGCTTTTGATAATAGAGCATATTTTTCATCATCAAATTTTGATCCGTGAAAGATGACCTTTTCCTGTAAGTTATATTGTTTGATATTCTTTTGAATGATAGCATCTACATCTTTACCTCTGCTAGCCCCTATTAAATGCAAAATAAAATTTGGATGCTTCTTGCTAACGATGTGAATGGCTTTTAGCAAAATGATAATGCCCTTTGACAATGAGAGATTGGAAATGAATAATATATTTATTAAGCCATCTTGATCCTTATGGTCATCGTATTTTGATATATCTACATCTGGAATACCATTCTCCAAAGGAAACAATTTTGCATTTTTCAATCCCAACGGTTTCACCTCCTTTTCAAGCAATCCATTTGAACCATGGATAACTACACAATTATTAAAAGCAAATTGATACAATATTTTGATCATTTTATTCTTTGCTCTCTCAGCTAAGCCAATTCGATGGAGGCGAAAGATGATGTCAATTCTAAAGAACTTCATGATAGCTACAAACAAAAGGTCTCTAAAAAACGCCAATCCTCTGGGTGAGATGGTAAAAAATATATAGTCAGGGCGAAAAGTTATGATCTTCCTTACTAATTGGAAGGTCAGGTTAAAGAGCTGAAAAACTTTAAAGAAGTTAAATTTTCTTAATTGAGTCAGCTTTTTAGAAAAGGTTAGCCTAATGAGCTCCTTTTCAATGTTGCCATTTACAATATCACTTTCGAATATCCTTTGGCTTGCTAAAGCTTGCCCATATGAAGGTGGGGGTAGCTGAATAAAATATAATATCTTCTTTTTCACCATTACTCTTTACGTTGCATAAGCCCAATTACTAAAAAATAGTAAACAAAGGTGACGTAAAAATAGATAAAAACATTATCGGTGAGAAAAAGGACATTCATGAAGATCGTTAAGGCAAGCATACCTAAATTCTTGATGTTCACTCTATAGAAAACAAAGATCCAGATAAAAAAGCCGACTACACCAAATTCAAAGAAACTCTTCAATATATCAGAATGAAGCTCATCAAGCCCTTCAAAAGAGGAAGTGATCTCCTGATATATATTTCCCAATCCCACTCCAAAAAAACTCGGGTCCATATTATCAAAAATACTGCTAAAGAGAGCCTGGCGTCCAAGCGTAAGCTCATTGGAGGTCATATCAAATTGTGTAGCTATTAATTCATCAAAAGCACCATTTGCGAACTGGCGAAATAATAATACCGCCAAAAAATTCATGGCTACCAAAACAAAAAGCAGGATATTATGGTTTTTCTTTTCCTTATAAGAAGAACGCAGTACAAATATGGATATTAGCGCAATCAATAAGCCCAAAACGCCAATTCTCTTGAAAGAAAAAACAGTAAGTAAGAACCCTGCTATTGAATACTTGACTTTCCTGGTCATCACAAAATAAATAGTGAGCAGGCCAAAGTTGTAGGCCATCCCAGTCTCAATATCAGATGGAAGTAATAGGGCCATAAAAAGGTCGGAAGGGGTGGATACACCGGCAAAAGTACTCCTCATTACCATCATGATCAGATAGTGAACCACAGCTCCCCAAAACAAAATCAAAACACATTTATCAAAGACCTTTCCTTTAATAAAAAAAGCAAGCATCAAACATAAGATCAAAGGGGATAAAATAAAGAACCCCTCTGAGAACAACCGGATATTCAACGAGTCATAACTGACACACACAATAATCGACTGGAGAATCAAAAAACTGTACAACAATATCAGTATCCCATAATATTTGACCAGGTCCCGGTTGATCATTAAGTTCCGAAACCGGTCGCCATAGAATATGACGATCAAAAAGACAGTGATAAATGGGAGAGAATATTTTGCGTATCTAAGTGAGTGGTCAATAAAGACCAACATCATAAAAACGACAAAAAGCAGAATAATAAATATGGGTAAACTAATTGACCTTGGCATCATCTTAATAAAAGTTCATCACTTTTAACCAATCATTAACTGCACAATATTTTCAGCAGATGTTCCGGTTGTAACTGTAATATTATTTTCCATATAGGCCTCCCTGGCTTTAGTATCTATCGATAAATTTAATACGTCATCGATATGATTCCAATTAAATGCAACTTTTGTTTCGATAAAAAAATCCGGCAACCGGCCTGATCTCTCCCATTTTGGTAGGACAATAGGCTTATTCAGTATTACCGGGATATTAAGTGTAGTAGAAATATGTCCGATACAAAAGTGAGCATAATAAGTAAGAGCGAAAAGATTCGCCTTCTCAAGCAATATCACATTATCACTTTTCAGTTGGATCTTATCTCTTTTAGCCAAGGGGTGCAACTTAACAACTAAAAAATAACCCTCCTTTTTTAGTCGCTCAGCAATTGCATCCAAATGTTCATTTCTGTATTCAAAGTCCCATCCTGCCATTGAGTCTTCCGGGAATCCATCTTCCAGATAGAGTGCAAATTTCATATCCTTCCTTAAAAGCTCCTGAACTGATGGTGGCAACAGCTTATGGTTAAATCCATCCAAGTTGATAAGTTCAAATAGCTCATCATACTCAGGTACGCCCACAATTGATATATTGTCAGGACCATAACCTAGCTGTTGGTAATAATTAACATACTTTTTCGAGTATATTAGGCATTTATCATAAAGTAGTTCACCAGCATATGAAGGGCGAATATTCGCATTTGCAGGATTTTTGAAATAGGAGTAAAACACCTTCATAAAATGCAGATTGAAAATTTTCTTCCTATTAAATTTGTACAAGGAATAAAGGTAATTAGGTACTATTCTTTTCGAATACTCCAGTGATTTTGAAATTTTCCTCTTTAGCTTATTCCTACCTTCCAGCGATTTTATATAATCTTCGATCTGATCATCCAGCTGCTTTTCGCCATGCATCATGAAAAAACTCTTGATCTTTAGCTTCTTGCAGGCCATTACTGCAGCCCTATCCAATATATATGTAGTATTCAATCCAACCAATATATCCGGTTTGATCTGCTCTAACGCTTTAAAGATGACGGTAGTATTATAATGATTGATCTCATGGCATTTAATACCATTGATCATCTCCTCTTTTGGATATTTTCCTCTAAATGAGCCAGTATGCAAAAATAAAGTATCATGGCCTTGCTCCTTCAGCTTCTTATCAATATCTACAAAGCACCTAGTGCCTACAGTCCAGTAATCAAAATATACAACTCTCATTTTCTTGGCAATTACAAGTCATCATAAAAATAGCTAAATTTTGAATCATCCAAGATTCATGGTACTAAACCAAGATCTAACGAAGATGAAAACGTTAAATAAAGAAATTAAATATGGTAATATTTGCGATTCCCTTCGCATTTGTACGACGGTCAATCCAAGGCAAACTTCTCTTTCCAATCAATATCATCTTTAAACTTCGGCTGTTCCTTTTTAGTAAACAAAGAGTTGCCAACGACCAAATAGTCCATTTCTGTTCTCATAAAGCATCGATAGGCATCATCAGGGCTACAAACAATTGGCTCACCTCTCACATTAAAACTGGTATTGATGATCACTCCATATCCTGTTTGATCCTTAAATTCGTTGATCAACTGCCAATATCGCGGATTCACCTTTTTGTTGATAGATTGTATCCTTGCTGAATAATCGATATGGGTGATCGAAGGCAGATCAGACCTCGGGTGATATAACCGATCATACAATTCCATCTCGTTATAATTGGGGGGCAGTGGCTTTTTTCTTGCTTCCTTTATCGGTACCACCATGAGCATATAGGGTGAAGGTGTTTTCAACTCGAAAAATTCGTCAATATCTTCTTCCAATACGGTTGGAGCAAAAGGTCTGAACCCTTCTCTAAATTTTATCTTCAGATTCATTTTCTTTTGCATTTCCGAATTCCTTGCATCCCCAAGGATACTTCTGTTTCCCAGTGCCCTGGGTCCATACTCCATTCTTCCCTGAAACCATCCTACTACATTGCCTTCAGCCATTAGCTTTGCCACTTTTGTGGTCAACTCATTAAAATCATCAGAATATGAATATTTAGCGCTGTATTTCAATTCTAGCTGTTGTAGGTCCTTTTCAACAAAATTGGGTCCTAGTAATGCGCCCTTCATACCATCTGTTGAGCCATCCCCATTTCTTTCCGTTCCCCTATGAATATGGCATAATGCAAAGGCTGCTCCTAAAGCACCACCTGCATCGCCAGCGGCGGGTTGTATCCAGATATTATCAAAGATCCCTTTGGCTAATAATTTACCATTTGCCACACTATTCAATGCCACGCCTCCTGCCATTACCAAGTTTTTACTATTGGTAAGTCTTTGGGCAGTTTGAGCCAATTTCAACACGATCTCCTCAGTAACCTGCTGGATCGCTAAAGCCATATTCATATATTCTTGAGCAATTGGGGATTCTGGCTTTCTGGCAGGAATTCCAAATAAACGATGCCACCTTTTATTATGTGTCATTCTTACTCCGGTAGCAAAGTTGAAATATTTCATATTCAGAAGAATCGAGCCATCCTCTCTCACATCCACCAGTTCGCTTAAGATCTTCCCTTTGAATTCCTTCGTTTGCTCACCATCAGGATTTCCATATGGGGCAAGTCCCATCAATTTGTATTCACCACTATTCACCTTGAAACCAGTATAATAAGTAAATGCCGAATAGAGCAACCCTATTGAATGGGGAAAATGCAATTCCCTGTTTATCACAATATCTTTCCCATTTCCATAACCAATGGTTGCTGTTGCCCACTCTCCAACACCATCAATGGTTAAGATGGCTGCCTCTTCAAAAGGGGAAGGATAGAAAGCACTGGAACCATGTGAAAGATGGTGCTCAGGAAAATAGATCGGGACTTTCCCTTTTCCCAGCTTTTTCAACTCATCGGTCAGCATCTTCCTCATAAAAAGTTTCTCCTTTATCCAAATTGGTATGGCTAAAACGAAACTCACCAGCCCTTTAGGAGCGAACGCATGGTACGTCTCCAGCAATCTTTCGAATTTAATATAGGGTTTATCGTAGAAAGCTACTCCTACAAGATCTTCATAGTCAATTCCAGCTTCTTCCAAAACATATTTCGCAGCATGTATTGGAAAGGAGGGATCATGCTTGATCCTTGTGAACCTCTCTTCATGAGCTGCAGCTATGATCTCTCCATCTTTGATTATCGCAGCTGCACTATCATGATAATAGGCCGAAATGCCTAAAATAAATTCATTCATGGAATAGCTTGTTTAAAATAATGTATAAACAAATGGGGCAACCGCGGAACCACTGGTCAATACAAACAATACCCCAAGCAATAATAAGACGATAATGATGGGCAACAACCAAAACTTCTTACGTACTTTCAAAAATGACCAAAATTCTCTTAAGAATTCCATATTGGGTTTTTAGTACTAAAAAGGGGATTCCATATCACCTGCGGTAAATTCATGTTCTCTTACTTTCATAACAGATTCAGTTCCTTTTTTGAAATGCTTCAGTTTTAGTGAATCTTTGCCTAAAATTCTTCTCAAAGTACCGATTGGAAACACTATAACAAAAAATACCACACTCAGCAGTACTTTTGACATGATACTACCTAATACGTTTGACAAACCATACCAAATAATGGCCAGTGGGTAATACGATTTTGGATAGATCATATTGATCAATAATAGAAAAAACCCAATTTTGAAAAACAAAACTGTATCTAACCACAGGCCCAATATGAGTATTATCAATGTCATGGCCATACCTGTATCTTTGCATTGTACATTGCTCATATTGGTTGAAAACATCTTTGCACTGGAGGTAGCCATTGTGAAAAATATACCGGTAATTGAGTGATTTTGACCTCGCAAAGATACTAAAATTAATTAGTTAGCATGATTCATCAAGAGTTGACAAAAGATTCCGGGACACCCTTATCCCTGAAATTATAGGTGATTGCAACCATGCTTAGCAGAGCCATTTTTTGAAGATCTATCTTCACTAAAACAAATGTTATTTTATTACCTTTGCGCATGAAATTCTATTCAACACACTGTCAACAATGATAAGCAATAACTAATTATGAATCAAAAGCTACGTGTTATTTATATCGTTGGTAACGGCAGAAGCGGATCAACTCTTTTAGATACCATTTTGAACAGTACGGACGAAACAGTTGGCATTGGCCAATTATCAACAATCGCCGATGACCATACGCTTCCATGCTCCTGTGGGAAAGTGTCAAATGAGTGTGATTTTTGGGGAAACGTATTCAAGTTATACGAACAAAAGACAGGAGATGCAGGAAGGGTAAGATTAAAAGAATTAGAACAGAAATTTGAGAGAGACACCCACTTTTTCAAGCTCTTATTTGCCCGATACAACAAGACTGAATTCAATGAATACAAGAAATTGACGCTCAATGAGTTTGAAGCAATTGCCGAAGTGTCCGGCAAGAATACTATCCTTGACTCTTCAAAGATGGTAGCAAGGAGTATTAACCTTGTCAGGATGAAAGAACTGGATGTAAATATAATACACCTGATCAGGGATGGCAGAGGCCTTTTATGGTCTTCAATTCCTAGAGGTATCCGTGATGGATATGATCACAACAGCAAGACCTCTATCTATCCGACCTTTGCCAATATGTTGCGATTTACTAAAAGATGGACAATAACAAACCTATCCATTTACTTCTTCGATAAATTTAGATTATTTACTAATTATCATCTGGTAAAGTATGAAAATTATATCTCTGAGCCCTTGATAAGAATTAAGCAGATTTGTGATTTTTTGGATATAGATTTTGATAAAATAAAAGAGAATCTCGAAAACCAAACACCTTTCAAAATAGGACATATCTTATCGGGCAATCCTGAGATAAAAAGCATGGGCACAGTCAATTTAGATCAGAATAAAGATAGCAAACATAATCTTTGGCAATCAGCTTTTCCTTTTTCCATTCAGTTGCTCCATTATACGCTTGGCCTCCCTACTTATATTATTTTCAAGTACAAGTTTAAGGTGAACCAAAAATAATTTTCAACTTTATATGACGTATAATAAAAAAGCGGTTTTTAACAAAGTTGCCACTGAATCATCAATATCCTTCTTCATCACACTAACCAGGTTTGGGCTTGTATATCTTATCAATATTATCATACCTTTTGCGTGGGGTATTGATACCCTTGGAAATTTTGTGTACTTTGAAGCCATTCTTTTTATACTCATCCCTTTTTCGATCTTTGGCATGGACCGTGGATTAGTAAAATTTTTGAGTTTAAAAGGCACCCAATCTGATGACATTGCACGATTTCAAGTATCAAATACTGCAGTTGCCACACTTTTACTGAATGGCGCTATACTTATCATCCTTTTATCTATCCACTATTTCACCAATTTGCTCCATATTGAAATTGGCATGAAAAATTTCTTCACAATTTTCATCCTGTCATTGATCCCGTATTCTTTGATAATGATATTCAAAGGAGGCCTTGAAGGGATCAAACTCAACTCTCTAGGAATTTTTATCAGGGAATTTCTTTTCAGAGGTGTATTTCTGGTATGCCTTGCTGTTTATTTTTTATTGAATTTTGGGGAATCACTCATATTTATTACTTACCCGGTGGTGATGAGTATAACAAGTGTGATCATGATCCTCGCTTTCATAAGAAAAAGCAACATAAGGTTTTCACTCAATTCAATCAATTTAATTGAATTTTTAAGATCTCCATTTTTCAAGTATTCACTTACATTGATCGGAATTACCATCGTCTCCATGCTTCACTTCAGATTAGACCGATTTATGCTGGGATTGCTTGTAGAAAGATCATCATTAGGAGAATATCATTTAGTTGCCCTGATCTGTGGAAGTGTGGCTATATTTCTAAGGGCAAGCAATAGTATTTCAGGTCCTTTTTTCTCAAATTTCTTTTCTATAAAAGATTTTAAAGCCTTAGAAGAATTTTATCGAATAATTACCAAATGGACCCTGATAGGGATTCTTCCTGCAGTTATCATTTCCCTCCTCTATTCAGAAAAACTTTTTAATATGATCTTGGGTGATCAATATGATTATTTGATCACGGTATTTGTGATATTGATGATTGGGCACTTTGTTACTACCTTGTTGGGGCCGGCGAATAATTTTATGGCAATGACCGGACAAGAAAAGAAATTACTGCACATAAATATTTTCTTTGCAGTAATAAGCATTATTCTAATGTATTTACTCATAAGTTATTACGGAATGGTTGGGGCTGCCATTGGAACTTCTTTTTATATTGTGTTCCAAAAATTGACATCTTTCTATTTTTCATGGAAGAAATTCTCAATAATTATTTTTGATGTTGATTATTTATACATCTCTCTTTTACTCCTAATTTTCCCAATCATATTCTTTTTTATTCCTGAACCCAATACAACTATTTTGATATCAAAAATGATATTCTCTCTAATTTTCGGGTATATATATTGTTGGATGGTGCTCAAAAGAAGTAAAAATGATTATGATCAACAGATCATTGAATTGATTACAACAAAATTACAAAAGTTCAGTTTTAAGTAGTTTCTTTGGCATCACAATAAAAATTATGGATGCTATTTAACTCTATTGCATTTGCAATCTTCCTTCCGATAACATTTATTCTGTATTGGTTTGTAGTAAACAAAAATCTTAAACTGCAGAATTTTTTCCTTTTAGTGGCCAGTTATATTTTTTATGGCTGGTGGGACTGGCACTTTCTTTCTTTAATATTTATTAGCTCATTGGTAGATTATCTTGTCGGATTGGGGCTGGAACAGAATTCTGATAAAACAAAGAGGAAACTCCTCTTATACACCAGCCTACTTGTCAATTTAGGATTTCTGGGATTTTTCAAGTATTTCAACTTTTTTATTGACTCCTTTATTGATCTTTTTGCAAGTATTGGAATTGTATTGCAAACAAGAACGCTTAATATTATTTTGCCAGTGGGTATTAGCTTCTATACCTTCCAAACACTTAGTTATACAATTGATATTTATAATAATAAGCTTAGACCAACAAAAAACATTATCTCCTTCTTTGCTTTTGTAAGCTTCTTTCCTCAGCTCATCGCCGGCCCTATTGAAAGGGCAAGAAATCTTTTGCCACAGTTCAATAACAAAAGAAAATTTGTTTATAAAGATGCTGTTGATGGAATGCGTCAAATTTTGTGGGGACTATTTAAAAAAGTAGTAATTGCGGATAATACTGCCAAGTATGTAGATAATATCTTTTCAAACTATCCGGAATATTCCGGAAGTACTTTAATGTTAGGTGCTATTTTCTTTGCTATTCAAATTTACTGCGATTACTCTGGTTATTCTGATATTGCGTTAGGTACAGCAAGATTATTTGGCTTTAATCTGATGAGGAATTTTGCTTATCCATTTTTTGCGCGAGATGTTGGTGAATTCTGGCGTAACTGGAATATTTCCCTCTCCTCCTGGTTCAGAGATTATCTATATATACCCTTAGGAGGCAGTCGGGGTAGTCATTGGTTCAAACTTCGCAATATCCTTATTGTATTCATTCTGATCGGACTATGGCATGGCTCGGGCTGGCCATATGTTGCGTGGGGCTTATTAACCGGTTTGTATTTCATTCCGTTGATCTTGCGGGGGAAGGGACAATATACCGGAATGGTAGCTCAAGATGCTTTACTGCCTTCTTTTAAAGAGTTACTACAGATGTCTAGTACATTTTTGCTATATGTAATTGCCTTGCCAATATTTGCTTTACCAACAGTTAAGCAAGGGGTAATGTATCTTTCTAACATGTTCTCCCTGAGCTTATTTTCCATACCCCAGATCAAGCCCCATTATCTGATTACATTGATTATCCTTTTTATTATCACAGAATGGTTACAACGCAATAAACAACATGGCTTACAATTTGTAAAAATCCCCCTGCTGATAAGGTGGGGAGCATATTATATCCTAATTTTACTGGTTTTATATTATTTTAGTACGGAAAGAGTATTTTTCTATTTTCAATTTTGACAATGAAAAAGGCAATCACAAAACTACTTTGGATACTTCTAATCCCTATTATCCTTGGAAGTGTGAATTTGTATGTGGACAGCTCACATATCTTTGATAGTAATGCATTTCTTAATAAAGTAGTCACACACCTATATGAAGGTAAAAATATAGCCAATATATACGGTTATGATGACCGCATTCTTCAAAAAAAATATATTGAAAGATTACCTGCTTCAAAAGATATCATTGTCCTTGGCTCCAGCCAAATACTATTTACAATTAATGGTGATTTTTTTCCTGATCATTCGTTCTTTAATAATGGAGTTGGGACAGCAAATATTCAAGATTACCTAGCAATCTTCAACTTATATGAAAAATACAATCGCTTACCGAAAGTGATCATAATAGGCATAGATCCATGGATTCTAAATAAAAACAGAGAAGGGATCAGATGGCAATCATTAACTGAAGAATATAACCAAATGCTCAGTAAACTTGGAAAAGACAATTCAACACTTGGGATTTTTGCAGCAATTGATTTTAATAAAGAAAAGGTAACTGAATTATTTTCTACCAAGTATTTCATTGAATCAATAAAACACTTTAATAGAAAGTATTTCCCAACTGACAATAAATATGGAGATACCAGAATACGATTAACTGATGGTTCGGTGAGTTTAGAGAAAGCGATAAGAGAAAGATCCATAAGAATTACAAACCATCATGCTACAAATTTTGGAAAAGGAAAAAATGCGCACAAAATGGGTAATTTCAAAGAGCTGGATAAAGATCTCATGGATCTGCTGGATAGTTTCATTCAATATCTACTCAACAAAAAAATAAATGTCATTCTCTTTCAGCCACCTTTTCACCCAATTTCATATCAGCTATTGCTTGATGGCCCCAAATTTAAACTCCTAGGTCAAGTCGACTCTTTTTATCATGATTTGTCCGTCAAATACAAAATTCCATTGTTAGGGGCCTTTGATCCTAACAAGTTACCAATAACTAATGAGGATTTCTATGATGGGATTCATCTTCATAGAAAAGGTATGGAGAAAATTTTTAAGAGTATAGATTTCGAAATTTTTGAGAGTAAAAAATAATATTATCTTTACTGAAATTTCATAGATATTTGCGATCAATTTTATTATTTACCATAGCGTCTTTTTCCAATTACGACTTACTACATTTCAATAACGAATCATGTTATTCAATTCTATCGATTTCGCAATATTTTTACCAATAGTTTTCATTTTATATTGGTTTGTATTCAATAAAAATCTTAAGATACAGAATGCACTCCTTCTGGTTGCCAGTTATGTATTTTATGGATTTTGGGACTGGCGGTTCCTTTCTCTAATATTTATAAGCTCCCTGGTAGATTATCTTGTTGGATTGGGATTGGAGCAGACTTCAGAAAAAACAAAGAGAAAGCTCCTCTTATATACCAGCTTACTTGTCAATTTAGGATTTTTGGGATTTTTTAAGTATTTCAACTTCTTTGTTGACTCGTTTGTAGACCTTTTTGCCGGTATTGGAATTATACTGCAATCCCGAACCTTAAATATCATCTTACCGGTTGGTATTAGTTTTTACACATTTCAGACCCTCAGTTATACTATTGATATTTATTTTAAAAAGATAAAACCGACAAGGGATATTATCGCTTTTTTTGCTTTCGTCAGCTTCTTCCCACAATTGGTTGCCGGCCCGATTGAGCGCGCCAAGAATTTGATCCCACAGTTTGCAAGAAAAAGGGTGTTTAGTTATAACAACAGTAGAGACGGGTTAAGACAAATCCTTTGGGGGCTCTTTAAAAAAATTGTGATCGCAGATTCATGTGGATTAGCTGCTGACAATATTTTTGGAAGCTACGAAACTGTAAGTGCCAGCGTTTTAGTGCTTGGTGCTGTCTATTTTGCATTTCAGATATATGGTGACTTCTCCGGCTACTCCGATATTGCCATTGGCATTGCCCGTCTTTTTGGATTCAATCTCATGCAAAATTTTGCTTTCCCTTACTTTTCCAGAGATATAGCTGAATTTTGGAGAAGGTGGCATATCTCATTGTCAACATGGTTTAGAGATTATGTTTACATCCCACTGGGCGGGAGTGTTGGCAATAAATTTACCAGGATAAGGAACATTATCATAACCTTTACGGTGAGCGGTTTTTGGCATGGGGCAAATTGGACCTTTGTCGCTTGGGGCTTTATCAATGGTTTATATTATATCCCTCTGATGCTCTTTAACAAGCAAAAAAGCAACACCGATATTGTAGCTAAAAACAGGTTGTTTCCTTCTATCAAAGAAGTCCTAAGCATATTAATTACTTTTATTCTAACACTGGTGGCATGGGTATTCTTCAGAGCTGATTCAATACATCATGCATTAGGATATCTGAATAATATGTTCTCCTCAAGTTTACTTTCATTTCCCGGTCAACAAAAGGAGATGGGGCTTATATTGATACTTGTGGTCATTGAATGGCTACAACGAGAGAAATTTCATCCCCTGGAAATTGACAAATTGCATGTGATCATCAGATGGACGATCTACTATTTATTGCTGAGCAGTATATTGTACTTTTTTAATCAAGAAAGAGCTTTCATATATTTCCAGTTTTGATTATGAAAAAACTATTTACTAAGTTAGCCCTTCTGCTTCCCTTCTTTATCACCGTTGGTGGGATCAACTATTATGTGGACAGTGCATACATTTTTAACAGTGATACCTTCCTGGATCAGGTAACCACTTACCTGCATGATCAAAAAAATGTAGCAAACATCCAGGAATATAATGACAGAGTGCTTCAAAAGAAATATATACAAAAATTAAATAGTGGCAAGGAAATAGTTGTTTTGGGCTCAAGCAGGGTCTGGCTGATCAGTTCTAATTTGTTTCCGGGCCAATCCTTCTTCAATAATGGCGTTGCGGGAGCTAGTGTTCAGGATTTCTTATCTATTATTAACTTATATGAGGAGAGGGGATACCTGCCCAAAACCATTATTCTTGGCTTAGATCCATGGTTGCTGAATAAGAACAATGGCGCTATTAGGTGGCAATCCCTGGTTATGGAAACCAATCAAATGCTAATAAAACTTGGTAAAGAAGATCTTATCAGAGAAACCTCAACTCCTATTGAATTCAAAAAGAACCAGCTTAAAGAACTTTTCTCAACAAAATATTTTAAAGAGTCGATCCTCAATTTTAATAAGAAGTACTATGTAACTTTAGAAAAGGAGGGCTCATATAGAACTAAACTATTTGATGGGTCAATTGGTATTGAAAAAGGGATCAGAGATAGAACTGCCAAGGATATTGACAATAGAGCCAGGGATTATGTGATCGCCGGGGTCCCTTACCAGTTAAATAATTTTCACGAGTTGGATGCTTACCGCATCAATTTATTGGAAAGTTTACTCCAATATTTATTGGATAAGGATATCCAGGTGATCTTTTTCCTCCCGCCATACCACCCCATTACATACAACCTCTTGCAAGAAAAATTAGGAGATAAAATAGTTGAAAAGACAGAGCTATATTTCTTGGAACTTGCAAAGAAAAACAACCTTGAAGTAATAGGATCTTTTGACCCTGAAAAATTAGACCTTTCTAATTCAGATTTCTATGATGGGATGCACTTAACAAGAAAGCCAATTGAAAATATGTTCAGGGATCTAGATCTTGGTCTGAAGGAGTAAACTACTCAACCTAAAGGACCAGAGCAGTCAATCATGAACTTGATTCCTCCTAAATCCTTTTATCTTCTCCGTCAGCACCTGTATATAGAAATTGTCTTTTCTCATGCCAGCGTTTCATATATTCCTCTTGAAGGTACCAGTTCATTTCAGCGATCTCAGGTTTATTTCGTAACAATTCGACAATTTCCTCAATATGAAACACCTCCCCTTCCTGATACAACTCTTTGAAAATAGCCTCAAAACAGTTAAAGTCTTCCTGATAATCTAAAGTAAGTCGTACAGTATCATAAATATGATCTGGAGACACAGGCTCAACGGTAGTGTGCTTGCAGAAATCAGTTTCTGTAAAGAAAGAGGCAAATCCTGTATCATTATCTTTCGTTTGATACCTATCAAAGACTTTCTGCATCGCATTCGTGGAGAATGATTTGACATTTACACCCAGAGGCAGATCAATACTGGAAACACAATCCAATGTGTCATCTGACATCAACTTTTCCATCGTTAAATCCATATATATGGGTTCAACCGTAACATCATCACCATCAATTTGTACTACATAATCAAATTTATAGTGGTTTATCGCATCATAAAACCGTTTTATCAAGTCATCTGTAGATCCCCTGAATATGCTGGCACCATAATCCTCAACCACCTTTACCAATGGATCATCAGAAGATTCTTCCGTGGTGCAAACCACCACATTCTTCTTATCAATATATTTACAATCAAAGGCCCTGTCTAATAAATGGCATATTACCGGCTTACCAACAAGATCCCTAATGGCTTTACTGGGTAAACGCTCAGATGCCAACCTTACAGGAATTATAGCTCCTATTTTTTTTGATTCCATCGCAGTTTGTTATTTGTAATTGAATGTTTTCACTTTAAGTAGTTCTCCTTCTTCAATAGCAAGTTGCTCCTTCAATCCGGCTTCAATCCAAATCTCTGAAATTCCAGTAGATTTTGCAATTGAGATAATGTCTTCCTTTGATCTGGCCTTAGATATTTGCAATGGTGAACCAGCATAATCCTTTTGGAGTCGATCAACCTGGCTATCATTAATGATGATATACATTATGTCCATCCTTCTCCTATAGAGGTATTCAATGATCTCAACTTCGCTTTTGATAACAATCCCACATTTTTGTGGATTCATGATATCCATCGAATTAATGAGTGGTTTCAAATAATTATCTATTGTTTTAAGTATTGCGGCACCTTCTTGCCTGTCCAACTCTTCAACCAAAGATATCAAGTGATCTAATGTAGCCTTGAAGGTTAATATTTCTTCAGATTGAGCATGTTGATCATATATACTCATCAACTCTTTAACATAAGGCATGTCTCCCATTGAGTTGAATATTGTTCTTGTATGATTCCTGCAAAGCATTTCTTTTTGCTCTTCGTCTTTAATGTTCTCCAGCGTATTGCGATCTGTCTCTTTCACTGAGATCCATTTTTCCCCAAACGCAAGTAGTACAGCTATTCGCTTTGCTCCTTTTAAAGTAACCATATCTCCCATAAAATTCTCTGCAATAGGTACCGGTTTTGCCAGATTATATCCCTTTTCTTCTATCTCTTTATAAATATTAATTAAATTTCTGCAAATACTTTTAGGGGTTTGCCTTAGGGATGTGCTGTTTCTTTTCTCATACTGATACATGGGGGATTGCTTTGCACGTTTCCAAAAAGCCCTTGATGCTGAAGAAAACCGTGGTGCTTCAAATCCCTCTACATCTTTAAGATAGTATTCCTTATAAAAATCTACCATTATCCATATCAAAGCAGTATAAGGAAAGGTCAACTCTTCACATGGATAACGATAGGTTGCTATAACATCCGCATTCTCATCATATCGTGTTGTCAGCTTATCCCAATGCGCCTTCTCTTCGTAGTAAGTCTTTAATGTGTTGGCCATGTCTTTATTTAAAGTATTCAATTGTCTTTTTTAAAGCTTCCACTTTAGGAGCCGCTTCCTCTTTGCTTCCATAATTATTTACGAATTGCATGAGCTTGGGCTGTATCTCTTCTGCCACTGGGCAAATACCCATAGGATAAGAAAGGTCCTTATAGATATCAGGGCATCTTTTCTTATAAATTCCAGAGCTGATAACCGTTTCCACATAAGATAAGGCCCAGGCAGCATAAATACCATCACCCCCCAATTCCACATATTTCTTCCGAAAATCCTGCCATGACACATCATCTCTCTCATATTTTAAGGTATAGGTCCAATAGGTATTGACATACCCTTCCGGTGTCATTTGCGGAACCAGATAATCGCAATCCGTAACTACTTCTTCATACATTTTGGCAATTTCTACCCTAAGGTCAATAAAAAAGTCGATCCGTTCCGTTTGGGCCAATCCCAGAGCCGCAGATACTTCAGGCAATCGGTAATTGTAACCAAAACTATCATGTCTTTTATAATCAGGGTCCTGAAAATTCTCTTTATTCAGCCGTACTCGGCCATCTCCAGACAACAATGCAGCATATCCTAAGGATCCAAATTTTCTCATTGAAATGGCCATTGCTTCATCATCAGTGACAACGATCCCACCATCACCGGTGGTAATATGCTTTGAATTTTCTGTACTGTAACTTGTAATATGAGCGCACTCTGCAATGGGGCGGTTCTTATAGACAGCCATATGGGCTTCAGCAGCGTCATTGATCACACTTAAGTTATTGGTCTTTGCCAAATCCATCAATGGGTCAAGGTCAGCCGACAATCCATATATTGAAACCGGCATGATCGCTTTCGTCTTATCAGTGATCTTACGCTTTACATCTTCAGGATCAATATTGAATGTATCCCTGTTAATATCTGCAAATACCGGAATCGCATTTTGTTGTAGAATAACATCTACATTACTGATCACTGTTACCGGTGGGAAGATCACTTCATCACCATATCCTACACCAGCGGCCTCCAATCCTGCCTGAAGTGTTGCCGTTCCGGAGTTGAAAGAAATAGCATATTTCGCTCCCACTTTTTCAGCGAAAGCTTCTTCCCATCTCTTATTCATATCTCCTGAAGTTGAGGAGCCAAATCCTGAATCCAATACTTCTCTTACATATTGTAATTCCTTATCACCAAATCTCCATGTGTTTTTCATAATAGTAAGGTCTTAAATTAGTTGTAACTAGTTGGAGGGGCTTATTCCACCTTGAATTATTCTCACAATATTATAAACCGACTCCTCTGTTGGGTTCTGTTTCCTTTTTAAAATTATATCCACAAATTCCTGCAATGCAGCTTTGAAGGCAAAGTAACTATCAGCAAATACCAATTCCTCAAAGCCACTATTTCCAAACAACCTTATACTGATAGGGCAAGATGTCTTTCCAAGAGATGTAAAGGTAGTAATTAAATCACTTCTCCAGAGGACACTAATTGTTTTCACATCCCCCGCTTCTTCCTTGACCATACGAACTATATCTCCCTGATCCCCTATGAGATTTAGTACAGGGTCAATGACATGAACCCCATATTTATCCCAGCTATTCATCACGGTAGCATCAACATATTTCAGTGTACCCATAGACTCAATTTGCTCCTTATTCAACTGGAATTCCCTGGCATATCTCAAAGAAGAAGATGAGAATATCTGCCCTTTGTATTTCTGCAGATCGAGCAATCGGGTCAACTCGTCTTCATTGGTGGTTATAGGCTTATCGATATAGATAGGCAATCCCGCTTCAATGAATGGAGCACTTAATTCAAAGTGCATTTCATGATCATCACGTGCTAAAAGAATACCATCCACTTTTCCTATCAGGTCAGAAGGGTCCTCCACGATATTAGGAATGTTAGCCGCACCGGCCACATTCGCTGATATTTCTTTTTCCTGGGTCCATATATGGGTCACATCAGCATCAGGGATGCTATCCTCAGGGAAATTTTGCTTTTCGAGATAATTTGGAATTGCGGGAAATGGACAATCTTTCATGGTATCATCATAACCATTAAAAATGGCTGACCACGAATAGGGGTGGCCATTTCCTTCACTCAACCCAATGATGCCTAACTTTAGTTTTTCCATTGATCAACTAATAGCTTAAATCCATTTATGGTACCACAGTTCAGTTTCCTTTGTCTGGAAACCAACACGTTGATATAATCTCTGAGCACCATAATTTCTTCCCTGTGTTACTACATTGACTGAAGAAATGGATCTTTCCAATAACTCATTAAAAAAGAGGTGCAATAATTTCTTACCAAATCCTTTGCCCTGAAAATCTTTTGATAAGCCAAACAATCTAATGCTGGCACTTTCGCCATGCTTATACTTGACTGTACAGAAACCAATAGGTTTATCATTTTGAAAT
>CAZNGA010000010.1:0-63433 GCA_964572485.1 uncultured Chitinophagales bacterium
ACCCATATGGAAGGTACTAAAGGACTATATGAAATTCGAGTTGAATTTGGAAGTATATATTTACCTTCAAAGTTGTTTCCACTTTTTTGAGCCATCAGTTGCTTCCTATACTGCAAGTTTCTCAATCTTGAGAGCTCGATGAGTGGTGCCCAAACGATATTTGTCAATCGGTTCTTGATCAAAAAGTGCCACAGAACATTGGATTTCTTATATAATATTGAAGCCAGCAAATAGGCAGACACTGAAGTGATCTTCTCAGGCCGTCTCTTCCAGGTGGAGCTTAAAGAGTAAAGGTTTCTATAAATAGAATCATACCCGAATTTAAGCTCTTCACAACTCATATGCTTTGGCTGAAAGACCACCTGGGAGGTATCATACTTTTCCCAATCCTTGTGCAACAACCGGTCCTCTGACTCCAATTGCTTAAATAAGGGGGTATTTGGATAGGGTGTTAAAATATGGAATGTGGCACAAGCCAATTTGTTTACTTCGATCCAACCGAATGTGTCATCAAAAACATTCTTTGTATCATGGTCAAAACCAAATACAAAGCTTCCATTCACATTGATGCCTACATCATGAAATATTTTCACCCGATTTGCAAATTCAATAGAATTAGGACTCTTTTTCCTTGCGCCCTTTATATTCATGTAATTCAAAGATTCAAAGCCAATAAAAACGCCTGTACAACCAGAGATCGCCATCTCTGCTATCAATGAAGGATCATCGGTTACATCAAGTGATACCGCAGCATTCCATATGATATCAAGGTTCATCAACTCTCTGCACAATGCCCTTAAGTAGCTTTTATTCGATCCTAAATTGTTGTCTACAAAAACCACAAATTTTGTTTTCTCTGATCGTATCTCTTCAATGATCCTACAGGGTTGTTTTACTGCCGCAGGGATCTTCATACTTTGAGTCGACAGCACACAAAAATCGCATCTATTATGACATCCCTGGGTGGCAATAATGCTTGATCTCGTCAGGAATGATCTTTTATCAATGATACTTCGTTTCGGAAATGGCTCTTCTCCATAGCTTTTATCAAACTTCCCTTCATACATCTCTTTATAGCTATTCATCTCGATGTCCCTTAGCACTTGGGGCCAAACTCTTACCCCATTCCCCTTAACAATGATGTCTGCATGAGGAGCCACTTCATCCGGGCATGATGTAACATGCTGACCACCCATTACCACAATGGCACCTCTGCTTCGATACCATTTGGCTAATTGATAAGCCCTTTTAGCAAAAGTAATATGGACAGTTATCCCAACTATCTTTGGAAAGGGATCATATGGTGGCGGGCCCTGCAACAGGTTCTCATCCCAGAAAGCTACATGATACCTATCAGGAGTAGAAGCTGCAATGCTTGTCAATGCAAGAGATGGTGTTAGAACATGCTTTCCGAAACTTGAAATAGGGTCTTTAGGATAAAAAGGATTGATCAATAGAATATGATCTTCTTTACTTTTTTTTGCCATAACCTGCTCATTCAATTTTGGAGCAGCCCTCATGGCTTTTGGATAGTATCTTGCCAAGAAACAACTTTTAAATGGTTTGAAGGATAGAACTATATATGAACGATAATGATCAAATAATAGTATGATCAATGAAAGGAAAAATGAGGATTGAAGACCATATCCCTGGCAGAGACCTTGGTGCTTAAGATCTTATTCTGCAGCGTTAGCAATGATCTCTTCTTCAGTAATTTTCCTGAAAGAAAACTTATATCCTTCATAGATGGCTAATCCATAGAAAAGGAGGTCTATGGGGCTAAATGTCTCTACCATTAGGTCTGGGATTACACTTAGGTTTATTAAACCAAGGATGTCAAAAATTCCAATACCCACAGAAATTGCGTAAAATCCTAAGATGCTAAATAAATTGCCTAACAAACATCCAAATATTGCAAATACACCTCCAATTATCCCGAATATCTTATCAATGCCCCTTCCAAAATAACGAATTGCAAAACCTACCAATAATCCAACGGTTATTGCCATAAAGCCGATTTGATATTCAGTGATAACGGTAACCGCTGCCCAAAGGATCGCACCAATAATAGAGGCAATGAATCCGGTAAGTAATGCAGATGGTAAATTCTGCTCCAACTTGAGACGCTCCATGTACCGGTTCAACTTATCCTGATTGATCGTTTGCTCCTGCTGTCCATTAGTTGGTTCTGATGGATGCTCTACAGGCTGTTCATCTATTTGCTCTTCTTTTTCTACGGTTGTTGGAGTTGCTTGATCTTCCATTATTGTTCGGTTTACAAGTGTTGCTATAAATAATTTTAAGTTATTACTAAAGATATAAATATTATTACAATTATTTATGAAAAAGAGATAAAAAACAGGGGACTTTGAATCGAAGCAAAAGGTGCAGTGATTGCATTCATTTAAGCTCTGCCAAAGTGTTTCTATGCTTTATCTTCATAAATTGATTTACTCTTCAATGATTGCAGGCAATTTTCCTCTCCTTCTCTCCTTCTCTCTTTCTTTCTCTTCTTTCCAGGTGGAAGTATAGGCCATTATTACTTGGCAGGTAGGCTTTATAGGCGCTATTGGACAAACTCATACCATTTGCGTGTAACTAATTCTGTAAAACTGTTTCTTTTTATCTGCTTGAAAAACCGTAAATTGTTGTGGGGGGATGTCCCGTTCCCCCAAGGGATGGGAAATTGAGAGAAACCACTACTCAAAACATTGGTTGGGAATAACAACTCTAGTATGCTGCATAGAAAACATAGAACTGTTCAAAACAAATAAGATAAGAATGAAAATGTCTAAAGGAAACGCAGATAAAAGATTTGTGAATTGCCTTACTGTTATCGCTTTCCGACAACATTAAGTCTTGGCTGATATGTACTATTTGTGATCAACGTTTGAATAGCGCTATCAAGTTGCTGATCAGCTACATTCTTTAAAATATAGCCCCTCTTGCTCTCTTCGAGTTTCTTTATCTCATAGCTTGTGCCATTTAACATGGATAGGGTCAATATCTTAATATTCGGGCATTCTTTCATAATATGTCCGGTCTGCTCAATACCATTTACCTTTAACATATCGATATCTACCAAAAGTACATCTACATGTTCACCGGATATCTTTACAATGGCATCCTTATCGCTTTTAGCTTCAGATATTTTATAGGAAATAACTTTACCATTTAATTTTGACTTAATACTATCTCTAATATTCTTCTCGTCATCATACACAAGGACCTTAATTTTTTTCATAATGCAAAAGTTAATTTAATAATGCTAAAGATGATGTAACTCTTCTTCTATCTTTATTTAATTGCAAATTTATATGACGAATTCTTATTAACCTCTCAAGTATGACATATTATCTAACAGAAGTAAGATTTGATTATATTTTGGTATAATTGCACTATTAAAACCTATTTATTAATATAAAGTATTCGAAAAATATTAATTTCACGATGGCTCTGCTACCATTTGTTAAATTTATATTGAATTCCCTATGATAAGAGCACTTACAAAACCCATCATTATTGCATTGATACCCTTTTTCATGCAAATTGGGCCGGTATTAGGGCAGGGAGAGTCTGTAATTCTTACCAAAGGAAATAATAAATTTGTCAAACTATTCACTCCCGGAAGCTTTATAGCATTAAGGTTTGCACATCAACAAATTCTGGAACTTAATGGAAAGGCCATCGATACAGCCAATCAGGTTGAGGTGTATGGCTTCATCGATACGATAGTAGATAACTATTTGTATCTAACCCACGTGTATGAAGAGGTCTATTTTAACGATGATGTTGAGGTTGGCCGGAAGGTGATTACCAATGTTGATGTTACAACAACTTCTCTAAAAGATTTTTTAAGAAAAATTGCGGTGGATGATATTTCATTGATCATTATCGAGCATGTCAAAGGGCAAAAGGTGGGCAACTTCATGATGGATATCGGATTGTTTGGGTTCTTCCTGGCGCCTTTCATATCTGTTATCCCTAAGGATATGAGTATTGAGAGTGAAACCTACTTGCGGGTTGCAACCCCTTCTTTGGGAAGCATTGGTATTGGGCTTCTTGTGCGGCAATTATTCAAAGAAAAAAAATACCAATTAAAACCTTTTAGCGGTGATCACATCATGCCATGGTACAGGTCGGGTAAATTGGTCATTGAAGAATAAGAGTCCTTTACTTACCTCTTTATAACCTCCAACTATTGAAATCTAGCGCTGAAATACTTATTTTTGCATTCCTTGCCCAGGTGGTGAAATTGGTAGACACGCTAGCTTGAGGGGCTAGTGACCTTTAGGTTGTGCTGGTTCGAGTCCAGTCCTGGGCACATTTTTCTCCGATCACTCAGTTCTTATCTTCTTTATTCTAAAGGTTGGGAATATTGCCCCTCCCCTTTTTCAATAATAGCACCCATAATATCGAATAATTCGTATTTGATGGATTTATTATCAATGAAGTACTCTTTCAGAATCCTATTGCCATGAAGTGAATAAATGTATCCTTGGCGTCCTTTCTCATCAAGATACCCTGTTGTATCATTATTGTGTATGAAATATTTTACTTTAAATGCTCTGTAATCTTCATGAGGTCGCTCAATAATTTTCGCATGAAATTTGATCCCTATTTCTTTGTGCCTGACTCCCGTAACCCAATAAATGAAATGGTAGCAACAAATAGTGTCGATGGGCTTTGTACCATTGGGCCCAATATAATCTAGATGTAAAGTGTCTTTTGTAAATCTTATTGATGGCTTAAACTCAGCATAACAATTAGCTACAGCAGTTATCACAATTTTCATGGTATCACTTGCTTGGATCTGATCAATGATTCTTGAGCTCATTCGGTGAAGATCAACCTTCTCCTTGCATGGTGACACTCTGAATTCAACAAGCTTTGCTTCCTGCCCATAAAGGACAAAACTACCAAGAACAAATACAGCGATCCATCTGATTTTCATGACAATAATTCTTCAGAATAAGATACCAAATCTGACACTTACCCCTGTGATCACAAATAATATTGCTATTACGGTGATTCCAATAATATGTATACCAAGTGTACCTATATTCTCTGGCTTCAATTTTGGTATAATGAAAAAGCGTGCATGTAATGCCAGGGCAATGGTTATGAACAGTAAAAAGAATTTCAAGCAGATATGTTGTGACATGACAGTATCTAAACCCCGCCAGTCACTGAATGGAAGGTAGTTAAGTGCCATGAGAACACCTGTGATTTGCTGTATCACTAATGCCGGAATTCCTATTTTTTCATAGGGCTCCTCGAATCGCTGAATAGCATCTATGTCCCTGTTCCTCCACGCATTTGGCAAGATCGTAACACATAATATAAGGTGCCCCCCAGCCCAAATGCAAGCTCCCAACACATGTAACACTATCAATAACTTTATATACATACTTGCTACTTTAGAGATGATCAGCAATTCGCTTTGATCCAAATGGCATTATAGTCTAGCTTGTTTTAGGCATCACAAAGTAAAGAATTATATACACCAAAATTGGAGAGCCAACCCCAAAGATCGTTGCTATCACAAATATCAATCTCAGAACAGTTATATCTATATCAAAACGTTCGGCCAACCAAACGCATACTCCAAGGATCTTCTTTTCGCCAATCATTTTTTCTAATTAAAAGAGCTTTTTACATTGATCGATCTGTTCTTCAGTACCCAGGATGATCAGTTTTGTTTCAGGAGCCAGCACAGTATCCGCTGAAGGATTCACAACGTATTCGTTATCCTTGGTCTTGATCCCAATAATATTAGCACCAGTCCTGTTCCTCACATCCATATCCTTGATGGTCTTGTTTTTGTAAGTATCAGAGAAATTCTCATAGGCAAATTCCTCAAAAGTGATATTTACCCCTCCCTGTCCTGTAAGCATGGCAACGAACTCAACTACATCAGGGTGGATGACCAAAGAAGCCATATAGGATCCTCCGATCTTCTCAGGCATGATCACACTATTTGCTCCACCAATTCTGAGCTTATGGACAGAAACATCATCAGATGCACGGCTGATAATATTCAACTCCGGATTCAACTCTCTGGCTGTTAGAACTACATAAAGATTATCAGCATCCTTTGGTAAAGTTGTGATCAAAGACCTTGCATGTTGTACCTGTGTTTGAGACAACACTTTATCATTTGTGGCATCTCCATCAATAAATAAAAGGGAAGACGTTTCCCGTAAAGATTCGAGGATCGCATGATCCTTTTCTATTACCACATATGTCTGGTCTGATGACTGCAGTTCCTCACAAACCTGTTGCCCATTTCTACCATATCCGCATACGATCACATGGTCTTTTAATTGGCCGATTTTCTTTTTCAAGCTTTGTCCTTTAAAGATATATTTAAATTCGCCTCCTAATATGAAGGAAGTAATGATGGTAACTACATAGGCAAATATACCAATATTAGTGATGATGAGAAATGAGGTAAAAATTCTTCCCGCTTCAGACAACGGCTTTACCTCTGTAAACCCTACAGTAGAAAGGGTAATAATGGTCATATAAAAAGCTTCACTAAGCGTGTAATGCTCTATAATAATGAAGCCTGAAATACCTAATGTGATGGTAGAAAAAAGTAATAAAAGACTAATGAAGGTTTTCTTAAAATATCTTGATCCCTTAGGTGAGAATGTGCTTATAAGTCCCAAATATGAATTCTTTTAACTCTAAAATAACTTTTCAATTTGATAAAAAAGGCCAGGGATAGATAAATGACGATCATAGGCGAACCCACTGCCACAAAAGAAGTATAAATAAAGGATAACCTTATCAATGATGAGGGTATCCTCAACATTTCTCCCAGATAACTGCAAACACCAAAAGCCCGCAACTCAAAAAATCCTTTGATCTTCTTCATATTACAAAGTTATGAATATAGAGGAAAAATCCAAAAATCAAAGCTACCATCCTCGTTTTGTTGGATTGAGGAATTTAATCACTTAAGGGTCTAATTCCCCGCCGCTTGCGGCGAAAACAATATCTTTGTATGTATGAGCGAAAGCGAGTACATACATAAGTCGCATAATGTCAGTGTTTTGTTGTATCATTTTGTTTGTCCTGCAAAATACCGAAAGGTAGTCATAAGCAAAGAAGTTGATAAAATGTTGAAGGACATATGTCTTGAGATAGAAAAAAGGTATGAAATTCATTTTCTTGAGATTGGGACTGACAACAATCATGTCCACTTTCTTGTCCAATCTATACCAAGAATGAGTCCGACACAAATTGTAACGATTGTAAAAAGTATTATAGCCCGAGAGATTTTCCGAGAGATTCCAGCAGTGAAAAAAAAGCTTTGGGGCGGTGAATTTTGGAGTGATGGATATTTTGCCAACACAGTTAGTAAGTTTGGGGATGAAACAAGTATTTCGGAATATGTTCGAGATCAAGGGCTTGAGAAAGAATATACTGTTTTGCATAGCAGTAAACAGTTAGCTTTGTTTTAAGATACCCCGCTGCTTGCGGCGGGGTAGTTCATTGATTGGGGATTGGGCTAAATAACTTGTTATTGTTAATCATATGATCAACGAATCAATTAAAGTGTAACTAAATGACAAAAACTGTTTGGGTTTGTTGGCAATAAAAACCGTAAACTGTCAGCGGGGACGGGAAAGGGGGACCCGCAAAATAGCATAAATATCTAACGTGTAATTCTTTGAACATAAGGAATTTATGCTCAAAAAAGCTTTTGGCTCTCTATTTTATTAATCTATCGCCAATAGGTTACCGTAGGATCTTATATCCGATGCTGCACTCTAAACATTTTTTCTTTGCACAGTAACCATCTATCATTTGAATCAATGCTTGTGAATCATAAGCAGAATTTACTTTCACACCAGCCAAAACCCACTTTCTTATGATCCTGTTGTCTTCCCGTGGTATCGTATGTAATATTGTAACACCTCTATCCTGCAACATTTCCTTACCCCTTGCCTTACCATAAGCAAATAAAAAGGGTACAATGGTATTGATAATTAGCATCTGAATAGCAAAGCTACCCATTGTTTTTATGGTGTCTTTTGACATCTTGCCAAACCTGTAATGGGTATCCCAATACTGCGATGCTGAAACTGAAAACATTTCCATCATTTGTGAATAACTCTCGGCCTCCATTACCATCGAAAAAAGGCCCGTAGATTGAAAGATCAACCGCGCAAATTGTGATATCCTGACATGAGGAAAACTTACCGGTCGTAATCGTGAAAATTTCCACGAATACCCCTTTATTGGGGATAGGTTATATTTCTTCTGTAAAAAATGATATTCATGCTGCAATTTATCTATATAATCATCTTTTTGCTTCGTATTTAGTAAGCCGGCCTGACCAAATAATAGTGCTTCCATCTGTAAAAGATCATTTTTATGCTTCACTAAGATCTTCTGCTTTATCGTCTTCGATAATAGTTCAAAAGGTGCTGAATTTACTTTGATCCCAAATCCTTTGGCTATGTGGTGGTAGAAGGTCTCTTCCCAGTCATTCTTATTTAAGGTGAGATCCCTGAAGATCACTTTGATCTTATCTTCCATTCGCTCAAAGAGCATCCTGTCGATCCAATTCCTAATCACAAAGTCATCCACCTTGGCAAGTTGGCTTTCACAAGGTATCCATGTAGGACTCTCAATCAATTTAACATATCTGTCATAAAGCTGTTGATCGATCTTTTCCTTTAACTCTAATGTAGGGATCACTGTCCCATCAACACGTCTGATGTCCTTATCCGCCTTATATACCACGTGCAATATGATATTATCATACGCCTGATCTTTATGGTGGTTATGATTCTCCCAATCCGAACTTTTAATATGGACCTCTACATTGCCGGCCCAGGATGTACGGTCTATCTTAATTCTTGCATTAAAGAAATCAGGGCCGGAGTTGGGATTATGGTGTCCAACTTTTAGAATTTTAAGTTGTTCTCTTTGGGTTGTGATTAGATCCTTCATATCAAATAACTTAAAATTCCACACATAGTGAATAAAATCCTCTTTCATACTATTGATTTAATGAAATAGCAGTATGTACCATTGATCACAAAGCTGCAATACTGTTGCCAGAACCTGGTCTTACCGAAAAATAAAGGGTCTATAGATGACCACTCTTTTTTTGAAATGCTCCTTGGTAAGTGTTTATTAAATTATCTGAAATCAAAAGAATATGTAAAGCAGATAATTTCTACTAAGATAATAATTTCCCTAGATCAGTGGCAGCAGTTGTCTCATCTTTTGTTGATAATCCTTTGCTCTCTCTGCAGCCTGGGATGCAAAATCTTCTTTATCGCTGGCATATATAATGGACCTGGAAGAGTTGACCAATAAACCACATTGCTTATTCATCCCCATTTCAGATACTTCTGATAAGCTGCCTCCCTGGGCACCGATACCCGGTACCAGCAAGAAATGGTCAGGGATGATCTTTCTAATGAGCTCTAATGATTCGGGATGGCTGGCACCTGTAACGAACATTAAATTATCGGGGGTGCCCCATTTAGTTGCTTGTTTGATCACATTTTCAAATAATTGCTCACCACCCACTTCTAATAATTGAAAATCCCAACTCCCCCTATTTGAAGTAAGCGCTAAAAGAATTGTCCATTTCCCGGGATATTGCAAAAAGGGCTTTACAGAATCTTCTCCCATATATGGAGCAATGGTTACCGCATCAAAATTGAGTGTTTCAAAAAATGCTTTCGCATATTTCTCCGATGAGTTGCCGATATCACCCCTCTTCGCATCTGCAATGGTAAATAGATCCTCAGGAATATATTGAATGGTTTTCTCTAAACTCTCCCATCCTTTACCTCCATCTTGCTCATAAAAAGCTAAGTTGATCTTGTATGCAATGCAGTACTCCTGGGTAGCATCAATGATACCTTTGTTGAATTCAAATACAGGGTCCTCACTACTCAAAAGGTGCTTAGGGATCTTATCTTTGTCTGTATCAAGGCCGACACATAAATAGGATTGCTTTTCAAGTATCTGCTTAATAATTTGTTCCCTTGTCATTCTTCTATTTTGTTCAACACGGTATTTACATTTTAAGGTAAATGCAAAGGTACGATAAACAAAAATAATGTCTTATGTTCCTGAATGCAAAAAAGTGGATTCGATCACAATTTGATCTCTTCTAAGAGCGCTAACACCTTCTTATTTAAAATTTCAACTGCCAGAGGGATGTTCCAATTATGATCATTCCTCGGTCCTACATAATTTGAGATCGCCCGTATTTGTACGCAAGGAATTTCATTCAATAAACAACAATAAAAAAAGGCAGCCCCCTCCATACTTTCCACATCCGGGTTATATTTTAAGGCGACCTTTTCAATATCCTCCACATTCCCAAGTACTTTATTGACTGAGATGCCGCTAACACTTTGCATACCATTGAGGATTTTGTTGTCAAAAACAGTTCGATTGATCAGCTTGCCATTTTCATAAGGTATTTCGTCTGGCTGCATGATCCCCATATCAAAAAGATCTTGAAACCCGTTACCTTCTTCATTTCCCAGATCCCCTACCCGATCCTCCTTTACGATCACAACATCTCCCATCTTTATCTGCTTTCTAAAACTACCAGCAATACCAATGTTGATCGCCATATCATATTTTGCATTCGCCAGAAGTTGACTCAAATGAAAAGCGGTTTGCATCATTCCTACGCCAGTCTTCAATATATCAATAGAGTGCCCATGGTATTGAAGGGAGATAATAGACCTTTTTTCTTCCTTGAAAAAGGAGAGTAAAGGAACTATTTCTTCATGTGTGGCACTTACAATTAATAAATTCATTATCTAAAATTAGGAATAAATAGAAGATTAATGACTTAACTAGGTAAGGATTTGAGCATTATTGCTATTTTTGAACTCATTATTGATGCTGAGAAGAGATTAAGATTGCATCAACTGACAATTGTTACAATAATATACCAGGGAACTATATGTTTTATTTGACAAGGGAAGAACATTTTAGCGCAGCTCATCGACTATTCAATGCAGCATGGTCAGATGAAAAGAATGATGAGATATTTGGCAAATGTGCCAACAAGAATTGGCATGGACACAATTATCATTTATTGGTAACAGTAAAAGGGGATATTGATAAAGAGACCGGATATGTAATGGATGCCAAGATACTTAGTGATCTGATCTTGGAACACATCATTGAAAAGGTTGACCACAAGAACTTAAACCTTGATGTCCCATTTTTGGAGGGAGTCATTCCAACTGCTGAAAATTTGGCAAAATATATTTGGCAAGAGTTAGAAGGCCATATTACCATGTGCCACCTTCATTGCATTAAATTATATGAAACAAGAAAAATTTACGTAAAATATTATGGGGAATAAATCAGAGATAGATAAACTGCCTAGCTATAATTATATTAAGGTAGATCAATACAATGAGGAAGCTACCAAAGCTATTGCGGATAAATATAAAGAGATCATTAAACAGATTGGTGAAGATCCTGAGCGGGAAGGTTTGCAAAAAACCCCTGAAAGAGTAGCTAAAGCCATACAGTTTTTCACTCATGGCTATAACATTGAGCCTAAAGAATTAATTGAATCTGCCATTTTCCATGAGGACTATTCTGAAATGGTCGTTGTAAAGGATATCGAAGTATATTCCATATGTGAGCATCACATGCTTCCCTTTTTCGGGAAGGCGCATGTGGCTTACATACCAAATGGGTACCTAACGGGATTGAGCAAAATTGCAAGGGTTGTTGACACCTTTGCCAGACGATTACAGGTTCAGGAGCGATTAACATGCCAGATCAGGGATTGTATCCAGGAAATATTAAATCCTCAGGGTGTGGCAGTAGTTATTGAAGCGATGCACCTATGTATGATGATGCGAGGCATACAAAAACAAAATTCTGTTACAACCACTTCCGCCTTTACCGGCGAATTTGAAAAACAGGTCACTCGTACCGAATTTTTTGACTTGTTAGGAAAAAAACTTTCTTAACACAATAAAATATTTATGAAGGCTTACATATTTCCCGGACAGGGAGCACAATTTATTGGAATGGGCAAAGACCTCTATGATGGTTCCCAAAAAGCAAAAGATAAATTTGAAATTGCCAATGAAATTCTTGGATTTCGCATTACAGATATTATGTTTGAGGGGCAGGAGGAAGAATTAAAGAAGACCAAAGTTACCCAGCCGGCGATCTTTTTGCATTCAGTGATCCTTGCAATCACACTTGAAGACAACTTTCAACCAAATATGGTAGCAGGCCATTCTCTTGGTGAATTCTCAGCATTAGTATCTAATGGATCATTGTCATTTGAAGATGGGCTAAAACTAGTCATAGAACGAGCTCTAGCCATGCAAAAAGCATGTGAGGCAGAGCCGTCCACCATGGCTGCCATAATTGGCCTTGATGATGCTGTCATTGAAGAGATTTGTAACTCCATTGATGAGATCGTGGTTCCTGCTAATTATAATTGTCCCGGGCAACTGGTGATCTCAGGTTCAGTGGAAGGTGTAACAACTGCATGTGAAAAATTAACCGAAGCAGGCGCAAGAAGAGCCTTATTGCTCAATGTGGGTGGTGCATTTCATTCACCCCTCATGGAACCGGCAAGACAAAGACTTGAAACAGCTATCAATGGAACACAATTCAAGAATCCTCTTTGCCCTATTTATCAAAATGTATCCGGCTTAGGTGTATCTGATCCGGAAGAGATCAAAAATAATCTCGTAGCCCAATTAACAGCACCTGTGAAGTGGAGCCAATCTGTTCAAAACATGATCGTTGATGGAGCAGATAATTTCATTGAAGTAGGCCCAGGTAAAGCTCTGCAAGGAATGGTTAAAAAGGTAAACAGAGAGATGGAGACCATGAGTGCATAGCGGGTCCCTTAAATAATAACCAATATCAGTGCTATGTGTACTGTAACCTTCTTACCGATAAATGAGCGATCATACATCTTAACATCTAACCGAGATGAAAGTCTTGATAGGAAAGTGGCGACTCCACCAACAATAAATAATGTATCTGATGCAAAGATCATATACCCTATAGATGGGGAAGCTAAAGGCACATGGATCGCCGCAGGGATGAATGGGCGGGCTGTATGTTTGATGAATGGGGCCTTCCTAAAGCACAACCCTTCTCCTCCATACAGAAAAAGTAGAGGATTGGTATTATTGGATTCCTTTTCATTTAGGGACCCTAATAGCTTTGCCAATGGATATGATCTTTCAGGTATTGAACCATTTACTATTATATGGGTTGAGGTTGTCAATAAAATACTTATCCATGAATTAAGGTGGGATGGTAGCAGCATGGCAGTAAAGGAGATAAGTGCTGATCACCCTTTAATTTGGTCATCGGTTTCCCTATATGAGGAGGCAACTATTGATAAAAGAAAGCAATGGTTTGCCAAATGGTTGCAGGAGAATAAGAATTATTCGGTGAAGAAAATTCGACAATTTCATCATTTTGGGGGTGAAGGAGATGGTGCCAGCAATATTAAAATGAAATTAGGAAGTAGTCTGGCAACGGTAAGTATCACTTCTGTAAATGTTGATGATGAGAAGATACATATGAATTATGAAGATACAATTTCAGGTAATTCAATGAACCTATCGTTGATCTTAAATAAGGAAATAAAGTAAGCAGGTACCCTATGAATGCACTTCAATTTCGCAGCAGAATATTCATTAACAAAGTCCTAAAATGGGAGTTCTGGCCCTTTTGGTTCTTCTATATTCCGGTGTATTTCTATTGGATATTCCTGGGGATCAAGGCACGAGGATTCATATTCTTTAGTGTTGCAAACCCCCGCATGGAGATGGGAGGATTTATTGGAGCCACCAAATTTGACATCCTACAAAGTCTGGATCCTCAATTCACTCCAAAGACAATATTAGTTTCACCACGCATTGAGCTGTCCTCTATATTAGATAAAATGGAAGAAGCCGGGATCGATTTCCCGCTGATCGCAAAACCCAATATAGGAGAACGTGGGTATAGAGTGGAAAAGATCAACCACCAGGAAGAATTAAAGGAGTACTTCAATGGATCATTTGAAGAAACGCTTATTCAGGAATACATCAACTACCCATTGGAATTTGGGATCATGTATTACAGGTATCCAGGTGAAGAAAAGGGACATATCAGTTCCGTTACTCAAAAGAAACTGCTGGGAATTACCGGCGATGGCCATTCTACTATTTTGCAGTTGGTCAAAAGATCACCACGTGCTAAGTATCACTATGATCATTTAAAAAAAATGTATTCAGGAGATCGTAATATTATTCTAGATGAGGGACAACATTTTACCCTGGTGCCTATCGGTAATCATTGCCGCGGAGCCACTTTTTATAATTTGAATCGGTTGATCACTCCTAAACTTGAAGCCACATTGAATAAAATAGGCAATCAACTTGAGGATTTTCACTTTGGAAGATTTGATATGTGTACGACTTCTATTGAAGACATGGAGCAGGGCAGCAATATTAAGATATTTGAAGTCAATGGTGCTAATTCGGAACCAATACATATTTATGATCCCTCTACCCCTATTTTCAAGGCCTACAAAGATATTTTCAACCACTGGGATGAACTATATAAGATCAGTATAATGAACCAAAAGAGAGGTCATAAATTTGATGCCCTTTTTGCAAGCGTTAACAAACTGATCCATCATTACGGTAGTAGAAAAGCATAAAAAAAAGCCTTTTTTTCAAAAGGCTTTTTATATTATTCATATATAGGTATCTTAGAATGCAACACCAAAATTAATGCCAAATCTAAGGCCTACACCTTCCTTCGCAACTTTGCTATCATCAACTAAGAAGCCGCCATTATTAGCTTCATCTTCCCATTCAACAGCATCCACACTTACTGCTTTGAATTGAGGACCAGCAAATATATCTAACACTATTACATCCCCAAGTAGAAACTGCCATCCCAAACAAACACCACCGCCTATTGCAGATCTTTTCTGACTCCAACTTTCTGTCCATGCATCAGCATAATTGTCCTCATATTTCCAAGTAGTTGAAAAGTACCTGAAAAAAGCAGAACCATAAGGGCCTTTAACAGCTTCCTTAAAATAATACCTTGCTTCAGGAATTATCACAATACCTGATTGTGACATATCACCATGATTTGTGTCAAGTACACCCCATCCCCTTGAGATGTAACCAAATGATAATTGTGCTGAAATGTTCTCACTAAATGCCCTTTCATAGGCGAATTGATACTGAGAAACAGCAACACCAAAAAGGTTGATCTTAATGGCATTCTTTTTTTCCTGAGCAAATACATTTGACGTCACTAACAGGACCAACGCCAAAACAACTAGTTTTGCAAATTTAGTTTTCATAATATTTCTTTTTAGATAGATAAATAAATAGGTGGTCATTAAATCGTTTTCGCTAAATTAAAGTTTTTTTCCATTTTGCACGTAGTTTTTCTAATATATTTCTTTATATAATTATTTGACATGATGTATTGTAACTGCTCATTTACTTAATTCTAAAGATTTTACCAGTAATTAACGATCAAAAGTCAACCGTTGTCCTTTATTCCCATCCCTAATAGCACCAAACTCATAGGTTACACATCCATTTACAATGGTATGGGTAATTGAAGAAGAAAATGTATCTCCATCAAATGGAGACCATCCGCACTTCGAAAACAAATTCGACTTACCCACTTCAAATGGTGAATTCAAGTCAAGGATAACCAGATCTGCTGCATACCCTTCCCGAATATATCCCCGGTTACTTACCTTAAAGCACTCTGCAGGATTATGGCACATTTTCTCAACCACCTTCTCAAGGGTGATCTTCCCTCCAATATAAAACTCCAGCATAATAGGCAATGAATGTTGTACCATAGGAATACCGGAAGGTGCTTGCATAGTTCTATTATTTTTTTCTTCCCACTTATGTGGTGCATGATCAGAGCCAATTACATCGATCACTCCCTTATTCAAATGATGCAGCAAAGCTTCTTTATCTGATCTCTTTTTTATGGATGGATTGCATTTGATCTGACCCCCTAATCGATCATAATCTTTTTGGTCAAACCAAAGATGATGAGGGCAAACTTCTGAAGTGATCCTCTTAATTGTAACATTCTGCCCTCCATCCAAGAGTGTGAGTTCTTTCTCAGTTGATAAGTGAAGAATATGCATCCTGGTATTATGGGTTTTAGCAAGTGAAATAGCATAACTTGTTGAAGCGTAGCACGCTTCTTCACTTCGAATCTCAGGATGACAAGCTACAGGTATCTCATCGCCATATTTTTCAGTGAACAATGCCATATTTTTCTTTATAGTTGCTTCATCCTCACAGTGAACAGCTATAAGTAGAGTTGAATTGGCAAACAGCTTAGCTAGTACCTGTTCATCACTTACCAGCATGTTACCGGTAGAAGCGCCAAAAAACACCTTTAGGCCGCAAATATTTCTTGGATCTGAACGCAAAATTTCCTCAAGATTTTCATCAGAAGCGCCCAGATAAAATGAGTAATTTGCTAATGAGTGCTTACTTGCCAACTGATATTTTTCTTCGAGGATCTCAAGGGAAACTGCATTAGGTATCGTATTAGGCATTTCCATGTAACTGGTTACGCCTCCTGCAACAGCAGCGCTTGATTCATGGCCAATATCCCCTTTTTGAGTCAATCCCGGATCACGGAAATGAACATGGCCATCAATAACACCCGGGATCAAATGCTTTCCGCTACCATTGATCTCTACTGCACCATTAGGTTTATTGATCTGGGCATCAATTTTCTCTATTATTCCATCATTTAGCAATAGATCTCCTTGACGGATATTACCTTCATTTACAATACTAATATCTTTTATAAGAAGCGATCTCATAATAATGTAAAATCTTTCATTTCAATAAATTTCTTCATTTCAAATTTTATATCTTTGTTTACAAAAGTAATTCATTTTATTATGAAAAAAATAATATTTGGCCTCGCAATGTCTTGCCTGATTCTTATCACCTCTTGCTCCCAGCCTGAGCAATCGCAAGACAAAGAAACAAACAAAATCACTGAGAAGTCGGATTCGAATAGTGGCGAAAAGGAAATATCCGTTGAAGAAACATTGTTAGAGCAGGGAAAGGTGATCACAAAAGCATTAAAAGCCACAATACAGAAAAACATGTTGGATGTGATCCGTACCGAAGGGATAAGTGATGCTATAACATCATGCAATATGCATGCCTTGCCTATTACAGATTCAATTTCTGATAAGTATGGTGTAGATATCAGTCGAATTACTCATTTACCCAGGAATCCTTTGAATAAGGCAAATAAAAGCCAGCTGGCCGTGATCAAATATTATCAGGATCAGCTCGATAAACATGAGAAGATGCTGCCAATGATCAAAACTTCGGAAGAAACTTTCGACTATTACAGCCCGATCAAGATTACCAGTGCGGTTTGCTTAAATTGTCACGGAAATCCAAAAAAACATATGAGTGAAGAAACCTTCATTGTTCTAAATCTCGTTTACCCCAATGACAGTGCATTGGGTTTTGAGATGGGTGACTTACGTGGAATCTGGGAGATCAAATTCCCTAAAAGCAATTATTTGCCTTAATCATCATTGACATTTTATGCATTTAACGGCCCTTGACTGGTGCATACTAATTTCCTTCTTCGCTGTGATCATTGTGGTGGGCTTATCTTATTCAGCCAGAGCCGGTAAAAGTATTTCCAATTTTTTTCTGGGAGGCAGAAACCTGCCATGGTATCTTGCGGGGATTTCAATGGTAGCCACCACATTTGCTGCCGACACTCCTTTGGCTGTAACAGAACTTGTCGGCAAAAATGGGATCGCAGGCAACTGGCTCTGGTGGAATATGCTGGCAGGTGGCATGCTAACTACTTTCTTTTTTGCCCGCTTATGGCGAAGAGCAAATATTGTGACCGAAGTTGAGCTAATTGAATTGAGATATAGTGGTAAAGCCGCCGCTTTTTTGAGAGGTTTTAAAGCATTGTATCTGGGTCTCTTTATAAATGTACTGATCATTGGGTGGATAAATCTAGCCCTGATCTCTTTACTTGAAGTATTCTTTGATCTTTCTAAAAATGATGCTTTATTATATACTGCCGGGGCAATGCTATTTGTAGCCATTTATTCCTCTTTGTCAGGATTATTGGGAGTTGTCATGACCGATGTTATCCAATTTTTTGTAGCAATAATTGGTTGCATTATTCTTTCCTTGCTTGTACTTAACTCTGAAGCTATCGGTGGCATTGATGGGTTAAAAGGTAACCTGCCAGATGGAGCTTTAAACTTCTTCCCTCACTTTAGCAACCCTACCGGGAATGGGTCAGTCCTGTCGACATTATCGATCGGAATGGGTGCCTTCTTCGCCTATGCCGGTATACAATGGTGGGCAAGTTGGTATCCCGGTGCTGAACCAGGCGGCGGGGGATACATCGCACAAAGAATGATGAGTGCTAAAAATGAGAAGCATGCCGTATATGCTACCCTGTTCTTTCAGATCGCCCATTACTGCATCCGCCCCTGGCCATGGATAATTGTTGCTCTTTGTGCTTTAGTGTTGTACCCTGATCTTGGAGTTGATGATAAGAAACTTGGTTTTGTTATGGCGATGAGAGACTTTTTACCTGCCGGATTAAAAGGATTGCTCCTGGCAGCTTTTTTTGCTGCATATATGAGTACCATATCTACTCATTTGAATTGGGGTGCCAGTTATATTATCAACGACTATTATCATCGATTTATTGAAAAGGATGCATCTCAAAAGAGGTTGGTCAGGATGTCGCAATTTGCAACTGTGTTTTTGATGTTGGCGGGCCTTTCTGTAACCACCTTGATCTCAACCATTTCAGGGGTATGGGAATTCATAATAGAGTGTGGGGCCGGTTTAGGGTTGGTACTTATTCTGAGATGGTATTGGTGGCGGATCAACGTCTGGAGCGAGATATCAGCTTCTATTGCCCCATTTATCGGCTATGCTTTTGCACACTATTATTTGGACTGGAAGTTTCCGGATAGTTTTTTCCTGACCGTTACCTTTACCACCATCTGCTGGCTCGTGATCACTTTTCTTACAAAACCAACGGACAACAACACCCTCATTTCATTTTATCAGAAAATACACCCTGATGGTTGGTGGCGTCCCATTGCTCAATCCCTTAATATATCAAATGACTTTTCATCATTGATTATTCTGATCGGCTGCTGGCTCAGTGCCATTGTTATGACCTATTCTATATTATTTGGAATGGGCAAACTGATCTTCCAGGAATGGAATGAGGCATTGATCTGCATGATATTTGCAGGGACTTCACTTTTCTCACTTAGATATTTTATGTCGAAGAGTATAAGCGAAGAGTAATTGGTACCCTTAATAGGCCGGCTATTGCTTACCTATCTTCACTTTATAAATACCATCTTTCGTTGTAAGGTATAAGCAATAGATGCCATCCGGGAACTCTGACAAATCTATCAGGCCAAAGTACTCTTCATTGATATTTGTAATTTTCTGTTGGAATATTTCCCGGCCAATTATATCAACAACCGACATATTCAATGAAGTACCTTCTATGTTTTTCATTGCCAATTTGAACAAGCCATTTCCGGGATTTGGATAGATCAATATCTCTGCCAGACCCGAACCGAAGTTTCTTCCATCGATTCCCACAGTGCTAGTATCTTCAACGTTGATATTATCAATGTACAAATTGTTGGCCCAGTTATTAATGTTCACGAATTTCAGTATCACATAATTACCAACATAACTTGAAATATCCCAACTATGCTCATCCCATTGGCTTTCTGAAGTAGGCGTAAAAGCAGTATTCTGGTTAGAGGTTGTTGCCAAGCCACTTCCGGTCTTATTGTAGCCGGTGGGAACATACGTTGCGCCGCAATCTATTGAAATATCTATTCTCAGATCATCAGACCATGTTCCATTATAAGGTGCATAGGCTACATCAAATGTTAAAAGGGCTTTATTTGCCTTTGACAGATCAAATATCTGTGTTATCATGCCGTCCTCATCATTTCTGTTGTCGATGTCAAAATTATCAGCATAAGCCGCTGTAGTATTGAAGCCTTTACTCCCAGTCACAGTAACCTTACTCCATGTTACCGCCCCACCTTGGTCATCAATTATCCAACCCACAGGAGGGAAAGAGGGATTTTCAAAATCCTCTCTAAAAGGGATCGTATCAGGTACGTTAACAACAATATAGGCAGATTGAACCAAGGTATCATTCCCATTTGCATTGGTAGCAATAAGTGTTACATCATAGGTACCTGTTGCTGTGAAAACGACGGATGGATTCTGTGTAGTAGCAGTGGAACCATAAATAAAATTGACGGTCGTTGGAGAAAATGACCATTGCCAAGCAGTCGGAGTATTGAGGCTTATATCTGTAAACAAGACATCAGCACCAATACAGGTGCTTCTGTTATTAGCCCTAAAATCAGTGATTGGAGGTGCAGTTGATTCAAAGATAAAAATATCATCGATGGCCATATCACTTCTGTAATCGGCACCCGTTATACCCCTAAATCTTATATTGATCGTCTTGTTGGAAAATGGGGTAAGATCAGCTACTTTATTTCTCCATATATCTCCTTGATTACCAGATATTGGAGAAATTATATCTTCTGTCCATTCACCATCAGAGAGGGCATCTATATGCAATTGCCCCATATATGCCCCACTCATATGATACCAAAAACTCATTTTTGGTGATGGCATAGAAGAGAGGTCAATGCAAGGTGTTATCATCTTTGCAACCATACCTGCACAGTTAGATGATTCAAGATAAAGATATTTTCCTGTTGAAGAGCCGGGCTTATGGTCTTGTGATGGACCGGTATTATTTGAGGGAGTGCCCCCGGCATCTGTGCGCCAATCAATATCATCAATTACTCCATTTGTTTCATTGACCCACCCATTATTTAACCCGCAAATTGTTACACCACAATCAATGGTCTGTGGACAGGCAATAAAGGTTTCAAAGTCCTCACTATAAATAACTGTTTCTAATGTGCCTGTGATCACTTTTACTCGGGTATCGCTACTATCATTGTACATGTTTCCATCAGCAGGGTAAGTTACCCAAGACAAGAAATTATAGACTCCAATAGTAGATAGATCAACGGTTGCTGTAAAATCAAATGTCGTAGAGCTTCCGGGTAAAAAGGTACCTACCGCCGTATCTGTAATGATAGAACCCCCATTGATCTGGTAATTGACAGGGATATTATATAATGTATCCAATCCAAAATTCTCTAATTGTACCGAAACAACTAAATTTGAATAATCCTGGCAAGTCATAAAAGTACCTCCTCCCGGGCTAATGATCTTTGAGAGGGTAGCATCAACGGGTATAGGACAACTCCACGTCCCAGCTATTTTATAATAAGCGTTAGCTCGCCTTCCAATGGCATTGTCTGGACCAAGAGCTTTTACGCTTAACCAATAATTGAGATTTGGGTTCATTCCTGGAATCTTAAAAAATGTATCCGTACTCACTCCCACTGAATCCATGTATTTTGTCCCAAGTTTGCTGATCTCATATCCCGTAGCTCCAGGTACTGGATCCCAACTAAATAGCACAGTATCAGGACAAGAATAAACCACATTTAAATTCGGGGGTACAGATAGTATTGAAAAAAAGGTATCACTTATGCCTGTCACAAGTGCCCTGGTTATCCTTACTCGAGCCATACCGGTAGCGGAGTCAGGGACGAACCAGTTATAATATCTAAATGAACCGCTCACTGATGTATCTATTGAATGCCAACTCAAACCTCCATCTACCGAATAGTCAAGGGCAAATGTGCCTGTGTTGCCAAATGCATCCCAACGAATTGTTTCAGATTCACCAGGAACAAATGGCTCGCCTCCTGAAGGATAAGTCACCTCTATTTCATCTTTGACAAGATCATATACTACATAATAATGTTGTGGCCCCTGTGGCACCAAAAAACCTTTTACTTTTACAATATACACTCCGGCAGTAGGATCGTCTAATGTTACCTGCTCCATATTATTCAGATCATCAATACCTCTTGTTGCATCAGCATCGAGATTAGTAGGATTTGGGGTAGGATCCAATACCCAGGGATCGTATTCAGTAAGAGTTGGAGAGATCAACTTCATATTCAGGTCATTGACAAGTGCTTTTGTAGCCACAGTTGTGCCCTCATAGTCTAACCAATAGACCATCACCCTTAACTGTTTTGTCCCGGCAGGAACAACGATCAAATGCGATAGTGAATCATCCTGGTCAACAGAATCTTTTAAAAACTGAGTATACTGGAGGATTCTAAAAGCCCTTAGTGCATTAACTCTTCCCCATCCATATGTATAATCAGGCCCAGGATTACCAAGGTCACGTGCAGAGTTCAGTAAACAGGCTTTTAGGAGAGGCGATTCAGGATTCACACTTCCATTCATATCACGGTAAGCATGATATAATTGAGCTAAAATTCCTGCAATACCCGGTGCAGCGGCAGAAGTTCCACCACCTACCTGGTACGCATTAGGTCCATCAGTGGACATCTGGTCTTTTCCATTGGCACAAATATCAGGTTTGATACGACCATCATCGGCAGGGCCTCTACTGCTTGAGTTATCCAATACGCCAAAGGGATTCAGATTCCCGGTTGCAATGGTATTCTTAGCGGCCTTATAACCTCCTGTTATGTTGCCCCATCCCGAACCTGCTCCATAACCACAGTCACTGGCGCCGCTATTTCCTGCAGAGAATACGTGTATCAAAGAAGGATTCTCGCGGATCATTTTATCTCCATTACGGGCATCAGTTGTATAATTTCCTCCACAAGATTGACTGTAAGAAGTTGATGTGATCATCACCCCATTGGTAATATGTGTTGTTGGACAATCTGTAATATGCTCATACCCACCAATGCTATACACATATAAATAAGCCCCGGTAGCCATGCCTCTCATCTTTGGATTGATATTACCTGCTCCCATCATGATGCCTGAGGTCATATCCCCATGGTTTCCGCTGTTAATGGTTGCATTGGTTTGATCGATCCTTCCCTTATAATCAATATGGGGACCAATAATCCCATCATCTCCAAGGGCAAGGCTCACACCGGTTCCATCATAATGAACTCCAGATGCATGATCAGAATCGATCACATTTGAGCGATGAAGACTCCGGCCTTTAGTATCATCAGGTACTGATGGTGACGGTATGGGCTCAATGTACATTACAAATGGTAACGCAGCAACGTTAGCAATCTCAGAAATATCGATGCGTATGATCAAAGCATCCACATATTCCATTGAGGTTAAAATTTCAATTTGAGAATTGTTCAGTGCTTCAATGACCATCCCCTCTTCAAGGTCCTTAAAATACTGCATTACAATATCTATCTTCCCCTCTTTTGTCAATGCCCATTCAGGATATGGCTGCTCTTTCAAAGCCGGGTCGATCTTAAAATTCGGGTTAATATCCAATATAGCCCTAACATTAAAATCAGCCAAAACTGTTGGGTCATAGTCTTTTGGGAAAGAAACGAAATAGGCATATGAAGGTAAATAATCCAAAATATTGACTCCTGATTGGGTCAACTTCTTTCTATCTTCAGAGTTTGGGATCCTATAGAATTGTATGATCTTATAGCTTCTATTGTTAAAATAGTCATCGGCGTGATTGCCAATAACCGCAGCCGATATTCTTCCTCCAACTCTATCAATATCCCTGCTATCTTCAGGTGTAAAAATTCCTGACTTCAATAAAAGCTGATATTTTTCACTAGTGCTCTGGCCTTGTAAATGGTGTGGAACAGTAACAGCTATTAGCAGGCAAAATAATAGAGTGCGGTTGAACGCATTTATGCTTTTCATAATTTATGGTCTTAAAAGAATTTTAAATAGTATTGGACTACTAAAGTTAAGTAAAAAAATGGTATTTCCAACAAATCAAGATTCACACACTAAACACATGAAAAAATAATAAAATCCTTACTGGAAAGCGATCAAAAGAGATGTCACTCTGCATTCATGATCATCTCTAAAGAGGTATCATACATTTTCTGCCAATCCTTTATGACCCCGTAAGATTGGCCGTCAACGATAACATCTGAAGCCAGCACTTTACCGATTTGCTTATATTCTACAGCAGAGTCTGTGAGCAACTGATCAATTTCCTTTTGTTGGTTGGGATCGACACTTATGATCACTCTACTTTGCGCTTCACCAAATAGATAAGCATCTTCCCTATATTCCGGATCAAGTGATATCTCAAAGCCCAAGTGATTAGGCATAGCCGATTCGAACAAAGCTACCAGTAAACCTCCTTCTGACAGGTCGTGGGCTGAATTAATTTTCTTAGCCTTTATTAATGATTTGATGATCTCCTGAAGTTGATACTCTTCCTCAAGATCAAAATAGGGCGGCGGAGAATATTCAACTTGATGGATGATGTCAAGGTATTCAGAGGAACTAATATCATTCTTGGGTGCTCCGATAAGGTATATCAGATCATGCTCCTTCTTAAAATCAAGTGTCATTCGTAATGACCTATCATCCAAGATGCCCAACATACCAATGGTAGGTGTGGGAAAAACAGGGCCCTCATCAGAGGATTGATTATAGAAACTCACATTCCCTCCGGTTACAGGGGTATCAAATCGCTCACAGGCAGCTCCCATCCCCTTTATTGTATTTACAAATTGCCAGTACACTTCAGGGTTATATGGGTTTCCAAAATTCAAACAATTGGTTACCGCAACAGGTTCTCCACCTGAACAAACCACATTTCTAGCTGCTTCAGATATAGCTATGGCTGCCCCGGTGTAGGGATCAGCGTTTACATATTTGCCATTACAATCTGTGGACATGGCAAGAGCTTTGTTGGTACGCTTGATCCTGATCACAGCGGCATCAGATGGCGCGTTGGTACTCATATTATGTATCCCAACCATTGAATCATACTGGTCATAGATCCATCGCTTTGAGCCAATATTAGGGCTGCTGATCAATTTTTCTGCAACTAGCTTCAGCTCCTTCGGCTTAGGGATGTCGTCGATCTTGAATTGTTTGACCTCTTCAATGTATTTAGGTTCTTTATATTCTCTCTGGTAAATGGGGGCTCCTCCTCCAAGCACTAATTCACTTGCCGGCACTTTAGCCACGAGTTCCTCACCCATAAAATACTCCAGATCATTTCCTTCAGTTACTTCTCCTATGATCACACAATTGATATCCCACTTTTGAAACACAGCTTCAAATTCCTTCTCCTTCCCCTTTTCAATGACGATCAGCATCCGCTCCTGTGACTCAGAGAGTAAAATCTCAAAGGGTTTCATATTCTGTTGCCGTACAGGTACCTTATCCAATTGAATCTTCATGCCATGCTTTCCTTTGTCCGACATCTCAGAGGTAGAGCAAGTTATCCCAGCTGCCCCCATATCTTGCATACCTATAATAGCACCTGTTTCTATTGATTCCAAAGTGGCTTCCAATAACTTTTTCTCTTGAAATGGATCCCCTACCTGAACGGCAGGTAATTTCTCTGCAGACTCCTCTGTGATATTTGCAGAAGCAAAAGTAGCTCCGTGAATACCATCCTTACCTGTTGCTGATCCAACAATGTAAACCGGATTTCCTTTACCATATGAAATGGCGGAAACATTTTTGCCAACTTTTACAATGCCCACCGACATTGCATTTACCAAGGGGTTGATCTCGTAACTCTTATTAAAATAAACTTCTCCTCCTACGGTAGGAACTCCAAAAGAATTCCCATAATCACCAATGCCCTTTACAACCCCTTTAAGGAGGTGCTTTGTCTTATCATTATCAAGGTCACCAAATCGTAAAGAGTTCAATGAAGCTATTGGCCGGGCACCCATTGTAAAGATATCCCTGTGTATCCCTCCTACACCTGTGGCAGCACCCTGGTACGGCTCAATGGCAGAAGGATGGTTATGTGACTCAATCTTGAAAGCGCAGGCCAAGCCATTACCTAGATCTACCAGCCCGGCATTTTCCTCCCCTGCTTTTGCCAATATCCTTTTCCCATTTCTGGGTAATTGCTTGATCCAAAAAATAGAATTCTTGTAACTGCAGTGCTCCGACCACATCACTGAAAATATGCTTACCTCTGTAAAATTTGGCTGTCTACCTAAAAGGGCAATTATCTTTTCAAATTCGTCAGGAAGCAATCCCAACTGTTCAGCAATTTCTAATGTACCCATCTGCTCTTGCATTGTATCGTCCATATCCTTTATTTCACCACAAAGATACTGTTTAATAAGAGATTTGATAAGACAAATCAAATTGATTTCCTATTTTAGCTGAAAATCGAATATTTTGGGTATCGAAATTCTTGACTGGACAACCATTCTTATCCCCGGCTACACATTGTTGTTTGCGCTGATCATCTATCGAGGTTCTTTCTTTTCAATGAAAACCATCTCGAGAAAGTCACTTATCTGGTTATTTATGCTCAAGGTCATGGTTGGGGTGATCTTTGGTCTTGTCAACTATTATCTAATTGATGGAAGAGATACCTTTGAACATTTCCGTGATGGGCAACTCATCTATTATTCCTTTTTTGAAGATCCATATCATTACATCGAATTGGTCTTTGGGCCAAATAATTTCGTTTCCCCACCACATCTCCATTATGTGATCTCCTCAATGAAGCACGCCTACCTTGATACAAGCTCTTACATGATGATCAGGTTCCACGCAATTGTGCGATTGTTTTCTTTCGGCAACTATTTTGTACATGTGGTTTTTATGTGTTTCTTTTCTTTCTCCGGCTTGACAGCTTTGTACCGCTTGTTTACCTCTGTCTATCCTGATCGATCCAGGCTGTTCATGATCGCCATATATCTTATTCCTTCAGTTCTATTTTGGGGTTCCGGCCCACATAAAGATGGGCTTATGCTGTGGGCTCTTGGAATATTACTTTTGAATTTTCATCAATTGATCTACCAAAGTTTTTCATTAAAAAGAGTGATCTACTTTTCAATTGCTGCAGCACTTATACTATTTGTAAGAGGATATCTTCTCGTCTTGTTGCTTCCCAATTTCATCGCCTTTTATTGGGTAGTCCGGAGACCCGGAAATATTTTCAAAAAGTTCTTGTTGACCAGTTTTCTTTACTATCTCCTGATGGCTCAGCTAGGCGCTCTACTACCGGGTATTGATCCCTTGCAGAAGATTACAGATATGCAAACACAATTACTGAAGTTCAGTGGAGATACCGACATCAATATAAATATATTAGAACCCAATGTACTGAGCATGGTTAAGAGCATTCCCCAGGCGCTATTCAATACGCTTTTAAGGCCACACTTTTCTGACATCTCCTCAAAGTGTCAGTTTGCTGCATTCATAGAAACCTATCTTACCCTATTACTTTTGATCCTATGCCTCCTCTTCAATGATCTTAAAACCAACCCCCCCCATCCTCTCGGTATGCTGTCCATATTTTTCAGTGTGGTATATTTTATCAGCATTGGAATGATCGTCCCTAACTTAGGTACCATAGCCAGATACAAATCCACTCCTTTATTATTTCTAGTTTGCTTTCTGATCATCATCATACGATCCGGGGTGATAAATAGGGTAAAGGAAGCATTTCTGAAAAAATAATATTTCTATGATATTCCGCTTCATGTACTCAACTCAATCAACGAATCTATTCCTATAAAAATTCACAAAATCAGGATAGAATACTTCATATTACATATATATATATGTACAGTTTATTGCCCAAAATGGGTCGTTTTTTTTGGTATTTAAACAAAAAAAGACAATAATTGTCCATTTTACTACATTATTGTTGATAAAAACTGCAAAATGTTGACTTTTTTACAACTTTTTACTAATTTATTAATTGTAGTTTTGCGTTTATTATTCAGCAATAAAATGATCTATACATGACAACGATCAGATTCAATTCAATTGAAACCATACTGGCAAGGCAGCGAATCGACACCAAACTTCCTTCCACTAAGATCTCAGATTATTATGGCACGAATGTATTCACCTTGGAAGCGATGCTGGAATATCTTTCTGAAGAAGCTTATCTAAGTGTTCAATCTGCCATAAAATCAGGTGGAAAAATCGACAGGCAAATTGCTGACCAGGTGGCATCTTCGTTAAAGGCATGGGCAATGAAAAAAGGGGCCACACATTTCACACATTGGTTTCAGCCATTGACCGGCTCAACCGCAGAAAAACATGACACTTTCTTCACTGCATATGAAACAGGGAAAGGAATTGAGAATTTTAATGGCGATTCATTGGTGCAGCAGGAGCCGGATGCTTCAAGTTTTCCAAGTGGTGGCATTAGGAACACATTTGAAGCCCGGGGATACACTGCATGGGACCCCTCCTCACCTGCTTTTATCATGCAAATAGGTGAAGGAAAAACTTTGTGCATACCAACCATATTTGTTTCATATACCGGGGAAGCATTAGATTTTAAAGCGCCTTTGCTTAAAGCTCTTCATTTGATCGAAACGGCCGCTCTGGACGTTTGTAAGCTATTTGACAAGAGTGTAACCATGGTAACTCCAACGCTTGGTTGGGAACAGGAATATTTTTTGATTGATGAAGCCCTCTATTATACACGACCGGATCTGGTTATGACGGGTCGTACTGTATTTGGCCATCGACCTGCGAAAGGCCAGCAGCTGGAAGATCATTATTTTGGATCGATCCCTGAGAGGATCTATTCCTTTATGATGGAGTTGGAAGTAGAATGTTTTAAGTTGGGGATCCCTTTAAAAACCAGACATAATGAAGTAGCCCCCGGACAATTTGAGGCAGCACCCTACTTTGAAGATGTCAACCTCTCTGTTGACCATAATCAATTGATCATGGATCTAATGGAACGAATCGCTAAGAGGCATAAATTGGTAGCACTGCTCCATGAAAAACCTTTCAATGGTATTAATGGTTCGGGAAAACACAACAACTGGTCACTCATGACTAATACTGGGAATAATCTCCTTTCCCCGGGAAGGACCCCTAAGACCAACTTACAATTCCTCACCTTTTTTATTACCACTATTAAGGCCGTTCATGATTATGAAGCATTGTTACGAGCAAGTATTGCTTCAGCTGGTAACGATTATCGGTTAGGTGCCAACGAAGCTCCTCCTGCAATAATATCTATTTTCATTGGGAAACAACTTACAGAGGTACTGCATGAAATAGAATCAAGGGTAAGCAAAGGAAATTTTGATGAATCGGAAAAAACGATCTTAAAACTTGATATCCATAATAAGATTCCGGAGATATTACTTGACAATACCGACCGGAACAGAACATCCCCATTTGCATTTACAGGAAATAAGTTTGAAATGCGTGGTGTTGGCTCATCATCAAGCTGCGCTGCCCCAATGACCATACTGAATGCCATTGTAGGTAACCAATTGATAGAATTCAAGAAAGAGGTTGATACCCTAACGAAAAAGGGTGAGAAAAGAGATAGCGCTATCCTTCAAATACTGAGAAGATACATCAATTCTTCTAAGAAGATGCTATTTGAAGGCGATGGGTACAGTAGTGCCTGGGAGAAGGAAGCCACAAGCAGGGGGCTATCAAATAATAAAACAACTCCTCAGGCTCTCAAAGCTTATTTGTCAAAAAAATCAAAAGAGTTGTTTATCTCCAATGGGATCATGAATGAAATGGAGATCAAAGCCAGGCATGAGATTCGGCTTGAAAACTACTCCAAGTCCGTTCAAATTGAATCCAGGGTAATGGCTGAATTGGCTATTAACCATATTATACCTGCAACCCTTCAATACCAAAATCTGTTAACTAATAATATTAAGGGAATGATTGACATTGGATTTAAAAAGGAAGAAATGAAAGCCCAGCAATCACTTTTGACGAAAATTACTACTAATGTGAACCAAATAGTAGACAATGTAGAAAAAATGAGGGTATTATGTAAAAAAGCACATGATATTAGTGATCCTATCTTGCAAGCAGAGGCATTTTGTGAAAAAGTTAAACCTTTTTTCCACAAAATTCGTAAAGATGTCGATGAGTTGGAAAAATTGATCGATGACAAGTGCTGGCCGTTGCCTAAGTACCGTGAGATGCTGTTTGTACGATAATTGAACCTCAAATTGGAAACACTCATGAGGCTTTTTTAATAATTATCAACATTTGTTAATAAATCAAAGTTTGTTTTTTATTAAAATAAATAGTTACTTTAGCCATTGATTAAACACATTATAACATAATTATACGCTTAATAAATATGAAAAAACACATATTTGTAAGCTCCTCTTTGTTACTAGCAATCATCGTTTTCTGGGGATGTGGGAGTTCTACCGTTATTAAGGATGGCAATGCTGCCTTTAATCTTGAGAGATATATGGTTGCCTCAGAAATGCTCAAAGATGAGTATAGTAAGGAGGACGATGCTGTTACGAAAGCAAAAATGGCCTTTACAATTGGTGAATGTTACAGGCTAGCCAATTTCACGATAGAAGCTGAAACATGGTATAATGATGCTGCTGAGAAGGGATATGGCCCAGAGGCAATTTTCTACAGTGCTTTGATGATGAAAAGCAATGAGAAGTACCAAAAAGCGATGGAAAGATTCAATGAGTACATTGCACTATCGCCTGAGAATAAGCTTAGAGCCAGTCGACAAATTAAAGGGTGTGAATTGGCAATAGAGTGGAAAGCTGAGAAGACCAAATATGAGATCATTAAGGTAGCTAATATTAATACTCCTTATAGTGATTTTGGCCCTACTTTTTTCGAGAATAAGAGTATCGTTTTTACCTCTTCAAGAGAAGATGCTACAGGAAGTAAATATTACGGTAAAACAGGTGATAAGTTCTTTGACGTCTTTGTTTCTAACCTAGGACAGGGTGACAGGTATGATGAGCCAATCCCTTTTGAGGATGGAATCATCAATACAGAAAATAATGAAGGCGCCCCTACCTTCAATAGGGATTTTACCGAAATGTACTTTACTCGCTGTTATAACAAAGACAAAAAAGGAGTAGATCATTGTAAAATTTACAAGAGAGTTAAAGATGTGGACGGGAATTGGAGTGATGCTGAACTTGTGGAGTTATTTGACGATACAATAGATGTAGGCCATCCTCTGTTGATCGAAGATGGAAACCGAATGATATTTTCCGCTAACAACCCTAAGGGCTTTGGTGGAAAAGATCTGTATGTTACAACCAAAACGGAAAGTGGTTGGGGTATTGCTTTGAATCTTGGTAAAACGGTGAACACTTCAGGGGACGAGATGTTCCCATTCGTTGATCCTGATGGTTCTCTATACTTTTCATCTAACGGGCATATCGGTATGGGGGGCCTTGACATCTTTTTAGCAGAGAAATCTGGTGATGGATGGGGAAAGGTCAGGAATATGCAAGCACCTGTCAACTCAGGCGCTGATGATTTCAGCCTTATTTTTGATGAGTATGGAAAACTCGACATGTCAGGATATTTTGAAGCTACCGGTTATTTCACTTCTTCCAGGATAGGTGGCATGGGCTCTGATGATATTTATAAGTTCATCCTTAAGAAACCTGCCTACTTTGATATGATCGTTACAGTTCAGGAAGGTATCAGATCAAATCCCAGTGATCCTTCAAGTGAATTGATCGATTTCAAACCTCTTAAAGATGCATTGGTTCAGCGGACAAAGATCGATGAAACCGGGTTGCCTGCTGAGATCTTATATGACACTACAGATACGGAAGGAAGAACTTTCTTTTCACTGGAGGGTGAGACTGATTACATTTTCAAGGCTTCAAAGGGAACAAAATATATAGCAAAAACAGCTGATTTTTCAACCAAGAAGATCATAGGCGATAAGCATCTCATCATTACTTTAACATTGGAATTTGTGCTTGACTCCATTATTGAAGGTGCCCCGATCTCTATTCCAAATATCTATTATGACTTTGACAAATGGAATATCAGATCTGATGCTGCCAAAGTACTGGATGAGATCGTTGGAATACTAAAAGACAATTCTAAGATTACTGCAGAAATGGGCTCTCATACTGATTCAAGAGGTAGCACCTCATATAATGAGAAGCTCTCTCAAAAAAGAGCCGAACAGGTTGTAAAATATCTTTCTTCCAAAGGGATTGATAAAGGAAGGTTAGTAGCCAAAGGATACGGTGAATCAAAGCTTATTAATAAATGTATCGATGGTGTAGAATGTACTGAGTTTGAACATCAGAAAAACAGACGTACCACATTTACCATCTATGTGGGTGAGAAAGAGTTTAAATCCTATGAGCCTGAGCTCATCACTGTAGACCCTGCAATGCTGGAAAAAGAAAAGAAGGAGAAGGAGAAAGAAAAAGAACAAACAAAAGTTGAAGAGACAACTCCTAACACACAATAAATTTATAAAGAGGCGTGCTCAATGCCTCTTTTTTTCTTTAATTTGCAATCATGGAATCAAGGTACAATAAGAGAGGTGTATCTGCACAAAAGGGGGATGTGCATGAAGCCATTGAAAAGATTGATAAAGGTATCATCCCTCATACCTTCTGTAAAATCTTACCTGACCATACCGGGAATGATCCTGATTACTGTAGCATCATGCATGCTGATACTGCAGGTACTAAATCATCATTAGCTTATTTATACTGGAAAGAGTCCGGTGATCTAACAGTTTGGGAAGGATTAAGCCAGGATGCGATCGTCATGAATATTGATGATATGCTTTGCGTGGGGGCAGTTGATAATATCATTATCTCTTCTACCATTGGAAGAAATCGAATGCTCATCCCTAAAGAGGTGATCAAATCTCTCATTGAGGGGACCAGCAATGTGATCAAAAAAATTAATTCTCTGGGAACGAATTTATCTTTAGCGGGAGGAGAAACAGCAGATGTGGGAGACATTGTCAGAACCCTTGACGTGGGGATCACAGCCTTTACCAGGATGAAAAAAAAGGATGTGATAACTGTGAACATTAAACCTGAGAATGTTATCATTGGCCTCTCCTCATTTGGCAAAGCAACCTATGAGGAATTCGAAAATAGCGGGATCGGGAGTAACGGCCTTACAGCGGCAAGACACGACCTATTAACGAAAAAGTACTTTACAAAATACCCTGAAAGCTTTGACCCGGAAATTGATGAAGAGTTAGCCTATTGCGGAAAACATGACCTTACAGATGTTGATGAGCAAACAGGATTACCTTTCGGAAAATTGTTATTATCTCCAACCAGGACTTACCTCCCGATAGTGAAAGAGATCATTGCTCAGCACCACAATTCAATCCATGGGCTGATCCATTGTACCGGAGGGGGGCAAACAAAAGTACTGAAATTTACGGGCCAAGCTGAAAAGGTACATATTGTTAAAGATCAGCTATTTACCACTCCTCACATATTTCAACTGATACAGCGATCATCGAAGACAGACTGGAGAGAGATGTATCAGGTCTTTAATATGGGACACAGGATGGAAATTTATACTGACAAACAATCAGCGGCCCCTATTATTGCGATTGCTGAAAAATATAATGTAGATGCAAAGATCATTGGACATTGTACTACCTCTGATAAAGATAAACTCACCATTGAAAGTGATCAGGGGAAGTTTGAATATGAATGAGCGATACTGCTTACAGCAATATCTCCGCAAGCTTTGCTTCTAATGCGCTTCCCATAATATTCTTTGCAATTATATTCCCTTCCTTATCAAGGAGAAAATTACTGGGTACTGCGTTCACATTATATAGCTGAATCACTTTCTCTTTCCACCTCTTAGGAGAAAGTTCGCTTACATGGTTTGCCCAAGTGAGATTGTCTTTCTCAATCGCTTTGACCCAGGCACCCAATTTATTATCTATAGAAACACTGTAAATATCAAATCCCTTCTCCTTATAGAGGTTATACACCCTCACAATATTGGGGTTTTCCTTACGGCAGGGAGCACACCAGCTTGCCCAAAAATCTACTAATGTTACTTTCCCCCTTAGAGAAGACAACTTCATGATATCACCGCTAGGATTTGGCAATGCAATTTCAGGTGCAATAGCGCCAATGGAAACTCTCGATATCCTTTCAATATTTGAGAGTAAGCTTGCAGTATATTTAGACTTGGGAAGTTCACTTTTCATTTTCTCAGCAAAATCCTTCATAATATTCAAATCATTCTTAGGGTTCAGAAAATCCATTGCATAGTAGCTTAATATAGTTTCACTATCCCTAATAAATGCAGTAAGATATTTGGAGCGCTCTGCATATAAAGCATTGTATTTAGCCTCATATTGTTGTCGGATCATTTGCTGAGCTGCCATGGGTTTCTGCTGCACTGCTTCCGCAAATTGTTGAGGCATTCCCTGCAATTCCATATTGTAATTAGATATTTCTTTCAAGAACTTCATGAGTTCCAAGGTCTCCTCAGAGCCCTTCACCTCATAATTATACAGGTCATTGGCATTGGCGGTAATTTCTATTGGATTGTTATCCAGGACGAAAACTATCGCACGAACATTTCGAAGATTAAGATGATAGATCCCTTTCTCATTTAAGAATCCCTCCATCTCAAATGATCCATCTGATGCTAATATTGCTGTATCGATCACATTCAATTTTCTATTTAATATTTCACCAAGATAAATGGGTGAGTTTCCACCATTAATGATCTTACCAGTAATTCGATATCCCTGACTTACCCCCTCCTCCGGTGAAGAACAAGTGATCAATAACCAGGAACATAAAAGCAATACTCCTATTTTTTTCATATGATCTAATTTCAAATAAATATTCAGGTTAATTTTTTTATAAATTCTTTTGCCTTACTGATTGCCTTTGGCAAGCCCGAAGCATCTCCTCCACCAGCAGTTGCATAGAAAGGCTGTCCTCCACCTCCCCCTTTGATCTCTTTTGCAAACTCTTTGATCAGCTCACCTGCATGCAATTTCTTCTTGCCTACTAAATTCTTTGAGATCATAATGGTCAAATTCACTTTCCCACTATTGCTTGTGCCAAGAACAAGAAATAAATTATCTATATCCTTTCCTAACTCAAAAGAGAGGTCCTTTATTGCAGACTCACTGACCTCAACGATCTCGCCAATGAAATGTACGTCATTTATCTTTTCCGCTTTTTCCTTTAAGCTGTTTTTCAGGTCCTTAACCTGTAAATTGATATATGCTTTAGATGCCTTGCTAAGCTTAGAATTCTCCTCCAGCAACTGTTTCACACCCTCCTGCACGCTTTTAGGATTCTTCATTAGTGCTTTGATCTCCTTTAACGCCTGTAATTGATCATTTACATACTCCTCTACTTTTAGTCCGCTAATGGCCTCGATCCTTCTAATACCCGCCGCAATTGCGCCTTCAGATACAATTTTAAAGGCTCCTATCTGCCCGGTTGCTTTTACATGGGTTCCTCCGCACAATTCAATAGAGAAGTCCTTATCAAAGGCAACCACCCTAACTTCTTCACCATATTTTTCTCCAAATAAGGCAGTTGCTCCCATCGCCAGAGCTTTTTTGATACTAATGCTCTCTTCTATTTCCACAATAATATTATCTCTGATCCTTTGGTTGACCAACGCTTCAACACCAGAAAGTTCCTCATCGGTCATTTTTGAAAAATGGGTAAAATCAAATCTCAGATGGTCCTGATCCACAAGGGATCCCTTTTGCTCAACATGATCACCCAAAACCTCTTTAAGTGCAGCATGCATCAGATGGGTTGCTGAATGATTATTGGTTATGGCAAGTCTCCTTTCTGCATCAACTTTGGCTATCACTTCACCAGTAGTGCTTTCAGGCAGTTCCTTTACAATATGAACTGTCAGCTCATTTTCCTTCTTAGTATCTATTACTTCAATCTCTTTTCCCTTAAAAGTTAGCGACCCGGTATCCCCTACCTGGCCACCACTTTCCGCGTAAAAGGGAGTGCTTTCCAAAACAACCTGATACACATCGTCACCCTTGGATTGAAGTTGTCTGTATTTTAAGATCTCTCCTGAAACTTCTAAAACCTCATAGCCTATAAAGCTGACCTTCTCCTTCTTTGAAACACTTACCCAGTCAGATGTTTGTATAGCGGTTGCTTTTCGAGATCTATCTTTTTGCTGTTTCATCTCCTTTTCAAATCCAACGTGATCGACCTTAAGGTCATACTCCTTAGCTACTAGAGCAGTGAGGTCAACAGGAAATCCGAAAGTATCATATAATTCAAAAACGATGCGGCCATCAATGACCTTACTTTTGCCAACTTTGTCGCTAACCTCTTTAAGTCGCTTCAATCCCTGCTCCAATGTTCGCATAAATGAAATCTCTTCCTCGACAACAACTTGCTGTATAAGTACCTGCTGGGACTTTAATTCAGGAAAGATATCTGCCATTTGATCCGCCAAAATTGGAACCAATGTGTTCATAAAAGGCTCTTTGATCCCAAAAGCGTGATAACCATACCTGATCGCCCGGCGCAATATTCTTCTAACTACATATCCTGCACCATCTCGATAAGGTAGTTGCCCATCACATATACAAAATGCCACAGCCCTTATATGATCCACCATTACTCGCATCGCAATATCATCGTCTATCTTGTCATTATATGTTACTCCTGCCTCTTTCTCAATAAAATTGATAAGTGGCTGGAAAACATCGGAATCATAGTTAGACCGCTTCCCCTGAAGTATCATGCATAACCTTTCAAATCCCATTCCGGTATCAATATGCTTTTGAGGCAATTCCTCCAAAGTTCCATTTTGCAATCTGTTATATTGAATAAAAACCAGGTTCCACAATTCCAGGACTTCCGGGTGGCCAGTATTTACCAACTCAGCAGCATTGACTTCTTCTCTGTCCTTATCTTTTCTGATATCGACATGTATCTCAGAGCAAGGCCCGCATGGGCCGGTTTCCCCCATTTCCCAAAAGTTATCTTTCCTATCAAATTGCAATATTCTATCCTCATCAATATGCGCTTTCCAACACTCCAATGCCTCATCATCAACCGATAGGTTGCTTTTTTTATCTCCTCCAAAGATGGTCACATACAATCTGTCCTGATCTATTTTATAGACGGCTGTTAGTAATTCCCATGCCCACTCAATGGCTTCTTTCTTAAAGTAGTCACCAAATGACCAGTTACCAAGCATTTCAAACATGGTATGGTGAAAAGTATCAATACCCACTTCCTCAAGGTCATTATGCTTCCCAGACACCCTTAAACACTTTTGAGAGTTCGCAACACGCTTTGATACAGGCTTCGCATTCCCTAGGAAGATATCCTTAAATTGGTTCATGCCAGCATTGGTGAACATCAACGTAGGATCATCTTTCAAAACGATAGGGGCAGAATCAACTACCTTGTGGTCCTTCGAACTGAAGAAATCAAAGAATGTGGAACGAATTTGTTGAGCAGTCATGTGGATAATTTGCTTTTGCAATTTGCTAATAATTTATTTAGCTTTGCAGTATCCTAATTAGTTCTGGGTAAAATTAGCTAATTTATTTAATAACTCGCCTCAAGGCTTAATAGATTTCTGCTATGAAAAAAGTAAAATATTTTTACAATAAGCATAATCTAAGGTATGAAAAGGTTGAAGTTTCAATAAGTTCCAAAATATGGAAAGTACTTGGCTTCATTTCTTCAGCCATCGTATTTGCTTTTATGATCGTTTTCATTGCATATACCTATGTTGAATCACCAAAAGAAAAGCAGTTGAAAAGAGAGGTCACTACAATGAAATTGCAATACTCCTTGATGAATCAGAAGATGGGCCAAATGAATAGCATTTTGGATGGATTGCAAGATAGGGATGACAACATTTACCGTGAGATCTTTGAAGCCGACCCAATTCCAAATAGTGTACGTGAAGGTTATTATGGTGGGGTCAATAAATTTGAAAGCTTAGAGAATTATAAGAATAGCGACCTCATGATCGCTTCTGCTATTCAACTGGAGAAGATCAGAAAAGAACTATACATCCAATCTAAATCTTATGATGAGATCTGGACAATGTTAAAGAACAAAGAAAAAATGTTGGCTGCTCTTCCTGCTATTCAGCCTATTGCGAATAAAGACCTTAAGCGAATGGCGTCTGGGTTCAATTATAGGATCGACCCTTACTACAAGATCAGAAAATTTCATTGGGGCATGGATTTCTCATCACCACGTGGTACTGACATTTACGTAACAGGGAATGGAGTGGTCATCAAAGCGAAATATGCACGAAATGGGTATGGTTCTCATGTGATCGTTGATCATGGATATGGGTATCAAACTCTATATGCCCATATGAGTAAGATCAAAGTATCTAAAGGAGACAAAGTGCTGAGAGGGGATGTCCTTGGTTTAGTTGGCAGTACTGGAAAATCGGTAGCGCCACATCTCCATTATGAAGTTATCAAAGACGGGAGAAAGATAAACCCGGTGAATTTCTTCTACAATGACCTTACCCCTACTGAGTATGAACAAATGCTTGAGTTAGCCAACAGACACAACCAGTCATTAGATTAGTTTAGGTTTGCCAGTCAAAGAAAAAGAGATAGAAAAGCGCTACTACTCCATCGGCGAAGTTGCCAAAATGTTCAATGTTTCAACCTCCCTGATCAGGTTTTGGGAAAATGAATTTGATATCATTCAACCTAAAAAGAACCATAAAGGAACCCGCAGTTTTACAAAAAAAGATATTGAGCATCTTAAGATCATCCAGCACTTGATAAAGGAAAAGAGATACACACATGAAGGTGCAAAAAAACAATTGCGCAGTAGTAAAGATGATACAGTAAAAAAGCTAAAAGTCGTTGAATCACTTCAGGAGATCAAAGCGTTTTTGTTGGCTATGAAAAAGAACATTTAACTTAGAAGTCAAAATTTCTGGCAGCAATATTCAATCGCATTGCAATTCCCACAAAATTAGTTGTATTGTCCCTTTGATCCAGCTCACTATTGAAGTCCCTGTATATACATCTTAGATCAAAGAACAAATTGTGCTTCCATTGGTATGAGATCGTCACATCAGCAAGTAGCAATACCTCTCTGATGCCCTGTCCAATCGAATTTTTGAAATCGTAGTCAAGCAATCCCTTTCTCTTATCATATGATACAAAGATATTGCCGCCATTGGTTGTTAAAGTATCATTTGAAAACGCCTGCCAACTCTCACTCCCCAGCTCATCAGCACCGTGAATTGCAGCAATTACCTTAGTGATCACACTTAGCTTTGGAGAAGGTTGAAACCTCAAAATTCCTATGATCTCTTTAAAATTAGCTCCAAGTGGGTGAGCCAATGGCTGATTGTAATTCGTATAATTAGCATATACATTTCCAAAAGTATAGGTATAAGGGCGTACAATATTAAATTCCACTTGCCCATCCAAATTCGAGACTCCAAGCATATCTATATATTTCAATCCCGTTTGAATACCAAATTTGTTCCCCCACCAGCCGGGGTTACTTGTAAACTCCCCAAAGTTTAACTCGTCGAGAACGATTTGCCCATATAAAGAAAAGTGCTTTAAGAAGTTGAATTTGTAATCCAAACCTAACAATGCATTATCAGGGCTGCCCAGATTCTGCTCAATAGCCCTGTAAAAGATCATGGGATTCAAATATTGTAACTCAAAAGCATCATTCCTTGAAAAAACTACCGACTCAAATAATCCAATATTCAAATTCTTAAATAGATTACAGCTCAAATGATGAATTACAGCGAATTTTTTGGGCCGAAGGGTATCTAAACTCCACCGTACATGCTGACCGGTCAATTCTGTATACAAATTCTGATACTGCAGCTTCCATATTTTGGTGTTGATCTTAAGAAAACCATAACTATTGGAATGATCTGAAAGTATCAATGAGCGGTATCCATTGCCAATAAAATTCCGATCATAGCCAAATTGGACGCCTATTCGCTTTGTGGCATGAAAAGTAAAGTATCCCCTTCCAGAATAATAATCTACTCCATTGTTCTTAAATAGTTTATAGAACCCTTCTGCAGGGACAGCTTGATCCCTTTCAATAACATCCTTTACATAGTTTAGAGGTACCATTTGGTTATCAGTGAGAAACATGTAGAATCCGATCTTCTCCTCCAATAATCCCCGTAGCTCGATGCCTCTGGAATTAATGTATTTATCCTCGCTAACATCAGACTCATTACCATACTGGAAATAAAAGACCGGGTTGATCACCAATTTGAAGTCCTCCTCATCTACAGCAAAAAAAGCAGCTCTATATTTATAAAATGTCTTAAAGATCGGTTTGTTCAGCGAACGGCTGGGGTCAAGAGAATCAGACTCCACTTCCATTCCGATCAAATTATCAGCGATCAAGTGGTTAAAGCTAAATTGATCAATTTTTTTTGAATGCAAACTCCCTTTATAAAGAAACAACGGATGCAAGCTAAATCTATCAAAAGGTTTGGGGGCAGTATGGGACTCCTTATGGATAAACCCAGATTTGATCTCTAGCCGATCAGCAAAATGGTAGACATCACTTCCTAAGGGAATAAATGTGCCTTGTGCATGGCAATCACTAGAATAGGAAAAAAGGAGAGTTGCTGCAATGAAAATTCTCAGCAAAAAAGATAAAAATTTGATGAATCGCTTTTGCACAGTAAAAATTTAATGGCAATTTTCCTAACCGTAAATATAAGTTTTTTACGTTCACAATACATAAATTTTTATGTAAGTGATAACTTTACAGTTATTGCAGTAAATTTATCTTGCTCATATGAAATTCAACATAGTCATATTCCTCCTGATTCTCTCATGCAAGTATAGCCTAGCACAATTTGTGGCAGGATATCATGATGAATTGGATCATTTTAAGGTGTTTGATAAAGGAGTGATCGTGCACCTTGAGGACCAACATGTGAAAGCTTATCAAAATGGAGGAAATTTTGTGGCCTACATTGATATCCGTGGTAAATTCAAATTGTATTTCAATGGAACCATCCATGACATTTATAGTATAGAGCCCAAATACTTTAGCGCTACCGATCATCTGCTTTACTATCAAAATGAATCAAATTTAATGGCCTTTGATAATGGCGAATTGATCGATGTTGAACCGTGGGGCTACCCTACCAAAGAGTCTGGGGATTCTATCCTCCCCTTCTTTGACAGGAATGGGTACTTTAAAGTGTTTTATGATCACAATAATATTGAGTTAGAAATATGGAAAATAAAAACCATTAAATGTGCGGATAACCTGGTGGCATATGAAAATCATAATGGGTACTTAAAGGTCTTTTATCGTAATACAATTCAAGAACTAGAGATCTTGCCTGTGAAATTATATCGGGTGTCAAATAACCTGGTAGCGTATGTTGATGAAAGTGGTAATTTCAAGATCTTTTATAAAGGGGAAGTTTTTGACATCGCCCCTTTTCCACCAGAGTCATTTAAAGTTGCTGATGATGTGGTTGTCTTTGTCGACAATTTGGGCTCTTTTCAATTGTTCTACAAAGGGAATATAAAAGAAATATCACAGCTCACCCCTTCTAATTATACTGTCAAAGAGAACATGCTTGTTTTCTTTGATGAGAATAATTACTTCAAGATCTTTTACAATGGTTCCATAACGGTACAGGAAAGCTATAAACCATCATGGATAAAGATCGATAATTCCATTGTCGCCTACAAAGACATTCATGGCAAATTAAAGGCCTTTATTAAAGGCAAAACATATAATGTCTCTTCTTCCATGGTAACTTATTGTGAAGTTGTAGGGGAAATTATTTTGTTTAAAGAAGGTGAAAACGAAATGAGGATCTACTACCAGAATAAAGTGTATTGACCACCCTGTGCTAAACTCCAATAAATCACTGTTGAAACTGTTTTTAACAATAATTTGTTCTTAATTTTAGGACAAAATTAATATAATGAATTATAGTGAAAAAGAAGTATTACAAGCATTAGGTCATGTAATGGACCCTGATCTGGGCAAAGATCTGGTTTCCCTGAATATGGTGCGGGATGTAAAGATAAAGGGCAAGAAGATCAAGTTCTCATTAATGTTAACTACCCCTGCTTGTCCACTTAAAGGCAAGCTAAAAGCGGACTGTATTAATGCAATAAAGGAGCAAGTGGACAAAGATGCTGAAGTGGTCGTTGATATTACTTCTCAGATCACAACTAAACGACAAGAGGACGAAGAGATCCTGCCAGATGTCAAAAATATCATTGCTGTAGCTTCAGGTAAAGGAGGAGTTGGCAAATCCACTGTAGCCGCAAATTTAGCACTTGGCCTGGCAAGTAAAGATGTAAAAGTGGGCTTACTGGATGCTGATATATTTGGGCCATCCATACATTTCATGATGGGATTGAACGATTATAATCCCGATGTGGCAGATGTGGATGGAAAACAAATAATGGAACCTGCAGAAAAATTCGGCATTAAAGTAATTTCTATAGGATTTCTGATCGATGAAAAACAGGCAGTTGTTTGGAGAGGGCCTATGGCATCAGGGGCGCTTAAACAGTTTTTCACTGACTGTAACTGGGGTAAATTGGACTACCTCATCGTTGATCTTCCCCCCGGTACCAGTGATATCCATTTAACTTTGGTGCAAAATGTTCCTGTGACCGGCGCAGTAGTTGTGACTACACCACAACAGATCTCTACTATAGATGCCCAAAAAGCAATTGGTATGTTCAATATGGAAAATATTAATGTCCCCGTGCTTGGGGTTGTAGAGAATATGGCTTATTTCACACCGGCAGAGCTTCCCGATAACAAATATTATATATTTGGAAAAGATGGAGGTAAAACGTTGGCCAAAGAGTTCAACGTCCCCTTACTTGGGCAGATACCTCTTGTACAATCAATTCGGGAAGGAAGCGATAAAGGAAATCCCTCTGTGATAAAAAGTGATAAGATCACGACAAAAATATTTGAAGACCTGGCTCAAAATGTGGCACAGCAGGTGGCCATTAGAAATGCTTCCTCAAAACCGACAGAAAAGGTAGAAATCGAAAGTTAATGGCAATAAAGATCGGTAAGAAAATGCTCGAGCAGATCGAAGCTGCTCTCGACACCATACGACCCTATTTAAAAGAAGATGGAGGTGAAATTGAGGTGGTGGAGATCTCTGACGACCATATCCTAAAGGTGCGATTACTTGGCAACTGCGAAACATGTCCTATGAGTTTTACCACAATGAAAGCAGGAGTTGAAGAAGCAGTAAAAAGAGCGATCCCTGAGATAAAAGAAATAGTTGCTGTGAATCTAAACACTGAAGAATAGAAGATAACTTACTGGCAAAGATGATCTGCCAAATTTGTGATCTAATTATACGTACATGTGCCGAATAAAAGTAGGCTTCTCCCCTTGCCCGAATGATACTTTCATATTTGATGCTATTGTTAATCAAAAGATCGACCTGGAAGGGTTGTCATTTGAATTCATCATTGAAGATGTAGAAAAGCTGAACCAATTTGGGTTTGAAGGTGTATGTGACGTCACCAAAATGAGTTTTCACGCTTTTGGTTATCTTACTGACAAATATCTCCTACTTAATTCGGGAAGTGCGCTAGGTAACAAATGTGGCCCTGTACTGATAGCAAAGAACAAAATAGAGCATCCTGAAATAGTGGTCCCAAAACTTAAAATAGCGATACCAGGAAAATTCACTACTGCAACTTTCTTATTGCAACTTGCTTTCCCAAAGATCGATTATCTTGAAGAAATTCTCTTTTCCTCCATTGAAGAGGCTGTGCTTGCCAATGAGGTTGATGCAGGGTTGATCATACATGAAAGTCGTTTTACTTACCGGGATAAGGGCCTGGAAAAGATCATTGACCTTGGCGAATATTGGGAAAAGGAGACAGGAATGATGATCCCATTAGGGGGTATTTTTGCAAAACGGGATCTGGACAATACCATTATCCAAAAGGTAGATCGGGTTATGTCAAGAAGCGTTTCCTACGCAATGAATCACCCTGAAGAATCCACCGATTATATAAAACAATATGCTCAGGAAATGAATGACAAAGTTATTTTGCAACATTTAGCGCTCTATGTAAACAAATACACCCTTGATCTGCAATTAGAAGGCCGAAAAGCCATACAGCATCTCCTGACTGTTGCCCACAAGCAATCGATCATTCCTGAAATAAATAATTCTATCTTCATCAACGGGGAAAATGGGTAAACTATATTGAACCATTATGTTATCCACCAATTTTGATTTTAATTAACTAATTTTGCTCGCACAATAATAAGAATGGCTATTAGCAAAACATATGACCCTAGTATTGTTGAGGATAAATGGTATCAGGTATGGATGTCTAAGAATTACTTTCATGCTGAACCTGAAGAAGGGAAAGAGGTATTCTCCATAGTCATACCACCCCCAAATATTACCGGCATCCTGCACATGGGGCATATTCTTAATAATACTTTGCAGGATATCTTAATTCGAAAAGCACGCCTTGAGGGCAAAACAACATGCTGGGTTCCAGGTACTGACCATGCTTCTATTGCTACTGAAGCTAAAGTGGTGGATTTCTTGAAAAGTAAAGGGATAGAAAAAAATGATCTTTCCAGAGATGATTTCATAAAAAATGCATGGGAATGGAAAGATAAGTATGGAGGGATCATTCTCGAGCAATTGCGCAAAATGGGTGCCTCATGTGACTGGGAACGTACTGCTTTTACGCTGGATCCAGATTATTATAGTGCTGTCATCAAAACATTCATAGACCTGTACAATAAAGGCCTCATATACAGGGGTGCGCGCATGACTAATTGGGATCCGGAAGCAAAAACGGTACTTTCAGAAGAAGAGGTCAACTATAAGGAAGTGGATGCAAAGCTCTATTTCGTCCGTTATCAAATTGAAGGAACTAGTGATGAGTGGGTCACAATAGCTACCACACGGCCTGAAACGATCTTAGGTGATACTGCTATTTGTGTTCACCCTGAAGATGAACGCTATCAAGATCTTAAAGGTAAGAACTCATTGGTTCCATTGGTCAACCGTTCCATACCATTCATTTTTGATGAATACGTAGATCGTGAATTTGGCACCGGTGCTCTGAAGATCACTCCTGCACATGATATCAACGATCATGCCCTAGGCATTAAATATAATCTGCCCACTATTGATATCTTTAATGATGATGGTTCATTGAATAATAATGCTCAATTATATATTGGAGAAGACAGATTTATAGCTCGCAAAAAGATCATTAAGGACCTTGAAGAGGGAGGGCAATTGGTCAAAGTAGAAGATTATGTAACTAATATCGGATATTCTGAAAGAACCAATTCTGTGATCGAACCAAAACTTTCGACCCAGTGGTTTTGTAAAATGAAAGATCTTGCCATTCCAGCTATTGAAAATGTTAAAAATGATACCATCCAATTCCATCCCTCTAAATTCAAGAATATGTATATGCATTGGATGGAGAATATCAGGGATTGGTGTATATCACGACAACTTTGGTGGGGACAGAGGATTCCTGCCTATTATTATGCTGGCGGCCCTGAGGATTATGTGGTTGCTGAGCACCCAGAACAAGCCCTTGAACTTGCCAGGAAGAAATCCGGAAATGACAATCTGTCCGCTCAAGATATCAACCAAGATGAAGATGTGCTTGACACATGGTTCTCATCCTGGTTATGGCCGATAGAAGTATTTAAAGGGATCACTGACCCCGGAAATAAGGATATTGAATATTTCAATCCTACCAGCGTATTAGTTACCGCTCCCGAGATCATCTTCTTTTGGGTAGCGAGAATGGCGATGTCCAATTATACTTATCTAGGCAAACCCCCCTTTGATCACGTATATTTTACGGGAATTGTAAGAGATAAACAGGGCAAAAAAATGTCAAAGTCACTTGGCAACTCCCCAGATCCGCTTGCGTTGATCAAAAAAAATGGAGCCGACGGAGTGCGCTTTGGCATCATGATCTGTTCTCCTGCGGGAAATGATCTATTGTTTGATGAAAAACTGGTGGAGCAAGGCAGAAACTTTTGCAACAAGATCTGGAATGCGCTACGTTTGATACAAGGTTGGGAGATATCCGATGGTGACAACAATGACAACCATTTTGCGATCAATTGGTTTAATAATAAATTCAAAACCACTGTCGATGGCCCGGTGAGCCAACTCTTTTCACAATATAATATTTCCGGAGCATTGAAACTGATCTATTCGCTTATATGGGACGACTACTGCTCATGGTACCTTGAGGCCATTAAACCTGAACGTGGTCAACCGATCGATAGAGCAACTTATGAAAAGACCATTGATATTTTGGAAAATCTGATGATCGTACTTCACCCTTTTATGCCATTTATTACAGAGGAGATCTTCCAAATAATTAGAGATAGAAAAGACAATGAACATATTATTGTGGCAAAATGGCCAGAACTGCCATCAGATGATAAATTGACAGGAATAAAAGATCAAGTTTCTCTTGAAAGGGAAGATCTATTCAAAGAGATCACTTCAAATATCCGAAATATACGAGCCGAGAATAAACTCAGCCAGCAGGAGCAGTTAACGTTGTTCGTCATATCTTCAAAGAGCGATAATTATAAAGATCTTGAATTTATCATTAAGAAGTTGGGTGGCATCTCAGAAATTAAATATGTAAAGGAGAAGATCGAAAATGCACAGAGTTTTTTAGTAGGTACTGAAGAATTCTATGTACCGGTAACTATCAATAAAGAAGAAGAATCAGCAAGGTTATTAAAAGAGCTGGAATACAATAAAGGCTTTTTGAAGTCTGTCCAAGCCAAATTAGAGAACAAGAGTTTTATAGATAATGCGCCTTCCCAGCTAATTGAAAAAGAGAAAAAGAAAATGCAGGATGCAAAGCAAAAAATAAAAATCCTGGAAGGAAACCTCTCAAAACTGAATTAAGGTAATTAGCTGTAACTGTCTATTTCACTCATAGATGTAGGGATTTGTGAACCAATTTCAGAAAAATATAGTATCTTTGCATACTTGTAAATAAAAAACAAACAAAATATTATGTACGAAAATCTAAAGACATATTCACTGGCACTTATTGCATTAGTGCTCGTTGCCCAAACTTTTATGATGCTGCCTTCAGGTGATGGCGGGGTAGCAGATTTTGGCGGTTACAATGCCCCCGGAGATATTATACCTGCTAATGATCTCCCACCTCCTATTGAAAATGTTGATGACTTCCAAACAAACATCAATAAGTCATATGATGACAATTTACCCAAGACAAGTATAAAATTCACGGAGACAAGTTTTGACTTCGGTGATGTCAAAGAAGGTAAGGTGGTAAAACACACTTTTCAGTTTAAAAATACCGGAACGAATCCTTTGATCATTAAGAATGCTGCGGGTAGTTGTGGTTGCACTATACCTGAATGGCCCAGAGAAGCCATCGCACCTAATGAAACAGGTGAACTAGTTGTTTCATATAATAGCAAGGGAAGAAAAGGAATTAAAACAAATACGGTAACTGTCGTTGCAAATACTGATCCTATGGCAAGCCAGATAACTATCAAAGCAAATGTGCTCAATGATAAAGAACCTGGTGCTCCAGTAAGTGATACCGTTGGGGATTTAATCTTTTCTCAGTAAACAAGATAACAGATCTAATTATTCAGCGCCTAAGTATTAGTTTATTTGGGCGTTTTTTTTGATATGAAGAAATATTTTTCACTTGTCAAACTTAGCCATACCATATTTGCACTACCTTTTGCAATTATTGGATTCTTTTTGGCAGTGCAGTATCACGATCATTCATTTGAACTTAGCACCTTCCTACTGGTCATCATATGCATGGTATTAGCACGTAGTAGTGCCATGGCTTTTAATCGCTATATCGATAAAGATATTGACAAAATGAATCTTCGAACTGCGATGAGGGAACTTCCTCTTGGCTTAATTCCCAGCCAAAGGGTTTTAGTATTTACAATTGTCTCTTCCATTTTATTTGTAATTACCACTTATTTCATCAACAGTTTATGCTTTTATTTATCTCCTATTGCCTTACTTATTATCTTGGGCTATAGTTATACCAAAAGGTTTACATCACTGAGTCATTTTGTCCTTGGATTAGGGCTATCTCTCGCACCAATAGGGGCATATATTGCCATGACAGCACATTTTGACCTGTTACCGATCATCTATTCATTGGTGGTCCTTTTTTGGGTAAGTGGTTTTGATATCGTATATGCTTTGCAGGATGATGCATTCGACAAAGCCAACTCACTATTCTCAATACCCGTACTTCTTGGGAGATCTAAAGGTATTTTTGTGGCCATTTTGATGCATATCATCACTGCCGGATTAATTATCTATGGAGGCATATTTGCCCATTTTGGTTTGTGGTATTTTACCGGTACCACAATTTTCATAGGTTTACTTATATATCAACACACCCTTGTAAAACCAAACGACCTCAGTAAGATCAATCTGGCATTTTTTACCACCAACGGTTTTGGCAGTATTGTTTTTGCCATTTTTTTGTTACTTGAATTATTCATAGGATAAACTATCTTTACCAACTGATGAGCAGAATAATAGCAATAGATTATGGTAGCAAAAGAGTTGGGGTCGCTGTAACTGATCCTCAAAAAATTATTGCTAATCCACTGACTACAGTACATTCCAAAGATATCCTCTCCTATTTAAATGAGTATATTCAATCAGAAGAGGTGGAACGAATTGTTGTAGGAGATCCAAAAAATCTTGATAATACACCCGCACAATCTGCCTCATTGGTAGAAGGATTTATTAATGCACTGAAGAAGGCGATGCCTGATATGCCGATTTCAAGGATAGATGAACGATTCACCTCAAAAATTGCAAAACAAACAATACTGACCGCCGGGAAAAAGAAAAAAGACAGGCAAGATAAAGAGCTCGTTGATAAGGTGAGTGCAGTGATAATATTACAATCATATTTAGAAGCTAATTCCACATGATATTACCGATTATAGCGTATGGAGATCCTCTTTTGTTAAAGAAAAGTGCTGAAGTATCTGATGATCATGCCGGTCTTCAAAATATTATTGCAGATATGTTTGAAACTATGTATCATGCAAAAGGGATCGGTTTGGCAGCCCCTCAAATTGGCCATTCAATACGCATTCTCATCATCGATAGTACTGAGTATTTTATCAATGAATCAGAAGATGACAAAGATGATGACGATCTCCCCATGAAAGTGGTGTTCATTAATCCTGTGATTGTTAAGGAATATGGAGATGAATTTGCTTATAATGAAGGTTGCCTAAGCATTCCAGGGATCAGGGAAGATGTCACAAGGGCTGAAAAAACAGTTGTTCAGTTCTTTGATGAGAACTTTACAAAGAGAGAAGAACACTTGACAGGAATTAACGCAAGAGTTTTTTTGCATGAGTTTGATCATCTTGAGGGTATCATGTTCGTCGACAAAATAAAACCATTAAAAAAACGGTTGCTAAAGAAAAAACTAGACAATATTTCAAAAGGCCAGATAGATGTTTTTTATGAGATGAAGTATCCGAAAAAGAAAAAATGAATTAAATTTATACAATTCAAGGTATTATATTATAAAGTGAACATAAAGCGCAATCCTATGAAAACTGTCAAATCGATCATCCTTAGCTGTGTGCTACTTATTACAACCAATTTATTATCAGAAAACCTTTATGGGCAAGTATATTGTGATCCAACAGTTTCCGTAGCCGGAGGAGGAGGAATTGGTATTACAAGGGTAAACACCAATACTGATATTTCATTGAATAGAGTCTCTCCGGCAACTGAAGGTTATATTAATACAGGTCAGTCAGCTATATTCAGCAAAGGGAGAGTTTTTGCTTTGTCCTTAGATGTTGATGCAGGCACCAATTGTTTGCTCATGAATATCCGTGTATATATTGACTATAATAATGATAAGGATTTTTACGATGGTAATGAGATGATCGCTTCTTCAGATTCGGTAGCTTCAGGGACACATAATTATACTTTCTCAGTACCTTCACCTGCGCTTATTGTAACCACTCGCATGCGAGTGATGGTAAAAATGGTGGAAGGATGTGGCCATAGTTCCATTGAACCTTGCGGAGTTGACACAGGTGCTGTAAATCTTTACCATGGCGAAATTGAAGATTATAATGTCGATATTATCCCTGCCTTATCAACTGAAGATGGCAAGATAACTTTAAGCAATTGGAATATCTATTTAGATCCAACAGAGAGACAACTACACTTAACCTATTTTTTGCAAAATGAGTCCACTATTTCTGTTGAAGTTTACAGTATGTTGGGTCAAAATCTTCTAACACTACCATTTGGCAAACAGCACTCAGGAACACATCGCCAGATCATTCGACTCGATGATGAGGGATTCCTACCTGAGGGTATCTATTTAATAAGGTTACGAGTGGGTAGTCAATCTTTTACAAAGAGAATTTCGAAACGCTGATCACTTTAGTTGCAAAATAGTTATTCTTCTTCTCCTAAAGTGACGGAGAGTTCTCTTTTTTCTTCTCTTCTTTTTCCTCTTTTCTTTTCATACGCCCATGCGGTGCAACAGGCATTGTACACTACAATTTATTTCCTTTTAAAATCTCCTCTACTCCAGGCATTGAAAAATTCTTGCCATCTTAATGGATCAAAAATGTATAAAGGGGGGTATTGTCCTGCGTAATAGAATTTAGCAGCTTCCTGCCTCAAATAATAATCGCTGTTCTCATCGCCATCCATTCCAATTGCAAGGCCTAACTCCTTCAACCTCTCTCTTTCAAGGTTCTTCTTCGCACGTTCCAGATCATCATCAGGAATAGTTAAACTCAGGAAAGCCTCCTTAAATTGTTCCGGGGTTGGCCATGGATATATAATGGTCTCCGGTAAATAAATGGTGTCACGGGTCATTAGCTGGATCACAGAGTATTTATCCCCTGCCAAGGTATCGGGGATTACAAATTCCTGCTCTTTGTACCCCATGCTTGAAAATAATATGGTATCTCCCTTTACGGAAACAAATGAAAAGAAGCCTTGATAATTACTTGTTGTACCTCTATGTACATTCTTAATGATCACATTAACATAGGGAATAGCTCTTAAACTGTCGCTACTCATTACTACTCCAGAAAATTGGACGAACCTTATCTCATCCCTGGAATTTTGTGCCCAACAGGGTCCCGAAGCACATATAAACAATAAGAGATATTTTATTCTAAGCATCCTTTAAAATTAACCAAATATTTCATTAACGCACGAACCACTGCTTTTAGCATAACAAGTTGATTATTTGATACCTAATAATATACATTTCACAAAGAATATAGCTCGAAATTTGACATTAGTATCGTAACTTTGCCAAATAAATCATCACCATAGAATGAGCATAAACATTAAAGGCACAGACCGTTTTTTCAATCGACATATCGGGCCATCAAAGTCCGATGTAAAGGAAATGCTTAAAGAGATCGGAACAAATTCTCTAGAAGCATTGATAGATGAGACCATTCCGAAAGGAATAAGGGCTGATCAGCCCCTTGACTTACCTGTAGAGCAGAGTGAATACCAATTTACCAGAGACTTGAGGACACTGGCACAACAGAATAAAGTTTTCAGAAGCTATATTGGTTTGGGATATTATGGCACGGTTGTGCCGGCAGTTATTCAAAGAAATATATTTGAGAACCCGGGATGGTACACACAATATACGCCATACCAGGCAGAGATATCTCAAGGACGGCTGGAAGCGCTAATCAATTTCCAGACACTCATAAGTGACCTGACAAAAATGGAAATCGCAAATGCTTCTCTCCTTGATGAAGGAACTGCTGCCGCTGAGGCAATGGCAATGCTATATGCCATCAAAAATAAAAACAACGAAGGAGTTTCTGCGAATATTTTCTTTGTATCAGAGAAGTGCTTTCCTCAAACGATCGAAGTAATTCATAGTAAAGCATCACCCCTAGGAATTAAAATTATTGTGGGAGATCATGAAAATTTTCAGTTTACAGAAAAGGTGTTTGGCGCCCTAATTCAAAATCCTTCAGAAGATGGTCGTATTGTGGACTATCAGAAATTCATCAAGAAGGCGCATCAATCTGAAGGTTACATTGCTTATATAGCTGACATTCTAAGTCTTACAATAATCACACCTCCGGGTGAAATGGGTGCCGATGTGGTCATCGGGTCTACTCAACGGTTGGGATTACCGATGGGCTACGGAGGGCCACATGCCGGTTACTTTGCTACCAAAAGTGATTTCAAGAGATATGTTCCAGGCAGGATCATCGGAGTTTCTGTAGACGCACATGAGAACTTGGCATATAGAATGGCACTACAAACACGAGAGCAGCATATCCGCAGAGAGAAAGCCACTTCAAATATTTGCACTGCCCAGGCCCTGTTGGCAATAATGTCGGGAATGTATGGTGTATATCATGGCCCTAGTGGATTGAAAGACATCGCCCTGAGGATCCACTTGATGACAAAAGTGTTAGAACATGAACTTATTGAGATGGGATATTCCCAACATAATGATAATTATTTTGACACTTTGCTCCTTACAGTATCGACTCAATCAGATATAAGGTCACATGCTGAAGAGAGTCATATCAATTTCAGATATATTGGTGAAAACCAAATTGGCATTTCTATTGATGAGACCACCCAAATAGAAGATCTACAATTAATACTGCTGATATTTGCGGAAGCAAAGCACATTGAATATGGAGAAAAAGATCTTTCACAATTGGCAGATTCATTAAAGCTCTCTTATCCTGACGCACTTACCAGAAAGAGTGACTTTCTGACTCATCCGGTCTTTACAGGTTATCATTCTGAAACCCAAATGCTCAGATATATCAAAAACCTTGAAAAAAAGGATCTATCATTGACCACATCCATGATATCTCTTGGTTCATGCACTATGAAGCTGAATGCTGCTGTTGAAATGCTACCGGTTAGCTGGCAGGAATTTTCTGATTTGCACCCTTTTGTGCCTATTGAACAAGCCAAGGGTTATAGAAAGCTTATAAAAGAACTGGAGGGGTATTTGTGCGAAGTGACCGGGCTCAATGCATGTTCATTGCAACCCAATTCAGGTGCCCAGGGAGAATATACAGGATTAATGGTAATTAGAGCGTATTACCATGAGCAAGGGAATAAGGATAGAGACCTCATCTTGATCCCTTCATCAGCTCATGGTACAAATCCCGCCAGTGCAATTTCAGCAGGAATGAGGTTGATCATAGTTCAATGCGACGAAAGTGGGAATATAGATGTTGCCGATCTTAAAGAAAAAGCAGAAAGTAATAAAAAACAGTTGGCTGGATTAATGGTTACATACCCTTCAACCCATGGCGTATTTGAAGAATCAATTAAGGAAATATGTGACATCATTCATAAAAATGGCGGACAGGTATATATGGATGGTGCTAACATGAATGCACAAGTGGGACTTACCAGTCCTGGCATCATTGGTGTGGATGTTTGTCATCTAAATCTACATAAGACCTTTAGTATTCCACATGGGGGTGGAGGCCCCGGGCTAGGCCCCATTTGTGTTGCAGAACATCTTGCCCCTTATTTACCTGGACATCCCGTAATTGATACAGGGGGTGAAAGATCTATCCCGGCAGTTGCATCAGCACCTTGGAGCAGCGCCAGCATCATGGTAATCTCCTATGCGTACATTCGGCTTCTTGGGAGTAAAGGCTGCACCGATGTATCAAAATATGCGATCCTGAATGCGAACTACATTAAATCTCGATTAGCACCCCATTATTCTATACTTTATCAGGGGAATAATGGTAGAGTGGCCCATGAATTAATTTTAGATTGCCGCCACTTCAAACAAATTGGTAATGTTGATGTAGAAGATATCGCAAAAAGATTGATCGACTATAACTTTCATGCACCAACAGTTTCGTTTCCTGTGGTGGGAACATTAATGGTGGAACCTACTGAAAGTGAGCCAAAAGAAGAGTTAGACAGGTTTTGTGATGCGATGATCGCTATAAAAAATGAGATCCAGGAGATTGATGACAAAGTCGCAGACGCTGAAGACAATGTACTAAAGAATGGACCTCATACTGCTGTAGAAATTTCCTTAGAAAAGTGGCCACATTCCTATTCCCGGGAAAAAGCGGTTTATCCTCTTCCCTATTTAAAGGATAATAAGTTTTGGGCACCTGTAGGGAGGATCAATAATTCTTATGGAGATAGGAATTTGATGTGTGTTTGTCCTCCGGTGGAAGCATATACCGAAAGCAAAGAACCAACGAAAGCCTGATCCCTTACTCCAGATCTATATTATTTTTGGAGTTGCTCCAAAATGATCGACCTTGCCTTCCCCTTTAATTGAGAAACATCCTCTATAGTCATAGAATTGGTCTCAATGGGCTCACTCCACCTACAACGTACGATTCCTGGAGAGAGTTGTGGAAACTGATCGGGAGCGTTTAATTCTTTGGAATTTTTGATCGTCAATATGGCCAAAGGCACTTGGGCCTCAATTGCCAACCTAAAGGCACCATCATAGAATGATTTCAACAGATCCTCCGAGCGGTTTCTGGTTCCTTCTGGATAAATGTGCACAGAGATCCCTTCAGCCAATGAAGCCTTCATATCCTCCATACTCTTTTGCCGGGCTGCTTTGCTTTCTCTATTCACAGTTAAATACAGGTTCTTGATCATAAATCCAAATACGGGCAATTTTAAGAGCTGCTCCTTTGACAAAAACCGAAATCCCCCGGGATTTGAAAGCGCACAGGCAAGAATATCCAATTGTGATTGATGGTTACTTATAATGACGTAGGCCTTCTTTTTATCAATTCGTTTCTTGCCCTCCACCTTAAATCTTATCAAAACAAAAATAGCTATTATCCTCGCATAGAGTTTAGAGAAAACATGTGCTTTCCAAAAAGCATCTTTGGGGTTTGCTTTTAAGATGATGTAAATGGATGGGATGATCAAAAAGGCAGTAATAATTATGATGATAACCGCCCATATCACCCAAAGGAATTTCAAAAACTTGATAAAATAAGTCATTATTTTTCTCAAATAATGTTTCAGTTAAGTTCTTCCAAATATTTGCCAACAGTATCTTCCAAACCAAAATATAATGAATCGCTGATCAGAGCATGGCCTATTGAAACTTCATCTAACGGAATCACACTATCCTTAAAATATTTTAGGTTATCCAAATTCAGATCATGTCCCGCATTAACACCTAAACCGATGCTCTCTGCAAACTTAGCTGCTTCCACGAAGGGAGCAACTGCATTTTCTCTATTGGTAGTAAAATTTTGGGCAAAAGGGCCAGTATAGAGCTCAATTCTATCAGTTGTGGTTTTAAGGGCACCTTCTATCAATTTCTTATCAGGGTCAATAAAAATTGACACTCTGCATCCACATTGCTTCAACTCAGAAATGATATCAAGCAATAAACCTTCCTGATTGAGCGTATCCCATCCATGGTCAGAAGTAAGTTGATCAGGTCCGTCAGGTACTAGGGTTGCCTGAGCCGGTTTTATTGAAACCACCAAGTCTATCCATTCCCTGGAGGGATATCCTTCAATATTAAATTCTGTGGTCACAACATCTTTAAGATCCATCACATCCTGATACCTGATATGTCTTTCATCTGATCGTGGGTGTACGGTGATCCCTTCAGCGCCAAAACGCTCAATATCTCTGGCAATATTTATAATATCAGGCAAGTTGCCACCTCGGGCATTCCTTAGTGTAGCTACTTTATTAATATTAACACTCAGACGGGTCATACTTCAAAATTATAGAAAATATTCCTTACAAAACAACGCATCCTCTACAAATCAACATATATGAAATGGAATTACAGGTGTTGATCTTCAAAAATACTGGCACTTATTAATACCTATAATAATCAGGTTTAAAAGGACCATCGACAGGAATACCAAGGTACTTTGATTGCTCAGGGGTGAGTTTATCCAAGGTAACACCTAATTTATCCAGATGAAGCTGTGCTACTTTTTCATCAAGGTGCTTTGGTAGCGTATAGACCTTATTTTCGTACTTATCAGGATTACTCCAAAGTTCAATTTGTGCTAATACCTGGTTGGTAAATGAATTAGACATTACAAATGAGGGATGTCCGGTAGCACAACCGAGATTTACTAGCCTTCCTTCCGCCAAAACAATAATATCTTTCCCCTCTACAGTATATTTATCCACCTGCGGTTTAATGATCTCTTTAGTCGTACCATAATTATCATTTAACCATGAGACTTCGATCTCGTGGTCAAAATGACCAATATTACAAACGACTGTCTTATCTTTCATCATTTTAAAGTGGTTTCCATTCACCACATCTTTGCATCCTGTGGCGGTAACCACTATATCCGCTTCTTTTACAGCATCATCCATCTTCTTTACTTCAAATCCCTCCATAGCGGCTTGCATAGCACAAATGGGATCGATCTCAGTAACTATCACTCTGGCACCTGCTCCAACCAGTGATTGCGTAGAACCTTTTCCAACATCTCCATAACCTGCAACTACAGCCACCTTACCGGCGATCATAAGATCTGTTGCTCTCCTGATCGCATCAACTAAAGATTCTCTGCAACCATATTTATTATCGAATTTTGACTTTGTAACTGAGTCATTCACATTGAAAACCGGTAGTGGTAAAGTCCCTTCCTTCATTCGTTCATATAATCTATGAACCCCGGTTGTTGTCTCCTCAGAAATTCCATTAATATTTTCCACTAACTCAGGATACTTATCAAGTACAAGGTTGGTAAGGTCACCACCATCATCGAGGATCATATTCAGTGGCTTGCTTTCATCTCCGAAAAACAATGTTTGTTCAATGCACCAATTATACTCTTCCTCAGTTTCTCCTTTCCAGGCAAATACAGGAACACCCATTTTCGCAATAGCTGCAGCAGCATGATCCTGGGTTGAAAAAATATTACATGATGACCAACGCACTTCTGCACCAAGTTCTATCAATGTCTCTATTAATATTGCAGTTTGAATCGTCATATGCAAGCAGCCGCAAATGCGGGCGCCTTTAAGAGGTGATTTTCCTTTATACTCCTCCCAAAGTGACATAAGTCCCGGCATTTCTGCTTTTGCCAATTCGATCTCTTTACGACCCCAATCTGCCAATGAAATATCTTTGATCTTATAAGGTAATTTTATATCTGTTTCTGCCATTTCTATGTATATTATTGATTTATAAAGCGGTGCAAAATTACAGCTTTTTCAAGAATTCTACAACCTAAATCCCTCAAACCCTGTGTATAAATACATAATATTAATACTCTACTTCATTTTGAACATATTGCACTATAAAGGTATTCAGTCACTAAAGTCGGTGAACCATTTATTAGAGAGAGTTGTTAATGTATATGTCTTACCAAACCAATAATTTTATGTATCCTAAAGAAATAGTATCCCCAATGACCTCAGAACTTACAGCACTGGGTTTTGAGGAATTAAGTACTTCCGAGGAGGTAAATTCTGTTTTTCAGAACACAACAGGCAGTTTGATGCTTGTGATCAACTCAGTTTGCGGATGTGCTGCAGGTAGCGCAAGACCAGCAATAAAAACTGCCCTTACCCATGCAAAAACACCTGACAAACTAGTCACCGTCTTTGCAGGCGTTGATAAAGAAGCTACAGAACAAGCGCGGAAATATTTACTCCCTTATCCGCCATCATCTCCAGCGATTGCAATATTTAAGGATGGAAATTTGGTCCGTTTTCTAGAAAGGCATCAAATTCAAGGAATTGAAGCAGAGAGCATTGCAGAAAGTCTAATTGAAGCCTTTGATTCCTATTGTTGATCTACATAGCTAATCAAAACCAATTCCTCAAAACCACGGCCCTTAAGGGTAACTATCCTCATTGAATTAACAAATGTTAACAATTCTCTTCTAAAAGGATTTGCATATTTCAGAATTTCTTTCTACTTTGGTATAAATTTACTAATTAAACCTGTGTTTTCAGGTTAAAACCTATTTACCATGAAAAAGCTCATACAATTATTTACTTTATTGGTGCTAGTCAATATAGCAGTTGCCCAAAGTATTCCTGATTGGACAAAAACCGATACAAAGGGCAATTCCTATACACTTCACGACCTATTATCAGGGGGTAATGCTGTAATTTTAGATTTTATGGCTACCTGGTGTAGCCCATGTCAATCTTCAACTCCCGCTTTGCAATCTATGTGGCTTGACTATGGTTCCGGAAGTGGTGGAGTTTATGTTTTTGCTATGGATGTTGATGATGCTGAAACGGATGCAGAGTTAGATGCTTTCGCTGTAAGTTACGGTGGTGGTTATCCTGGTATCACTTCATGTAGCTCCATTTATTCATTCTATAACAGCTTGCATGGAACAAGTCAAATTCCATTTTTCATCATTCTCATTCCCAATACTAGCGACCCTGCTGCAAGTACTATTGAATTTCATCAGGTTGGATGGTCAGGTGCTGTTGGTACTTCAATGAGAAATACGTTAAATTCAAATGGTTATTATATAGTTGGAACTGACTACAAGATAACCTCAAATAATATTTCTTTGTATCCTAACCCTGCCTCAACCTCAACAGATATTACAATTGAGATGCCAACCGCCGGTGATATCAATGTTGAGATATATAATATTGTAGGAGAAAAAGTTGCTACACCTTTTAAAGGCGTTGTTAACGTAGGAACCAAAAAGGTCATCAACCTTAATACCTCTAACTTCTCCCCGGGATTTTATTTTGCTAAAATTCAGGTAGGAGATCAAGTTCAGACTTTGAAATTGAATGTAGTAAACTGATTACTTCTTATTTTTGTTATTCTTCAACCTGGAGCATGGGGCATGCTTCAGGTTTTTTTTAGTAAGATCAGCAGTTCTAGAGTCTCCCTATTCCAAATATAGGTGTGCAACTATTATGAGTACAATAGCTGACTTATCTTATTAGGTTTCGTCTCTTCATTGTCCTTTAAGTGTGGCAGAAAAACGGTAAATGTTGATCCCTCTCCCTTCTTGCTTCTCATTTGAATGGTGCCATTTAATTTCTCTATCGCGCTACTCACAATATACAATCCCAATCCACTTCCCTTTGATTCATTGTGGCCACGATAGAACATTTCAAAAACTTTTTTCTGAATCTCCTTTGGTATTCCTATACCATTATCAGAGACTTCAATCTGTATACCATCACTTGTAGTAGTTGCTGATATATCGATGTAGGGCTTTGAACCACTATTACTGTATTTTACAGCATTCTCAATCAAATTCTGACCTATTGATTTCATTAAACCAATATCACTATAAATTTCAAGGTCCTTATCAATATTTAATGTGCAGTTGATCTTTTTGAATTTTGGGGTATATTTTAGGCTGTCGACAATTTCTTGTAATAGTTTGCTCACATTGACTTTCGTTCCATCTACAGCTCCTTGAGATATCTTTGTGATCGAAAGAAGCCCCATCAGGATCGTATCGAGTTGCTTATTGCATTTCTCGATCATATCAATGTACTTTAACGCCGCTTTATCCTTCACCTCTGATCTTGCAACAAATGCTAAGCCCAGTACTGAAGATAAAGGGCCTTTTAGATCATGAGATGCCTTATATATGAAAGTACTCAACTCTTTATTGATCAGCTTTAGCCTCTGTTCACTTGCTTTGATCCTGGTCACATCTGCAATGGTTCTGATAAATTTTTGGTGCTCACCATTCTTATTGGAAATTAACTTTTCACGAATATCTAATTGCCGAAGGGTTTCATCTGACAGGGTTAGTTCATATTCATACTCAATGATATTTCCTTTCTTAAATTTATCCTTGAAGGACAGTTCAAGAATTTCTGCTAATTCCGGGAGGTGAAGTTTAAGTTTATCATCATTTTCAAATGCATAATTACCGGGCACCAGTTCAAACATCTTAAAGATCTCATTTGAAATAGAGAACTCCCCTGACTTGAAATCATATTCGCAACTTCCAAGGTTAGCGATACTTTGTACTTCAGTTAAGGTCTCTTTGTTCTTTAATAGCTCTTTTTCCATATTCTTTCGCTCATGGATCTCGCCCCTTAACCTACTATTTGAAGTTTGAAGTTTGCGAATAAGATGGTTCCCTTTCGGATCTTCAAACTGCTTTTGCACCACTTTTCTACTTTGTGAGATCGGAAGAATACCAATTTCATTATCCTTCCTCTTTTCTGGCCTGTTGGCAGGCTCTCCCTTGGCTATTTTTTGTAACGCAGTCCTCATGTCAATAATTGGATAAGTTAAAATTTTGTTGAGCTTTCGGGCAATAATAAATATTACTATGAAAGCAAATAATGTGATTCCGGCTAATAGGATCATTGCATTTCTCTCTGTCCTTTGCACAACTACTTCGGTGTCCGACAATTCCCTGGAGATAACCAATGATAACAATTCAAGGTCAACGATCAGGTTGTTGGATATTTGGTCCAATTCATAAACCAACTCCTTCCACTTACTAGAGGTACTAATTTGTCCAGTGGTAAAATATTTATGATTGAATAAGTTAATGCGGGTTATCTTTCTCTCAATTCTTTTAATTAATTTCTCATCAACGTCATTGAGGGACAACTCTTTAAAATTTGCAATTTCGTCTTTAACCAATCCGGCTTCTCTCAAATAATAATCATACATCCAGTCATTATCAGTAAGAACAAAATCAGAGACATGTAACATGGTACGTGCCCCAACCATTACTTTTGAAAAGGTTTTCGTCTTTCTTTCAAGGAATACCACTTTCTCACCCTTTGTACTCAGATCATTCAATATTCTGAAAGAGGTGAATGTGCTGGCCAACAGTATTACTGATATCACAATAAATCCAAGTGACAATTTCTTCGATACCGCTATTTTCATAATCTGTCTTTATGATAACAAAGTTCAAATGTAGGCCGTAATTTAGATGGACTCAATCTAGCTTTACGTATTTTTTACTCATGTAAGGATTGAACGAAAAAAGGTACGAAGGGTATATTCCTCTATATAGGTCAATTATGAAGCTCATGGATAGATCTAATGGTGAATGACCAGCTTCTTTACGTATTGGTGATGATCATTGGTGAGTTTGATAAAATAAATGCCATTAGCTAAATAGCCAACATTTAGTGTCATAGTATTGGGTAAAGCTCCCTCACTTCTCATTTCTCCCAGAATATCAAAGATAGCATATGTAAATGGTTCATAATTACCGGTTTCCATATGTATTTGCAAGGTAGTTCTTACAGGATTTGGGATGAATTTAATATCTATAGGGTCAATTATTACCTCATTCACACTAATTGAGGTATCCAACAATGTATCTATTGTGTACATAGCAAGGCCTCCAGTCTCATTTCCAATAATAAGGTCTCTGTATCCATCATTGTTAATATCCCCACCATAAACACTTGAATACCTTCCTTCCCAAATACCCGCAAGCATTGTATCTGCTATTGAAAAAGTGCCATTTAAGTTTCCATCTATATTGTTATAGTGAAAGATATTTCCCCTTTCAGAACCCACAAATAATAGATAGGTACCACTATCATCGAAGAGGAATGGGGTGCTATAACCATATATTGCTCCATTATTTACATTTACGCCTCCAAATGAATCTGTCACCATCGCAAACACAGGCATTCCAACGGTCCCAATATTCTCATAGTAATTAATAACCCCTCCCTCTTCACCAATCAGTAGATCTAATTTGCTATCTCTGTTCACATCAATAAGTTGTGGTGTAGCAAAATTACCTACATCAATGGAATCAATATTCGGGTTGGCATTCAATATAAATGCAGCCGGATTTCCTGCTGCAGCATTATTGATAAAATAATGGATCATTCCTGCATGATCGCCAACGATCATATCCTCATCCCCATCATCATCAAGGTCACCAAAAGTAGGATATACATTATTAAGTCCCATAGAAAACAGCGTTTGATAATCTCTTGTGATCAATTCAAAAGCAGGATCAGTTGAATCTCCAACATTTCTGTAGAAAGAAATCCCAGAAGTATCATATCCGGTACCTGAAAAATATCCATAGTTCCCAACCAGCAGATCAAGTAATCCATCATTGTCAGCATCAAAGAAGACAGGATGTCCATTTCTTCCAACCTCGATCATGTTATTCTGCAAGAATCCTTTCGTTTGGAAAGAAAAAACAGGTGCATCATCGATTCCTATATTCTTGTAGTACCATACACTTGGATAATTTGAAAAATTAAGCTTATTAGGGCTTACGATCAGATCTCGTTTTGAGTCATTATCTACATCCACATAAAAGGCCCCCAGGAATTCTTCCATATTAGCAGATACGTCATAAGAGGGGAACATAGTGTCCTGACTTATCATTCCCGAGGATGTAGAAGTCCCGCCGTTAGTGATTCCATTGAGGTAGGGATAATTCTCATCTCCCATGATAAGATCTTTTACACCATCTCCATTCAGATCCAATCCCAGCAATGTAGATCCCGAATGAAGGGATGCTGTCTTTTCAGGGTTTGCAACATTCATTAAGCAAGTATCAAAAAGAAAGACTTCATACGAGACAGGGCTTTCAATAAAAAATCCCCAGCATCGGTTTCTTATCTCAAAATCAAGGCTGTCACAGATCCCGTATTTGTCGATGGTCATATTCTTTGCAAATAGAACGCTGTTATCATGAAATCCACTTCCAAATGTAAGGATATCCAGATCTCCATCTGAATCCACATCTACGAAAGAAGGCACATCTTCATGAAGCACCTTTAGCCTTGTAACGATCGGTGTATCATAAACATACAACACCGGCTCTACAAGGGAGAAATTGACAGTTGTGACGGATATATTCTTGTAAACAGCCATCGCATTATTCATTGCTGTGGCAGCGGTAAAGAGGTCTTCCTTACCATCACAATCATAATCTACCAGCACCGCCCAATATTTTAACTTAGGGAACAATGCCTGGTACTCAGGCGCATGGACGTAGTCAACAACATTTGGTGTTCCTTTGTTGATAAAAGTTATAATCTTATCCCCTGCCCTATCAAACACGAAAAGGTCTTTGACCCCATCCATATTCAGGTCTACCGCCGAAAACTGGCAACCAATAAATCCTCCGGCCCATGGATTTCGGATCTCCTTGGCGTCAATTGTGACAGGAAAAATATCTATTCTAAAGTAGTCGAACTGAGTATAACCTGTCTGGCACAGAAAAACAAAAATGGCCATCAAAATAACCTTCATATTCATATTCCTCATTATATTACTAAAATAAGCTAATTTCCCTCGAGAATCAAGGGGTAGTTCGTATTTGGCCCTATTCAACCAGTGAATGGCTGAAATCAACTGATATATGGGATCATGAAACAGGATGGAGTAAACGGATTAAAGAGATTTTCACTTGGGTGTAACTTTTTTGTAGAAACTGTTTCTTTTAGTCTACTAAAAAATCGGTAATTTGTTGTGGGGGGATGTCCCGCTCCCCCAAGGGGAAAATAAT
>CAZNGA010000011.1:0-59932 GCA_964572485.1 uncultured Chitinophagales bacterium
TCTTTCATATCCCTCATGCTTGCCGCTAAGTTTGTCTGTTTGGGCAACCCAATGACCCCTTCATCAATCGCCTGGATCCCCGTTATAAAACTGCCCTCTTTTGTCGGCTCCCATCTTCCCTGAATGTCATTTTGCCTACCTGAAAAATTCCACATGAAATACCTGCCATAAATATACCCTAATTGATATCCAAAGTAGAATTTTAGATTTTGAGCAAATGAAGGTTTCTTCCCTTTTTCAAGCCCCATCCATTCTCGATAGAATTTCGCATGTTCCTTTCGTTGATTACTCCATGCTCGTGGGAAGAATCCTGTGTGCTTTGGATCATAAACAGGTATAATATCTTTTCCCAGTTCTTCATATTCTTCTTCTCCCTGATAGTATTTTGTCTTCCCTTCCTTGATCTCTGTTAGCTTGGCTGTAAAATACTGGCCATGAACCAGGGGCCAATCGCCATATTGCTCTCTATTGAGATAGGATAAGAAGGTAAATACATCACTCGGATCACTCATGTTGATGGCTGGACCTGCATTGGATCTGATCAATACGACTGCATAGGAAGAATAACCGATAATGATCATGGTTAAGCACATAAATGCAGTGTTTAATAGTGCGTTTTGTTTTTTAATGGAGTATACAATACCAAATATGATCCCGGAGATCAATAATATAGACATGATCAATACTCCGCTGCCAAATGGAAGGCTAAACCAGTTGATGAACACCAACTCAAATTTGGAAGCAAGAAGTGGAAGCAATGGGATAACTCCCCATAGTATAAACACCAAAATAAAGCAACTGATAACAAAAGCAATAAATGTCCCTTTTCGTGTAGGGCTATATTTCTTAAAATAATATACGATCCCTAATGCAGGAATTGCCAACAGGTTCAAAAGGTGAACCCCAATGGAAAGTCCCATCATATATGCAATGAACACAAGCCATCGGTCTGCATATCTCTCATCGGCAATACTCTCCCACTTGAGAATGGACCAAAACACCAGCGCTGTAAAAAATGACGACAAAGCATATACCTCACCCTCAACAGCTGAAAACCAAAAGGTGTCAGAAAATGTACAAACTAAAGAACCAATGATAGCACTTCCGAAGATGGCCAATTTTCTCTCAAGATTTAGCCCGTTCTCTTCATTTACGAATAGCTTCTTGGACAAAGCTGTAATGCTCCAGAATAAAAATAAAATGGAAAAAGCACTTGCCAGAGCAGATAATAAGTTGACCATAGAGGCTACTTTCAATAGGTCGCCTCCAGCCAGTAATGTGAACAACCTGCCAAGCATCAAGAAAAAGGGTGCACCGGGGGCGTGAACAATTTGAAGTTTAAATGCTCCAGAAATAAACTCACCGCAATCCCATAAACTTACAGTTGGCTCACGTGTTGATGTAAAGACAAATGCAGCAACAAGGAATATTACCCATCCTATGATATTATTGAAAAGTTTGTAATTGTTCATATCCTAATTTATTAAAGTGGTCTCAAAAATAGAAAAAATACCGCTAATTCTGCTATTAAATCATTTACAGTTTTATAGTACCAAAATATTGGTATTCCAAGAGTAACCTATCGTTATTGTTCAAAAAGGAATAATTGAGTTAACTTTGCACCGGATCATTTTTGAATGCAGGATACTCTTTCATGGTTTATTAGAATACCGTAATAACGAGAAAGGAACATTCTAATTGTGGAAGAGGATATGAATTTATTAAAATATGTCAGTATATAGAACCGAAATAGCTTCCTCAGATCTTCATTCTGATAACCCCATACACCAGAGGCTATTGTTTGCGTATAAATCTGCTGAACAATATGTGTCAGGCGATATGCTGGAGATCGGATGCGGTGAGGGAAGAGGTGTTGATACCCTGGTCCCTTTATGTAAGTCTTATACAGCAATTGATAAGAATAAGGAGGTGATAGAGGAGCTAAGTAAGAAGAATGATTCTTGCACTTTTATTGCTGCCAATATACCACCGATGACCATGATCGAGAGTGAATCATTTGATACTATCGTTAGTTTTCAAGTGATAGAGCACATTAAAAATGATGCTTTAATGGTGGAGGAGATCTTCCGGATGCTGAAGCCGGAGGGGAAACTAATATTAACTACCCCCAATATTAAAATGTCATTGACAAGAAATCCATGGCATTTAAGGGAGTACACCTATCAAGGCCTTAAAGAACTCCTTCAAACTAAATTTGAAAATGTAAGCATGAAGGGGATCTTTGGTAATGAAACTATTATGAATTATTATGAAAGAAATCGTAGGTCAGTGAACAAGATCATGAAATATGATTTCCTGAATCTTCAATATAACCTTCCACGGGTATTATTACAACTCCCTTATGAGTGGCTTAATAAAATGAACAGAGGCAAACTGATGAAAAAGAATGATGACTTGGTAAATAATATTACCATTGATGATTACTATGTAAATGAGTATGATGATCTGTGTCTGGATCTATTTTGTATCGCTCAAAAGTAAGTAAGGGAAACAGGAATAAATTATTGAAATCAATGAGAATATTGAAGGATTGTCCAGCATGCAGATCAGCAGATGTTTCTTTTAGGTTTCAATTAAAGGATTATTTTCTTACTAAAGAAACATTTGATATTCATGAGTGCAATCACTGCACTTTACGATTCACAAATCCTGCCCCTGAGGAATCAGAGATAGGGAAGTATTACGCTTCTGAAGATTATTTCTCTCACACTGATAAGGCAGGATCCATGCTTTCCAGAGTGTATAATTTGGTAAGAGGGATTGCGGTATCTTCAAAGAGGAAGTTGATCGTAGCATCAAGCCAACTTAAGCAGGGCAAAATATTGGATATTGGATGTGGTACTGGAGAGTTTTTGGGGGAAATGCAGCAATTTGGATGGGAGTCATTTGGTGTTGAACCCAATGAACAAGCTCGAGCTCAAGCTATAGGGAACCATCATTTACAAGTGGTGGCCCCTGAAAAATTCGAGGAATTATCTGACCATTCATTTGATGTGATCACCCTTTGGCACGTTCTGGAGCATATTCATGAATTGGATGACTATATGACCCAAATTACCCGGTTATTGAAACCAAAAGGGGTAATGATATTTGCCCTTCCTAACTATAGATCGTTAGATGCTTCCATTTATGACCATCAATGGGCAGGCTATGATGTGCCAAGGCACCTATATCATTTTTCAAAAGATGCATTTACCGCTTTGTTAGATAGGTTTCAAATGACATTAATAAACCTCAAGCCCATGCATTTCGATCCCTTCTACGTTTCTATTTTGAGTGAGAAATTTAAGAAAAATGGGGGAAGCATTCTTGGGGCGATGTTAAATGGATTGCAATCATTTATTGGCGGTCTGTTCAATAAAGAGCGCAGCAGCTCTATCATTTATATTGTCTCTCTCAAATAGCATCTATGAACTCAGTATCTTTAAAGTTGAGAGGGTGTTATCTTTTAATTGTTTACCATTATTTCATTTCTTAACTTTGCATTTTGCATTTTGAAAACTGCCCGATGGTGTAACTGGCAACACATCTGATTTTGGTTCAGAAGAGTCCAGGTTCGAGCCCTGGTCGGGCAACTTTATTAAGGTTCTATAATTTATTGTTGATTTGGTATAATTGCCCGATGGTGTAACTGGCAACACATCTGATTCTGGTTCAGAAGAGTCTAGGTTCGATCCCTAGTCGGGCAGCAAATTTTCTCGTTTCTTATTATCTTCACATACCTATATTGTAATACCCTGATATCAATTTTTAGTAATTGACAATAAGTATGTATGAATGTTCTCAACCCTAAATTACTATTGGTCATCGCTTTTCTTGAGGGAATGGTTGTGTTGGCAGTGGAATTATTGGGAGCAAAAATGTTGGCGCCGATCTATGGGGCTTCTCTTTTGGTATGGACATCTGCCATTGGGGTCACATTATTTAGTTTAGCAGTTGGCTATTTTATAGGGGGCACTTTTTCAACCAAGAGGAATCTTCAGGCGATACTGTATTATGAACTTGTGCTTGCTGCTTTATTTATTTTACTAATGCCGCTGATCGCATCAACGGTTATGATGCCTTTATACCATCTAGGTAGGGATTTAGGGCCATATCAATTTCATTTTGGAATGGTAAGCACATGCTTTTTGTTGCTTGGCCCCCCATTGTTACTATTGGGAATGGTGTCACCCGTCGTTATCAGACTCGCTGCAAAGGAGGTTAAGTTGTCGGGAAAAATCTCTGGTACTGTTTATGGTATATCAACATTGGGTGGCATTTTTGTTTCTTTTATGTTAGGATTTTACATTATCCCTCGATGGGGAATTACCTATCCAGTATTTGTTTTTGCTGCTTTATTGATGGGAGGTGCAGCACTTGTTATGAAAAAGAATAAATGGATCGAAAGCGCATTGTTTGCTCTCCTGATCATCATTTATGCAGGATGGTCTTTCAATGTCCAAAATAACTATGATAGATTGTCAGGGGGATGGCTCAAGTATAAGAGTGAAGGCCTTTTAGGGCAGTTGAAAGTTGTTGACACCTATCATTCTGAGGATACCTCTTATCGCCAACTCATGATCAATGGGATCTCTCAAACTGTTATTATCAACAATGAAGAGGCTCCCTCTTATTGGAAATATGTGCATTTGCTTTCCTCTTTTTCAACTTTAAAGCCAACAGGCTCCGAAGTATTACTATTTGGATTTGCCGGTGGGAGCGTGGCAAAGGAAATGATACAATTAGGGATGCACGTCGATGCTGTGGATATTGATGAGCGGATGTTCTCGATCGCAGAACGTTTCTTCTATTGTAATGATCTGGAAGCGAATTATATAATAGATGACGCACGCCATTATATCAATACATGTCAAAAGAAATATGATATTGTAATATTTGACCTGTCAACGGCTGAGGTGCAACCTTCAAACGTGTTTACATTGGAGAGTTTTTCAAGACTAAAAGATCTGCTAAATGAAGGAGCATTGATAATGATAAACTTTCAGGAATATATGGAAACCAATGAGGGGGAAGCATTTCAAGCTATTTATAAGACCTTGGTATACACTGGTTTTCAAACTTATTATTGCTATTACGAAAACCTGAACTTGCCTTATGATGTAGATATCCTATTTTTAGCATCAGAAAAGGGGGTTAATTTTAAGGAGCTATCTAAGGAGAAAATGAATACTTGTTGTAGTGTTCAAGATTATACTGATGATCTGTTGGCAAATCCTGTATCAATGAGAGAAGTGAATATTTCAGATGCACCAGTTTTGCGGGATAATGCACCTCTATTGGAGCATTTGAATTTGCATACTACAATTGATTGGAGGAGTTATTTGATGAAAATGAATACTGGTGGTTATCGTAATCCTTAATTCAAATGAGCAGAGTGAATTGGGTGATGTTACTTTTTCTTCTTCTCATCATAGAGCTTCTTGGACCCATACAAAAGGCCTGCAGCGATCAAAAAGGTAATGCCCCCATCAATTGGAACTCTTGGGTCTTTTGGGCCCTTACCTTTCCCACCTGGATCAGGAGGAGGTGGTGGGCCGAAAGCATATCCAACTTGTATTAAGAGGGGGAGAGTTATAAGTAGAATAGCAATAGCGCTTTTAAATATCTTCATAATGAAAAATTTTCTTTATCCCTAAAGATAATATTTCCCCAAAACATTAACTATTTATTCTATAAAGGTAACCTTCCGGATAAATTGGGCATCTTTCGTATTAAAATGAACAAAATAGATGCCTTCACCATCTTTTGGCAAACTTAATTTATATTTATTCTGAGCAGCACTACTCTTGCTGATCAAATATTCAACTTTTTGTCCGAGAATATTATAAACAGAGATGTCAAAATCAGTGTTGTCAGGCAAATTGATCTCTACCATGATACCACCATCTACATTGTAAACATTAAAATAGTCAATATGCATGGCGGGCTCATTATCCTCAATACCATTGGCCTGCAATACACGTATGATCTTGTAAGTAGTATCCTTACAACTACCATTGGATGCAATAAGTGATGACACATATGTGCCAACGGAAGTGTATTGATGTGAGGGTTCAAAAATGGTGGATAGGGGAGAACCGTCACCAAAATCCCAGGTGTAAATTGAAGCACCGGTCGAACTATTTGTGAAATTCACCATGCCTCCTTCAGAAATATATGTTGTATCTACATCTGAAGTAAAGGTGGAAACAACAAGAGGGAGTTTGTTAATGGAAAATGTATCTTCATATATGTTGCTGGAATCGTCAATTACAAATACACTATAAAAACCATTTGCCAAACCAGCCATTGAATCAGGACCATTAATATTATTTGTCATCTGGATGGTATCTCCCAAATCATCTACCCAGACAAAATCCCATGGGCCTGTACCTTGTTTTTCTATCACAGCTTTGCCATCATCCTGACCATTACAACTTACATCTGTTAGTTCTATGGATAAGGGTGCAGTAAAGTGCAGGACAAATCGTGGATTGCTAGATGGAGGAGTGGTTGTAATTGCAAAGGTGTATGAAGAATCCTCTTTTAAATTGGTCAAAGTGGCTAACTCCAAATCTTCTAAAAATAACCAGGTACTCATCGGCAATGTGTAAATATCGCCCAAAGATAGAGTATAAGTGCCATTGGTCTGAACCGTAACATCCATTGGAATGCTATGATCCTGTGATAATTCAGGATAAGCATTGATAGATAGCCAGGTGGTATCCGTTCCTAAAGTCGATAAAGTAGGTGGCCCCCAATCAAATGTTGAAAGTTTATAGGCATCATATCCTTTATCAAAATTTGTCGTAGCCGAGTTCATAAAACGGACAATGCTTTCATCATAATACCCAGCCCCTGTAAGCTGGATCTTTAGCATATCTGCAAAATTATTTTTTGCCTGCGCAAATGCAGGATCTTGATTAGATTTTACGGTCTCAGCACAACTGAATACTGGGCCGGCGGCCGTTGCTTTTACCCAAAAAGCCTGAGAGGAAGGAATGAAAGCCGTTGCTCCATTGGTGCCGGGGCCTCCGAGTAAATAACTGCCATATTGTTGCAATGCTCTATTCCAAACGTAATAAGCACTTCCGATATTTGTTCTTGTCCAACCTGCAGGTGCGTCCCAGTCTATTGCTGAGGGATAAATATTTGAGACCATGACCCAACCATCATCATCAGGGAGGCCGCTATTAGAATATGAAACTGGGTAAGAATAGTTCCCGGTATTGGCCGGGCCAGTTACTTCAACAATTGTTGGGAGGTCAGCGCCATAGATGTAATCAAAATAACCTGAACCCACAACAATTGGATCTGCTAAATTAGGTGGGACTACATACCCTGTATCTTTAATGTCTAGTAGCGCTTCATTGTAATTATATACATTAGGACTTGAGCCGGAATACGCATTACCGATCATCCCGGTAATTAAGAACCCAAAACCTGTAACCGGACCGCCATTATCCCACTGGGAAAATGTAGCGCCATTAACTGCGCATCCAAGCATTCTCCAGCCTTCAGCGCCTGAAAGATAGCGTTGCATGGTAATGTCCCCTGAAATGCTACCTCCTGTAATTGCTGCAATATTCCCTGTATTACCACTACCATCAGAAAGTATTGTTAATGCATTATTTGTTGCAAAATTTCCTGAAGTAAGAGTAAGCGTTTTTTTCAGGTCCTGATTGCCTGACACCACACTTACACCTGCTCCATTATTTACAGTCAAGCTGCCAAAACTTGTGGCTCCTGTAATCGTTTGAGCTGTTGTTCCCACAAAACCTAAGTCGCCATCGTTGTGATTATAGGTGCCACTATTACTCCAAAGACCGGTTAAATCCATTCTTGTGGCATGACCTGTTAAAACTCCGGTAATGGTCATATGATTAAATATGGTAGTTGATAATCCACTAACAGTTGTTGTCCCATCGAATGTGGTTGTATTTGTACCTGCACTGTACACTCCGTCATTTACCCAGTTACCTGCTAAAGTGACATTGTTGTTGGCTGCGTTAAAAATTACGCCCACTTTGATCGAATCATTTCCATTGATATCTATAGCTCCAGCAAGTGATTTAGTACCCCCTGTTGATAATGACAAATGATGATATTGACTACCACTTGGAAGTATAACTGTTTGGTTGCCATTACGATTATAATTTATGGTATTTCCTGATGCAGAAGCATTCAATACACCCGCATTTGAAAACATAGTAACAGCACCTCCATAATTTAAAGTAGCATTGGCTCCATTTGTCCATGTGGAAGCGGGATTGTCCCCATTGAGGTCTCCCTGTGTATTTATTCCTGTTCCCTGCAAAGTTACAGTACCATAATTTGCAACGGTAACAGCTCCTCTCATTCTGAAATAGGGTTGGATGGTAAGATTTGATCCTGCCAAAATAGTTTTGTTGCCATTTCTGATCTGGAATTCAGACCCGGGATCAGTTGCATTGATGTTGCCTGTTCCGCTAATACTTGTGGCACCATTTCCATCTACTCTAAAATCTCTGTTCCCTTGGTTGGTCATCGTACCGTCTACAGTTAAACTACCTCTTATCCGAATATCCTGATTTCTTGTTTGTGTTAAACTAGTCCCTGCCCCAACATCTAAATTCCCATCAAAGGTTAATCTGTCAGAAGTTGTAGAGGCGCCTGTTCCTCTTAGAGTTGTAGCCCCTACTACAGTGAGACGGTTATTTAATGAAAAGTAACCTGATCCTTCAGTTTTAAAGGATTCGTTAACATCCAATCTGCCCCCCCCTCCATTTAATCTCGCACCATTTTGAATGAGTATGTGGTCAACGGTTCTATTTTTATTCGCTCTTATTGTATGGCCTGTATCAATAATAACTACGCCTGAGTTATTTGGTTCACACCCACAACTTGCCCCGTTATCAGTATTAGACCAAATATTATTTCTATTCCAATTGCCAGTAAATCTTGAATAATAAGAGGTAGCTGCGACGATCGATCTAAAACCTACCGGGGCGCTTATGGCCATATCTTTCTTCCAATCTCCCTGATAGTATAAAGAATCGAGTCGACCATCGATCGAATTGGAAACCGTTGCATTGAGTGGAAGGTCATAAGTTAACCAAAAATAATGAGTCCCTTTTTGTAACGCTTGCGCTCCAGTGATCGAAAATGAGCCATTTGGATTATTCACTGATCCGAACAATGTAGTGGTAGCAAATCCGCTTGCTGTGCCGGTGTAATAGATCTTTGCTGCGGAAATATCTGTTGTAGGATTGGTACTACCGGTTCCATTGCCACCATCGGTATTAAGATTGAACTGTTTTACTGTATCATTGCAATTTGAGGTAACCACAAGCTGGATACCAATGATCTCTGCATCAACGCTGTACTGTGGTATGTTGTTGGTATTGTTTTGAGTGACAGTGCTGGAGCCATAACCATCTAATGTAACTCCCAGCGATACAAGGTCTGCTGCTCCACACCCTGACATCCCTAGTACATCAACCTGACCGGTGCCCCCACCAGACCATGCCACTGTGATACTATTCGTATTTCCTCCACCTGTTTGAACACCTCCTGTGATGGTCCAATTGTAAGTATAGCCCGGAGTTTGTATTACTGAATAAGTGTTTATTGAGTTAGGGCAAACATTTGAATTGCCGGTGATTGCAGATGTTGAAAGTGGGTGTATGGATACACTTTTCTGAATTATTTTCATGTTACCACAGGGAACAGATTCGCTAACTCTTAACAGGTAATTCCCTTCAACGCTTCCCCAATCTATATTGATGCTTGTATCTGTTGGCCCCGGAACAGGGTTAATGGTCCCTCCGCCAAACAAAGTCCATGCATAAGTATTTGGGGCGCTATAATTTACGTAATAGGTTCGAGATGAACTCTTACACGCTGAATCAGCCCCCTCTATAACACTATTGGCCGGGAAAGAACAGTCAGTAACCCCAAAACCAAATTGTGCTGTGATTCCATTTAAATTATTTCGTGCAGCAGTTGTGTCAAGCTGACTGCCTGCAACATGTATACCATCCAATGTCCAAGGGCTTACCCCATTTGCTCGCTTTATCAACCTGGTAATAGGCCCAATTCCATAAGATGCGAATCCTCCACCTTTTAGGGTAAGATTATAATTTGTACTGGCCAAACCGTTTGCTGCTGTGACAGCCCAGTAGCCTTCAGTAAATTGATTGGTGATATTATAACCACTTTCTGATAATGGGAGGCCAGACGCACCAGGGTCTGTAGCAATAAATTCAACAATAAGAGAGCCCCCTGTTAAGTTGGTAAAATTAACGGTTGTGAGGTTGTCATCTGTTACAGAGCCCACCGTAAATAATATGTCAATACCTATTGAAGCTCCATTGATCCATCTTTCAAATTGACCAACAACCCAACCAGAGGTATGTGCGAAGGTCCCTACATTGGCAGTACTTGTACCTAATGTAAGTTTGCTGGCCCCTGCGTTAACGATACCTTGGGTCATCGTTAGAGTAGAAAATACCAATACATTATTCGACAATGCGATACCGCTACCTGAATTATTGACTGTGAGGTCGAAAAATGTTTCCCCTCCTGGACTTGTTATCGTTTGCAACCCGGTACCATTGAGAGTTACCTTATTTCCATTCGCATTATAAATACCTGCATTGTTGGTCCAGTTGCCTGCCACATTAATATTTGCCGGTGACATTTGGTCCATGGTCATACCACCGTTGATCACTACATTATTGAAATTCCATGTTCCTCCACCACCAGCTTCGAAAAGTTGTGTGGATACAGGGTCATTAAAAGTTACTGCCCCTCCTGTGGCATTGAAGACACCATCATTGGTCCACATCCTATTCCCTCCTTCAAATTGAATATTGCCGCCGCTTTGCTGAAAATTGTCTCCAGCTTCCATGGCCAGATTTCCCTGGAAGATCAAATTGCCCCCCGAAACAGTAAAGTCTATCTTTCCGCCAGCGCCCGGGTCATCAGCAACATCCCCGACCAGGGTAACATTGCCTCCTGAGATATTTATTAAGGTGCTGTCTGTTTCAATATCCAGAAACATGGTTATCCCATTATTTGTGAAAGTACCCCCTGAAATATCAATGGTAGCATTAACGGAACCTCCAATACCATTGCCATCTATCTCAATCAGTTCGCCAATGGTTGTGGTCCCTGCATCCATATTGAAGAGGCTGCTAGTCCCATTTCTGGGTCTTATTCTCATCATGCCATTCCCATCATTATCGGAATCTACATTGAGAATACTTACCCCCGTACTTTGATCCATATTAAAAGTGCCCCCATCTATTCTTAGGTCACCTTCACAATTAATTGTTCCGCCTGTAAAATTTATGATCCCACCGTCTCTGAGCTCCAATCTCCTATTGTTACGTATGGTCAATGTACCTCCTTCCATATTTAGCACCGGGGTAGTTATACTATTGCCATCAACACGCACCCGGTCATCTGTGGTCAAATTCGCCCGTATGGTCAGAATCCCTCCATTATTTACTTCCAATCTGTCAGGCACGAAGGTAGAGTTAGTGCTGATAATAGGTGCAAAGGTATAATTGAATACTGTTGGGTCAACTTCAACCCTATCACCGGCTCGCGGTAATTGGTTCCTGTCCCAGTTATTTCGATCATTCCAATCAGAGCTAACATCTCCTTCCCAGGTCTTTTGTGCAGCAAAGCTGAGAGAAGTAGATAGAAAAAGCACCATTAATAAGGAAAATCCGAATAGAATTGATGTGCTTTTATTTAATCTCGGAAAAAGAGAAATTTTCATATTTTCTTAAAAGATTATAATCGTGAAATAATTGATACTAATGACTTTGTGCCTCTCAAAGATAATTAATTTAGAAAACAAAACAAATCAAAAAGTTCAAAAAATTTCATTTTTAGACATACTATTTGAAAAGGGATCTAGTAAAAGTCACCTTAGTATGGAATTTTGTACGTTTTTAAGCCCATTTTGTTATGATTTTCCCTCACAATTTATACTTGTCGAAAATGAAGAGAAACGGTTATCATTTGTTAAATAGGAGAAATCAATATAAATCCAGAATTATTGGAGGACAATTTTCGATAGATGGACTTCTTTTTTCGATCTAACCATTAGAAAGTAGAGCCCTTTTGGCCGATCCGACAGGTCAATTTGGACACGTTCATTTGGGATATGATCCAGGGTTCTTTCATATACAATCTTCCCTAAAATATTATAAATGAAAAGATTGAACTTCTCAGGATCATTTAAATATAGTTGAAGGCCAAATTGGCCATAATTTGGATTTGGATATACTAATAATTCGCCAGTGATCAAGGCTGGTGACGTGAATCCCACAATTTTCTTTGGGGAAAGTCTGGAAATAAATAGGTCATCGAACCCTGACTTTTGAAAGGTGTCATTACCAAAGGTGGTTGTAGAATCAAATATCCCTGTAAAGTAACAAAAACCATTATTATTCGCGGTTACCCCTTGTCCTTTGGCATTTGAGGTGGCATTACTCTGTTGCGACCAAATAAGGGTGCCGGCAGAGTCATATTTTATCATCATGGCATCTGTCAGTCCGTTACTTGAAAGCGTATCATTATTAAAAAATGCTTCTCCGGAAAAATTGCCTGTCATATAACAATTTCCTAGTTCATCAGAGCAAATATCCATACCTTGATCTTCGCCGGTCCCCCCTCCATGTCGCACCCATTGGACCATCCCACTCACAGTATAATTTGCAATGAAAGCATCTGTCAACCCATTGCTGAGCAATGAGGTTGTCCCTACCATTACTGTATCTTCAAAATATCCTGATAAGAACACATTGTTGTTATCATCGACTGCAATACTTGTACCCAATGCAGAAGTATTACTAATTATTTGTTTGGCCCACTGAAAGGACCCTGCGGTATTGTATTTTACAATAAATCCATTATCCTGGCCAGAGCTGGTCAATGAATCATTTCCAAAATAAGCAGTCTCAAGGAATGCTCCTGTCACATAACAATTTCCGAAACCATCAGTGCTAATTCCGTAAGCGACATCATTGTCTACTCCACCTGCTTGTACGACCCATTGTAAAGCACCAGAACCATCGAATTTAGCAATAAAAATATCACTAAATCCCTTTCCGACAAGGATTGTAGTATCAAAGGTCATTGAGTCTTCAAAATAACCTGTTATATAACAGTTCCCCAATACATCAGTGGCAATACTGTTTGAGCCATCATCATCAATAGCACCTCCACCACTTGTTGCCCATTGTACTTCTCCATTGCTATTGTATTTCGCAACAAAACCATCATAAAAACCATGGCTGGTCACTGTATCCCTGTTGAAAATTGCGGTGCCTTCAAAATATCCTGTAATAAAACAGTTTCCTGAATCGTCCACAGCAATATCCAGTGCTTCATCATTATCTGAACCCCCTGCTCGTTCCAGCCAAATTAATACACCATTGGAATCATATTTGGCAATATAAATATCTAATGCTCCCTTGCTTACCAATGAGTCACTACCAAAGTAGGTAGTGCCTTGAAAATAGCCGGTTACATAGCAATGCCCTGAATCATTAACAGCCACAGCATTACCTGCATCATAACTTGTTCCCCCTCCTTTTTTTGTCCAAATAATATCCTTTGCTCCCCCGATTTTTATGATAAATATAATAGCCAAAGCAAGGTAGATGAAAGTAGGTTTACTTTTGATCATAGTTATATTATATGAAAAGAATTGAGTGTTCGGTCAATGGCAAATATATACTGATTTTGTTTCTGAGTCAATTTTTTTTGTTAGTAGAGATCAAAGAGAATTATGTTGGATCAATGAATGATTTACTCAAAATAGTTCTTAGAAGATACAAATGCAAAAACCGGAATTACTAACATCATCAAAATGGGAGACTGCACCATTCCCATAAACCTCCGTGCGAGAAGATAGCCTGTGGGCGGGTCGCCAAAAGCCATGCCGCCGATATAGAACAAGAATGAAGTGAACATGATAAGTAGGTAAAAAATAATCGTATATATGATGTATTGATTCTTGTTAAAGATAAGTTTAACACCAATACATGCCATGGTAAGGTAAGCACCGCTAAAGAGAAAGGTGAGTATCCATTTTGTGGCGAATAGTTTTTTGTGTGCTATAGAAGCCATCGCCAATTCAAGCGAATTATCTTCAAAGTTCAGATCAAGCGATATGGTATCGATCAATTCGTTGATATCAACAAATATTTTATCGCGTATGAATCCTGTAACAATAACCATAATGATTAATGCAGAGATTAAAATAATTTGAGCTCTTTTATTTTGCACTTTTATTAAAGTTTTGTCAACTATTTGTAGCTGCTTTATTAAAGTAGTTTTTCGATTTGTTCACCCAAAATATCCATAGTATAAAAATGTACCCATACATCAATATTGTAAAGGTATAAGTATGATTAAAATTCAAACTTTCCGGAGCATATACATGAATTAGAAGTAAGGCAACAATTCGAAAGATATTGAGGAAATGAATAGAGATAATGCCTAATGGGATATATATCATTTTTCGTAAAATACCTCCTGGAAGAGCTATGATAAATCCCGCAAAGAGTGTAAACAGTGGAACGCCATTACATTCATTGCCGATCCATACTCCACCTAAGTTTTGAATCGCCAACATCTTTTCAGAGTTTGCAATATCATATCCGAATACTGCCAAGATCTTAGCTCCGATATCAATTGTGTTTTTGATGACCCAATGATCAATATTGGTATTTTTTTCGAGCCACAATACATAGGTGAGATACCAACAAATGTAGAGAAGTAAGGCATTGATTAAGAACCGTAAAATAGGATTCTTGATAAATTTCATAAACAATCTGAATTTTGTTCCGTACAAGATTCCATAATGCTTAATATTATCCGCAATTATACTAAAAATAGTAAAGTATCCTAAATTACTTATTTTTGAAAATACTTTTTATACAATATTGACGTTTTTCAACAGTTATTCTTTTTGAGTAAACGAATTATATGGATAAAGGTAGTAATTCAATAATTGATGAAAGGGATATCAAGTTTATTTTCAAACTGTTTATCTCTAATTGGTACCTATTCGTTATTTTGATCGCTATTGCCGCAACCATTGCAGGAGTAAAGATCCATAAAGCAGTTAATGTTTATTCTGCTTCAACAACTATATTATTGCAGAATAATCAGAACAAAGGGATGAACTCGTCTGTGCTGCAGGGCTTAGGTATTGACCCAATTTATGAGAATATTGAGAATGAGACCCAGGTTATAAAGTCTGCACCTGTCGTTAAGGAGGCCCTTGCAAAATTGAATTTTGATGTATCCTATTATATCAAAGGGCATATCAAAACAACTTATTTATATAAGGATGTCCCATTTGTCGCAAAAGTAGATATTCATAATTCAAACTACTTCTCGATTCCATTTTTCATCAATATTATTGATCGCAACAAATTTGTTTTAAGTATTAAAGACGAGGGATATGAATATAGCGGGGATCATTACTTTGGTGAGGAAATTAAGAATAAAGATTATTCACTGGTTCTTAATCCAAATGGTGATCAATTTGAATCACTTGTACGCAACAATCCTAAGAGGAATGAGATCAATTATATGTTCTATGTCAACCATCTTGGTTCTTTGGTAAATAAGTACAAGAATAATCTTATAGTCACAAAGTACGAATGGCCTGCAGCATATATCGATATTAGCTTGCAAGATGAGATTCCCCAAAGGGCAGTTGATTTTTTAGATACACTTTCAAGTGTTTACATTAAGAATTCAATGCAATCTCTTGAAGATGTGAATAATAATGCGCTTTCTTTCATTGATGAGCAATTAGATAAAATTGTAAGTGAACTCAATAAAACAGAGATTAATCTTGAGGACTTCAAAACAAGCAAAGTAGTTCATAGTGTTGAAAATGAGAGTTATGCCTATCTGAATAAATTGAATCACTATGAAACCACGAAATCAGAATTGCAGATCAAACAGAAATCCCTGGACTATTTGATCAAGATCGTTTCCAGTAATGAAGTTGAATTAGAACTGACACCAACCCTTATAGAGGATGATTTTTTAAAAAGCTCATTGAGTGAATTGATCAAGCAAAAGAAAGAAAGGGATGATCTGTTATTGAAAGTTACAGATACAAGCCCTATATATAAAGAACTTGATGGCAAGTTGAATCAACTTAGATTAGATCTTTTAACTTATATAAATGCAACCCGCTCTTCTATTGCGAATCGATTGACCATTATTGAAAGCGAAATATTCAGATATAAAGGGAAGATCAAAGGCATTCCTAAAAAGGAAAGAGAGCTTGTTAATATTCAGCGAAAGTTAGAGATCAATGAGAAGATATATATCTATTTATTGGAGAAAAGAGCAGAAACAGTAATCGCAAAGTCCAGTATTATATCTGATAAATCGGTATTGGAACCTGCACATTCCATAGGTCTTGTCAGTCCTAATAAAAGGAAAATATATTTCACAAATATTGGTATCAGTTTAGTGATCGCATTTTTCTTGGTACTTATACGTCAAATCTTCTTTAATACCATTAAAAATAAGGATGACCTTGAAGCTATGAGCAGTGTGCCAATTATTGGAGTGGTTACAAGGAGTAAGTTAGCGAAAGAGAATCCAATTATCGCAGATTCACATCCTAAATCTCAAACTGCCGAAGCTTTCAGATCTATCAGAACAAGTTTGGATTATATGGCTTCTAACATTGATCAAAAGGTCATATTGATTACATCGTGTCTTGCCTCTGAAGGAAAGACATTTTGCTCCATCAATTTAGCCACTTTAATTGCTAAAGCCGGGAAAAAGGTCTTGTTGATCGACCTTGACCTTCATAAGCCGAGGGTAGGTGCACCATTTGATATATCACATAATTATGGGGTAACCAGTTACCTGGTAGGCCAAAGATCATTTGACGAAATAGTTAATGAGACTCATATTGACAATTTGCAGGCGATCTCTTCAGGATCGATCCCACCCAATGCATCTGATCTTATTATGAGCACTGAATTGGATAAGTTGATAGAGGAAGCGAAAAAGTCTTACGAATATATCATACTCGATACCCCACCTGTAGGTTTATTATCCGATGCGGTAGTTTTAGTAAAGAAAGCCGACATTAATATTTATGTACTTAAAGCAGGATTTGCTAAAAAGAGTTTTGTGAAAACTGCCCATGAGATTATTGAGCACAATAATCCTAAGAACTTCTGTTTTATCCTGAATAATGTGAAGAGCAGATTTTTTACATTTGGTTATGGCTATGGCTACGGCTATGGCTATGGGTATTCCTCTGATAGTGAATTATATAAAGATGAGAAAAGTGAAGGCCTGCCGGTTGCTGAAGAGCATAAAGTGTAAAATAATTGATCCGGCGCCCTCTAATTACCAGTAACTTCCAGCACTTTGAATTCTGTCCTTCGATTTTGCTGATGTAATATCTCATCACAAGGGACGCCGTTCTTACAATCATTTACCAATTGTGTTTCTCCATACCCTTTGGCAATAATTCTTTCGCGCTTAATACCCTTTGAATGGATATATGCAACTGCTGCATCAGCACGCTTTTGAGATAAGGCCATATTGTAATCATCATTACCACGGGCGTCAGTGTGAGAGCTTAATTCAACCTTAACATTTGGATTGTCTTTTAATATAGCGACCAATCCATCCAACTCAATAGCTGACCTCTCATTGATCTTTGAAGAATCCAGATCATAATAGATGTTATTGATCTTAATCGCCTTTTTGATCTCTATTTTTGTCACTTCTAAAGTAATATTGACGGTATCAAATAAATTCCCAATGGTGGTAAGCTCAATGCTTTTAGTAAAATATCCTTTCTTCGCTGTGGTTAATTTATAATTTGACTTGGGCAATAACTTAAAATTGAATTTGTTATTTTCAAAATTCTCTACCTGTATAGAAATATTAGTAGCTAGATTTATCAATTGAATTTTGAAGTTATGTAAAGGTTGCTTAGTCTCTCCATCTACCACCTCCCCATCAATGTAGTATTTGTATTTCTCAGTTCTATCGTTTTCCTGTAAATGCTTATTCTCAAGGTATAAGGTCAATTCGATATTTTCTGAAATTTGGGTGCCTGAGGTAGAGATAGGAATTGTGTCTCCTGAAAATCCATCTTTAACAGCAACTATTTGAAATCTCGATCCTGGATCTAATCGCAATTGGAATTTGCCATCATGATCACTGTAAAATTCAGTTTTAATTTGATGAGTGATATTATTCAATGTAATTGTTGCATTCGGAATAGGGATTCTTAATTCCTTTTCCACTATTGAGCCATTGACCTCAATTTTTATCTCTCCCGTGCAAAGTTCTTTTACCTTTTGCATACTTATCCTCTTATTCTTATAATAGGGAACTACCCACGTATCTGTGATTCCTTGAACAATGATCTTATCCCTGACCTTATCTGCTTCGATCAGTTTCTTGAATGTACCCACAGTAAATCTTGTGATACCATCTTCGTAAATTTCTCTTCTGATCTTTTTGATGTCCTTTAAATTTGAGAAGTTCACTTGGTTTGGATGACGGTACGCCCCAATTTGTACCCTGAATTCAAGTTTTTTGATCTCTTTGGCACCACATTCAAGGACAGTTTCCCTATAAAGATCATCTTCTATCTGGATCGTCTTGGCTGGTCTCTTTCCTCTTCCAAGAAATCCGCCCACCATTTCCAGGCACACTCTGTTATTTAATGAAATTAAAGAAGAAGTGCTATCCAAAGCAATGCCTTCAGAGGCCAATTGATGCTTGCTGATCCCTTTTCTAATTAGATAATTTAAAATCTCTAAAGCCCGGTTTTGTGCTACATCTTTATCAAGATGCGCAAATTCTGTCATAAGGTAGGACTTGATCATTATTTTTATAGAAGGATTATCCTTTAGGAACTTGTAGATCTGGTCAAGCTCAATATTGGATTGCTCGATAATTTTTGATTGCCCGGGAGCGAAGAAAATATTATTCAAGCAAATTCTGTCACCAAGTTCACCACACAAAAGGTCAATATCCTTATTTATTTGTACGAATTTATCCTGGGCAGGAAAATATATATTCTCAGATTGGAATAAATACCCTTCAGATTTGATGTTAATATTGTAATTTTTTCCTGAGGGGATCGCAATAATATATTTGCCAGTCACAGCATTTGATTTGTACTTTCCTTGGATCTTCATAGTTTCATTATCAATTACAATGATCTCTGCATCCACAGGATTACCGCATGCTCTAATATGACCTTTTACAAGGGTAAGTACAGGCTGTTGCTCATATACTTCGGGCATAGTAACAACGTAGATGTCCTGGCTCCCATATCCCCCGGCCCTGGCTGAAGAGAAGTACCCCCTTTTACCATTGGCAGATAGCACAAAATAGATATCATCTGCCACCGTGTTGATCGGGTATCCAATATTGCTAGCAGGAGACCAAAACCCATCAAGTTCTATTACTGAAACAAAAATGTCAAAGCCCCCCATGGTTTTATGTCCCTGTGAACTAAAATAAAGGGTTCTGCCATCTGGATGAATGAATGGTGCATCCTCATCATAAGGTGTATTGATCACAGGTCCCAGGTTGACAGCAACGCCCCATTCACCTCCAGGGATCCTGCGTGACCGGTAAATATCTTTCCCACCATACCCTCCGGGTCTATTGCTTGAAAAGTATAATTCATTCTCATCTCCGGATAAACTTGCATGCCCTTCCCAATATTTTGAGTTGATATTCTCCCCGAGCTTTATAGGCTTGAGCCAGTCAGCACCTTCCAATTTACACAAATAGATGTCTCCCCATTTTCGCTCATCTGAACGATAAACAAAGAGTTTTTGCCCATCTGCGGAGAGCCCAATGGCTGCATCATGTGTTTTGGTATTGATAATATAATTCTCTTCCGGACTTATATCCTTCGTTCCTAGACTTTGATATCTTTTGATCGATTCCTGATCAATCCCTTTGGCCTTTGTCCAGCTGTCTTCAACGTTCATGGAAATAAAAATATCCTCATAATATTCATCAAAATCATACAGCGTATTCCCTACAGTTCCTTCTCGCCTTGAAGTGAAAATTATTATTGACTCATCAGCGGAAATAACGGGGGTGTAATCACTAAAAGGAGAATTTATATTGGGGCCTAAATTCCTGATCTTAACATTGATCTGGTTTGCAAGGAAATACTGTGAGTTTTGACATATCTCAATCTGTCGTATAGCTTCATTGATCAGATCAATTTCATTCGATTTTAATCTAATTTTATAATTTTCAAATGTCTTGACAGCTTCCGTGAATTGAAGGTCAAGCTGGTAAGATAGGCCTAAGTAATACATCGCATCAGGCGTACCATAATCATTATTAGCTACCTTGGACAGATATGGAATCGCTTTTATCTTTTGTGATATTGAAGGCTTATTTAAGTAGCATATGCCAATGGCATAAGAATATTCAATATTCGTTGAATCAAATTCATATAACCTTAAATAGTAGTTCAAAGCAAAATTATATTTGCCTTCCGTAAAAGAAGTTTCAGCTACCTTTAAAAGTTCTTTCTCTACTCTGGTCAATTTTCTTATTGGCTCATCATCCTGGCAAATTCCATAATAGGATGATGACAATAGTAACAGAAACCATAAAATAACCGGGAATAAAGATGTAGAAGGAATATCCTTATAAGAAGTGGGTACACAGTAAAGGACTTTCTTGAAGTATCCCATAAATTTGAGAATCAAGATATTAATAAAATTAGGGATTACCGGCAAATGTAATAAAATATATGTAACATTTCCACCGCTCAATAAGTAAAAATCAATAAAATAAACAGAAAGTAGGGCTTAGTAATGGCGCATTTATTTTTGTAGTTTCTTTTAGTTTTAATTAGAGGGGAAAGTGTTCAAAAAATATTCATAGTTTTAAGGTATGTTTAACAGGCTTTCAAATAACCTAATTTCCCGTACGTTTAGAGACCTGAGAACGATCTTAGATTCTAGGCAAAAGAAAAAGGGAGTAGTGTTGATTTTCTTCATCATAATAGGTGCTTTTCTTGATGTTCTTGGATTAGCAGCTATCTTGCCTGTTATATCTATTGCTTTAGACAACACAATTATTTCTACAAATAAATACTTGTTTAGCCTATATAATACCTTTGGATTTGCCAACGAGGATCATTTCTTATTAGCATTAATAGTTGCATTATTGTTTGTTTTCATAGTGAAGAATGCTATTGCATTTTTCATTAACATTGCTCAGGCATTATACTCTAGTAGTATTGCTACATCTCTGTCACAAAAGCAGTTTCAAAAGTATTTTAGCATGGATTACTATACTGTAAAAGAAATGAAATCAAGCAAACTGCAAACATATATCTCGTCAATACCCAACTTTTTTTCTACCAGTTTATTAATGCCATTTATCCTGCTCCTTTCAGAAATAATGGTTATTGCCATCACCCTCACAGGTATAGCAATTATAAATCTTACATTACTGTTAATGCTTAGCGCACTTTTGTTTCCAACATTTTTTATATTATACAGAGCTACAAAAAATAAAATGTATCGGATTGGCTTAAAGAGAAGAAGGTTTGGCCCAAAAGTAATAAAGGAGATCACACAAGCAATTTTTGGATACGTTGAAGTAAAATTATTTGGCAAGGAGAAATATTTTATGGAAAGCTATTTGTACTTGCAAGGCAAGCTAAACAGACTTAATGCTTATTCTTTTATATTGAATTATCTCCCGGGTAAGATCGTTGAAATAGTTGCTTTATTTGGCCTTGTAATAATTTTTATATACACTTTATATTTCTCAGACAACAGGCATGAGTTGCTGATATTCATTAGCTTGTTTGTAGCCGCGGCATATAAGATCATGCCCACAATGAATAAAATTTTAAATCATTTTATGAACATTAAGGAGAGCCAATATACAATAGAGATTTTGATTGAAACACTTAATTTGAAGGTACAGGAAAGCTCTTTTGTGCGTGAAGTGGTGCGACCAATGGACTTCAACAGTACGATTGAATTTAAAAATATAACATTCAATTATCCTGCCACTGATAAAATAATATTAAATGATCTCTCCTTTAAAGTAAATAAGGGTGACATTATTGGAATTTTTGGTAGGTCAGGTTCAGGAAAATCAACACTGATGAAAGTGCTATTGAGATTCTTTATTGAATCCAAAGGCCAAATATTAATTGATGATGTTCCACTGACAGATGAAAATATTATGAACTGGAGAGTTCTGTTGGGGTATGTGAAGCAAGACCCTTATATCCTGGATGTATCTCTTAAAGAGAATATTGCTTTTGGGGATAAAGATGAAGAGATTGATGAAAATAAGTTGCAGCATGCCATTAAGGCTGCAGCTTTAGATTCAGTTATTAAGGAACTGCCTCAGGGAATACATACCGTTATGGGAGAATTTGGGGATAAGTTCTCAGGAGGCCAGAAGCAACGGATTGAAATAGCCAGAGCGTTATACAGGGATGCACAAATATTAATTTTAGATGAAGCAACGAGTGCACTCGATATACATACAGAGAAAGAGATCATTGAATCCATATCATTACTTGGTAAAGAAGGCAGAACAATTTTCGTAATTGCACACAGAATCTCTACATTACGGGTATGTAATAAAATTTTGGAATTAGAAAATGGCCAGTTTACCAAATCTTATAGCTACCCTGAACTGGTGGCAAAAGAAATTAATAAGTAAAGTCATTTCAAATTTGTTTTAAAGGGTATAGTATTTTAGCCATGATCGATTTGATTATGTGTACCTTTTCATTTAACTTGTTAAGGGAGTTCTTGATATGATTATGATTGACAAGAAAACTCAATAAGCTATGATGCAGAGTATAAAACGGATCATCAAATGTAACACAACAAATTTTTTATATCAGCATGATGATCCTTTTGTGAAGGAAGTAATTAAAGATCCTGATTTCCCATTTCTGGTTAGTTTCCCGAGAACCGGCAGTCATTGGTTACGAATGGTAATGGAAATTTATTTCGAACGCCCGGCATTGACCAGGATCTTTTTTTATAAGGACAAAAAAAATTTTACATGCTATCATACACATGATATTGTAGGTGAAGAATTGGGTAAATTCAAAAGAAACGCCGTATGCTACCTGTTTCGAAATGGACCTGAAACAATTTATTCACACTTGAATTACCATCAGGAGAATATCAATGATCGAAAGAGGATAAAACTTTGGGCCCAACTCTATGGAGCACATTTGATAAAATGGTTAATTACGGATGATTTCACGTTGAAAAAAATAGTTCTTCGCTATGATAAAATGGAAATTGATATGGCTTCAGAATTCAAGAAATTATGTGATTTTTTTGGAGAGACTTTTGACGATGAAAAATTTGAAATTGCATTAAAAAGGACTTCAAAGGAGTTGGTCAATAAAAATACAAAAGATAACCGGGTAATTAACTTGCAAAAGGATTACCAAGAAAACAGGGCTATTTTTATCAAAAATCATGGTGCATTTGTTGCGGATTGTATTTTTGAACTTCACCATAGCCTCCATAAACTTTTTGATTGATGAAAGTGAATATTTTAAGGAATTATGATTATCCTGACCTGATGAGGCAAACACCTAATAATTCAGGGTTGTGGGGTAGTTTAAAATTTACTGCTGGTTCAGTAAGTGATAGCGATTATCTGGTTGTATTGAATAAACCTAATGAAGATATAAAGATCAATTGCAGGATAGGTTGTCGTTGGTTAATCATCCAGGAGCCTCCCTATCAGCAAAATGATTATCTGAAAAAATACTTTAAGCATTTTGATAAGATTTTTACTCAGATTGATGATCCTGCATTTATAAATATTATTCACAGCCAGACCTCCCTGCCTTGGCATGTTGACAAGAGCTATGATGATTTAACCTCCTTGAGTGAGCAAAATCTGAGTGAAAAAGAAAATAAAATTAGTTGGATTACAAGTACCAAGAAAATACATCCTATCCATTTTGAAAGATTGGCTTTCATGGACTTTATAAAACAATCAGATTTGGAGATTGATCTGTTCGGACGAGGAATCCAACCTATAGAGAACAAATTTGATGGATTATTCCCATATAAATATACGCTCTCCGTTGAAAACTATTGTGGTGATAATTATTGGACTGAAAAAATTGCAGATGCATTTTTATGCTGGACAATGCCTATATATTATGGGTGTACTAATATTTGTGATTATTTTCCCGAAAGATCAATAATAAAAATTGATATTAATAAACCCCAAGAAGCACTCGAAATAATAAATAAAGCAATTACGGATCAAGTTTGGGATGAAAATTTATTGGCGATCAAAAAAGCCAGGGATTTGGTGTTGAACAAGTATCAGATATTTCCTTTTTTAAGTGAACAAATCAGGAAGGATATAGAGAATAGAAGCATTAGTGAGCGAATAAAAAAACAGTATTTTATTCCTGAATTGGAAACTGAATTGGTAGATAAAATAAAATCCTATGTTACATCTGCAATTAAAAGGTTATTATAGACAAGAAGGTAATGTCGATTGAATAAATGTTATTTAAGTAATGATAGCTAAAAGGGAAACTTTATTGTTATTTACAGCAAGTTTTCCATTTGGGAATCCTGAATCCCACTTGGAATCTGAAATAGAATTTCTTGCCAAAGAATTTAAACAAGTTTTTATTTTCCCTTTTTCTGAAAACCATGAAAGAAGATACTGCCCCGGGAATGTGAAAGTCATTAGTTTTGATAAGGAGATAGGCTCAGGGAAGTTCAAAATATTTTTTAAGAATTTTTTCCTGATTTGCAGCATATTAATAAAGGAATTTTATCACAACAACAATAAAATATTCTTTTTCAAATATTTTAGAATATTCAATACCATATTAATGAATTACCTATTTATTGCTGGTTTAATTAATAAGAAATTGAACAGCGAAGTCCTGGGAAATTCAATTTGTTATAGCTATTGGTTTGAAAATTGGGCAACAATATTAAGTATATTAAAGTTAAAAAAAGTAATAGGCTCCTATGTATCAAGAGCACACGGATTTGACCTATTTTACGAAAGGTGGCCAGATCAGATCATACCATTCAGGTATCTGCAGCTGAAAATGGTAAGCAAGGTATTTCCTGATTCCAAAACTGGTGAAACTTATATGAAGGAAAAGGGTGTTTTCCCTCAAAAAGTTAGTTGTAGTTATTATGGAGTTGCAGATAATGGTAATAATCCATTTGACGAAGAAAGTGTTTTTAGAGTGGTCTCATGCTCTAGCCTGATCCCTTTAAAAAGAGTACATTTAGTAATTGAAATTTTACAAAAGTTAGATTTTCATGTTGAATGGGTACATTTTGGAGATGGTGAATTATTGGATCAATTACAAGAAAAATGTGCTTTGTTGCCAAACAATGTATTAGTGAAATTTATGGGGCATAGAAGTAATAAGGATTTATTAACTTATTATAAAACCGTACCAGTAAATCTATTTATTACTGTTAGTGAGACTGAAGGATTGCCAATGTCATTGATAGAAGCTTGCAGCTTTGGGATTCCAATTATTGGTACAGCTGTAGGGGGAGTACCAGAGATTGTAAATGATCAAACCGGAATATTAATCCCAAAAGATTTTATCCCTGACAAGATTGCTAAGAGAATTGAGGAGTTTAAGAATAGTGAAATGAATACACCTGGTTTTCGTGTAAAAGTAAAATCCTTTTGGTTTAATAATTTCAATGCTCAAGTAAACTATAACAAATTTATCAACCAGATAAAGTCTGTTATATGACAAAGAACTCTGCTGTTTTAAATCCTGTTTATGGAAGATTAAGCATTTTACATATGGGAACCATGCAATTATCAATTTCGAATTGGCTATTTATTGTATTTGTTTATATTTGAGTTGTATCATTCTATTTTAATGAAGAATAAAAAAATGTAAGATGCTGAGATGTCGATATTATGTTTCGATTGTATTGACAAGTGATCTAAATTATTTGAATTCTAAAATAGTTTGATGATTGACGTAAGGAAACCCGAAAATGTTTTGATCATTTGTCACTCTTTTCCTCCCAATCCGGGAGTGGGAGGAAGAAGATGGGCAAAATTTGCAAAATATCTGGTACAAGAAAACATTGATGTACATGTGATTGTTTCAAAGAATGTATTGAAAGCTAAATCTGTCTGGACCGACGATGTTGCTGACCTGGATATCAAAATTGAGCAATTATCCTTGCGATATCCCAAATCCCTCCTTAGAGCTCCTAAATCAATCATGGATAAGATAAAATATCGTATTGGGCTCATGATCACCAAGTTATTGGGTAAAGGAAATTATTATGATTACACAATATTTTGGAAACGGCAATTGATTGCTAAAGCTAAAGAGGTCATTGAAAAGAATAATATTCAAAACGTAATAATAACCGGTGCACCATTTCATTTAATTTATTATGGAGTTTTTCTTAAGAAATTATACCCCGCAATTAATTTTATTGCAGATTTCAGAGATAGATGGACTGACGGAAAGCTTATTGGATTATCTCTTATTAATGAAAAGAGATTTAAAATAGAGGTGCAATATGAATTAGATGTTTTGAATTATTTTGATTTTATTATCAGTCCAGCTGACGGGTATTTAAATACTTTGATGAGAAAAATAGGAGAAGACCAGAAGCATAAATTCAGGCATATATTACACGGTTTTGATAAAAGTGATTTGGTCATTGATGATGAAGATATCGTAGTATCAAACAATATTAGAATAACATATGCAGGGACTTTATATGGTGGTTTAGATGCGTATTTTAAGAGATTTTGTGAATGTTTGAAGGAATTAAAAGCCAATAACTATCAACTTTACCAAAAAACGAGTGTTGAATTGTATTCAAATGAAGTGTTTTATAAGGATTATTTTATTGAGAAAAATATTGATATCGTTAAGTATAAAAGACAGGAACCATTAAAGAAGATTTTTACAATTTTGAATAATTCCAATTTTATACTTCTTACCTTAAATGAGGAATTTAAGAATTATTTCACATCAAAATTTTATGAGATTCTAGCGTTAAAAAAACCTATTATTTATATTGGTCCCATGGGAGATGTTGGTGATTTTATCATGAAAAATAAATGTGGTGTTTGTTTAGATTTAGATAATTTCGAAGAAACTTTTTTATCAATCTATAACGACAAAAAAGACTTTTATCAACCTTTGGTTGATATCGAAAAATTTTCATTTAAGTCATTAACAAAAGAACTTATCAGCATTTTAAGGTGATGAGGTTTTTTGGTTAAACACCAATAGTGTTTATGCTAAGATTATTAGATGTGTTGAGATACCCTGAAGTAAGTATGATTTAGCTTCTAACTATGATGTATTGTAAAGCCAAGATTCATATAGGGAAAGGGTCACGCCTTATATTTGATGGAAGGATAAATATAGGATATTCAAAACAACTGCCTGTTGTCTCCTTCATTCCTGAAAATCTATATTTTTATAGTGCATCTATTATTCCTTTGGACAATTCTATTTGCATTAGCCCCGATGTGAATGTAATAGTAAAAAAGAATGCTTTTTTCAGTGTTGGATATGGTACCTATTCAACTTCTGATATGCATATTGAAGTAGTCCATCCCCTTGAGATTGAAGTTAATTGTTTTAATAGGTGGGAAATCACAATAATAGATGATGAATATCATCGAATGATTAATGCAAAGCAAATAAGTGAAAAAGAGAAACTTATTATAGGTAATCACGTTTGAAATGGTTGCAATGTTACCATATTAAATGGCAGTTATATTGGGAATACTTGATGTAACGATGGCCAGATAAAGGGGAAATTCATTATGAATGATCCAAACAATAAGAAGCTTCTGATCCTATATTCAAAAAACTCCCGGGAGTTAATTAATAGAAAATCTGCCATTGGCTCATATGCTTATTGTCTTTCAAACCTTTTCCATAAAAGCGGTCATCAGATTTTGCTTAATTCAGAAATGTTTACCTCTTATGGTGACAATAAAGAAAATGATCTCACAACCAGAACTAAAAATAGATCTCCAATCAAAAAAATAGTGCCTAACATAGTTGTTCAAATATATAGGGATATTCAACTCTTTGTTAGCCAATTGAAACTTTACAGAAAACTTAAGAGAATAAACTATTTCGATATTATCATTGAATTTTACGTTTATGGCTCAAATGTTGGTTATAAATTAGCAAAAAGAAAAGGAATCCCGTTAATAACTATTTATGATGGGCCGGTCATTGAAGAGTATGAATTTTTTAATGGGAAACTTCCTGTTTTTAATAAATTGATAGATAAAAGACAACGGATATCTCTCAAAATGTCCAGAGATATAATTGTCTACTCCAAATCAATGAAAAATTATCTGATAAAAGAATACAACCTTGATAATAATATACGGATACATCAAAATATTGACTTCTCCAGATTCACTTTTTATAATAGATATCCTAAAAATTCCGATATGATTAATATCGGTTTTATAGGTTCATTTCTAAAATGGCATCGTGTGGACCTGTTGATTGATTCATTCAAACGTTTGAAAGATGAAAAATGTAATATCAAACTTTATTTAGTAGGAGAGGGGCAAGAGTCCTTCAGGATCCAGGAAATGGTAGATCAATGTGAATATAAAGATGATATAATTATTACCGGATTTTTAGATGGGGAGGATTTAAGAAAAATTAAGGAGAAAATAGATATAGGTGTAATGCCAGGATCAAATTGGTATGGAGCACCGGTAAAAATATTTGAATATGGTGCAGCACAGATGGCTTCAATAGCGCCAGATACACCCACCATTATAGATCTGTTTTCTAATGAAGAAGATATCATTTTGTTTAAGCATAATTCCTCTGAAGACTTGTATCTAAAATTGAAGCATCTGTTGGATAATCATGAACTCATTATGAAATTGGGAGTCAACTTACAGGAAAAAATAAGGGCTGGTTATACTGAAGAAAAAACCTTGGAATTTTATAAAAACTTAATACATTGAGCAATTTATTATTACTTTCTTTGATTACAATTCTAGAGTATTTGCCAAGGCAATTAGCATTGATTAAATATATTAGTATGCGGTTGAAAATTTATAGATAAATATGAAACTTGCTTTAATAACAGATGGAATATTCCCATATGCAATTGGAGGTGTGCAACGACATTCTTATTATTTAGCAAAGTATTTTGCGCAAAATAAAGTCTGGGTAGACCTATATCATACCTATCAGGATACTAATAAAAATATTGATGAATTGTCAGTTTTTTCTCCAGAGGAGCGGAAATATATTCGTTCATATGTAGTTCCATTTCCAAAGCCAAGTTTTTATCCAGGGCATTATATTTCAGAATCTTACAAATATTCAAAAAAGATATTTAGCCTTTTACAACTTAATCTCCATGTTGACTTTATATATGTGCAAGGTTTTACCGGTTGGTGGTTGTTGGCCGAAAAGAAGAAAGGGATTCAATTCCCACCAATTGGGATAAATTTCCATGGGTTGAACATGTTTCAGAAAACCTACTCATGGTTCGGGAAGGTACAACAATGGATGTTTCGTTATCCCGTGATCTTTAACTTGAGAAATGCAGATTTTGTATTTTCTTTTGGTGGAATTATTTCGGAGATCATTAAGAAAGCAGGTGTTGAATCTAAGAGAATTTTTGAAATTCCTATCGGTGTGGAGTCTGAGTGGATAAATCCAAATATAATTGCCAATACCGGTATGAAAAGATTATTATTTGTTGGAAGATATGAAAGAGTTAAGGGAATTGAAGAACTTAGTAAAGTACTAATATCAATTGAGGATAATTATGATTTTGAATTCCATTTTGTTGGAAACATCCCAAAGAGATTGCAAATTGATTCACCAAAGGTTACATATTGGGGGGAAATTACAGATAATGAGCAATTGAAAAGTATCTATAGGGAATGCGATGTATTAGTCTGTCCAAGCCATTCTGAGGGAATGCCAAACGTAATATTAGAAGCAATGGCAAGTGGCTTAGCAGTGATAGCTACAGATGTCGGAGCAGTTAATGTAATGGTCTCTGAAAAGAATGGGTGGTTAATAGAACCCGGGAATATTTATGCTATTAGGACTTCATTGGAGGAGGCATTATTAATACCGAATGAGGATTTATTTGAAAAAAGAAAAAAAAGTGTTGAGTTGGTAGAAAAGAAATTTCTCTGGAGTTCGATAATTGATAAGATAATCGAACAAATTAGTACTACAGATCAGTTATAATATCTAGCATATATTGATCTAAAAATTTCTTTTCATCAACAACCGTATATAACTTATTGATGAAGCTAACATATCCATCTTTGATTTCCCCTTCCTGTCAGAAGTATTCAAGGTCAAAGGAACCTCAATAATCTTCGCTTTCAACTTGATTGCTGTGATCAATATCTCTACCATGCAAATAAAACCATTTTCACTTATAATGGTTGTATATTTTTTCTTTATTGCTTTGATAAGACCTATCTGCATATTCTGATCCATACTGACCACCCAAAATTATCAAGCTGACCACCCATTCTGATGATGTTGACCACCTGATTTTGAGCAAATAGAGGGTGGTCAGGATCATAATTCTGATGATATTGACCACCCCCCTAAGCAGTTTTTGTAATGGCATTATCTTGCAGTTTTTTAACTATAAAACTGCAATAAAAATGGCTGGGAAAACTACTATCATGAGTAAAGTAAAACAGATCATACGCTTACGCAAGCAAGGCACGCCTCTTCAAACCATAGCCAGAGGCATAGGTATTTGCGTTGCAATAATAGTTGATCTCATACCGTGCCTGTCTTCAATGATTTCCAGTAGGGCCAGCTTGGCGTCCTGATCCATTGGATGCAGTCCAAAATCATCAATAATCAGCATATCCTGTCTTGCAATCTTATTAATTTCCTTGTAATATGAGCCGTCAGCTTTTGCCATTTTAAGTTTGGCAAAAAGTTTTCCTGCTGATGCATACAGAACTTTATATCCTTTAATACATGCCTGATGCCCAATGGCCGATGCGATATAACTTTTACCTGTACCGGTAGAGCCTGTTATAAGCGCATTTTCTCTTCTGTCTATAAAGCTGCAATCACAAAGTCTTGTCACTTTGTTTTTGTCCAGATTACGATTGGCATCAAATTTTATTTCCTCTACACTAGCTTGGTAACGAAAACCTGCATTTTTAATGTAACGGTTGATCTTTCTTGTCTGTCTTTCATTCCATTCGGATTCAACAAGGTACTGTATTAACTCATCCGGTGTATGCTCAGATTTTGTTTCCACCGATGTTTGCAATGCGTTTTTCATTCCGTGAAGCTTCATTTCACTGAGCTTTTCTAATGTCTGGTTAATGTTCATAGTTTTATGATTTTAAAAGTTAAAGATGATTTTCATTGATAATAGCCTTTACCCCTAACGTTTTCATGCTTGGGGATTGCGGTAAACAACTCTGTTTGTGGTGTTTGGTTATCAAGGCCTTTTTCAAGGATCTCCTTGATTGTCCTGTAAGAGATACTATAATAGCTGAGTGCTCTCTGACAGGCATTATTCAGCCTTTCTTTACCTACTTTGCGTGCAAAGCTCAATATGCCTACACAAGATTTATAGGCCTGTTCCGGATGTGCCTTGCTGTTAAGAACAGCCTGGATCATAGTACTTGTTGGTGCACCTATTCCTTGTGCCCACCTTTTGAACTTTTCCGGATTCCAGTCCGAGACAAAACGATGGGAAGAAGGCATATGAGATGCTTCGGTAGTATAGCCAAAAGCTTTTCTTATACGCAGGTGAAAAGCAATGCGGTCATTACCACAATAAACCTCCACGCTACGCCTGGTATAAACCACCTTTGCTTTCTTTCCTATGTACCGGAATGGGACACTGTAATAGTGCTTATCACATCCCAGCCTTATGTGACTGCTTTTCTGAACAGTGCACATGGCAAAGTGTTTTATTTCATATCGTTCAGTTGGTAACGGATACAGTATAGACTTTTCTGTCTTGTCATATAAGGCCCTTCTGCTGTCATCCCTGCTTTGGAAACAAATGGAATTATATGACTTTAACTCCTGTCTGATAGCTTGATTGATCTCCCACAGGGAGTAAAACGTTTGGTTCCGTAAAGCAGCATATATCCTATTGTAAACAATCCTGACAGCCCCTTCAACCAAAGGCTTATCACGTGGCTTTGCCGGACGGGTAGCCATGATACTGGTGGAATAATGATTGCCAAATTCTTCCAGGCTTTCATTCAGCTGTGCTTCATAACGGCTTGCCCGGTTAACACCACTTTTAAGATTGTCTGTTATAATTGCCCGTGGTACGCCACCAAAATAATATAGAGCGTTTTCAAGACAGCCGATAAAATCCTCCTTCTTCTGGCTCTGTGATGCTTCAACATATGTGTACTGACTCGACACCAGTAGTGCTACAAACACTTCAACCTGAATAATTTTCCCGCTTTTTCTATCCATGTACTCCAACTTCTTACCTGCAAAGTCAACCTGCATCTTATCCCCGGCTTTATGTTCAAAATGCATGGGTACGTCCAATTGTTTTCTCCACATCTGGTAATGGTAACAGAAACGGCTGTAGTTATACCCATGAGGATATTCCTGTTTGTATTCCAGCCATAACCTATAACGTGATACTCCTGTACGCTTTAGTTCTTTATCCATGTAAGAAAAGCGCTCATTTAAATCCAAAAGACGCTCTTGGTCCTTCATGGAATCAGGTTCCATAAAGATATTGGCAAGCTCTGCATCACTAAGACTCAACAAAGATTGCCAGCTTAACAGGCTCATCTTTGCTTTATTTACATATTTTATTACTGTTGGTCTGGAAATACCCAATATCCTTGATATCTCCGAATTGGAAGTGTCTTTCGACTTCTGAATAAGTACTTGTTTTAATAGTGTCATACGTAATGATGAGTTTGCCATTTTGCTGCTTTTTTATTCTAAATAAAGCAGTAAAGCACCTCTTTTTTTGTATAACTATTTTAGGGTGTAAACTTTCCCGGAATATTCAAATTGACAGGGTGTCAACTTTGCCGGAATAGGGTGTCAACTTTCACAGGAATATGGTGTCAACTTTGGTCAGGAATATGCAACCTGATGATCAAATTTGCGAATAGTGAGATAATTACCCTGAATATGTTTGTCTTTCCAAGCCCGCCTCCTTGTGCATAAACTGATGCCAAAACCAAGTCATAACTCAATCCGGAAATAGTGAGCATGTTTGGTAATATATCTGTACTTGAGGTATTATCACCTTCTAAAGTAACGATCCTGTCATTATCATCCTTTGAATTGTTGGTGATCCAATCAAATCCTTTATTAAAAGAATAACCTGGTCTGAAGTTTTTTTTATTTTCTAGAATAACAGCATTGTTTTTTCCAAAATGTTGTTCAATGGTACTGATGGAATTATCTGTTGAACCGTCATCAACAAAAACAAAAAACTTTTCATGTTCAGGAATTACTCCAACCAAAGTCTTGCATAGTTGAGGTTTTGACCATAAAATATGAGGATCTTGTTCATGTAACTAGTTAGATAATCGAAAAAGCAGCTCTATTTTTGAAAATAGAAGATGAGATTAGAGATTATTCTTCAGGATTATTTGATCAATTGGAGGATAAGCACTGGAATAGCAGTGAAGTAAATAAACCTTTAAATACTCAGAATATTCATAAATGGAAAAAAATGTTATCACATATTGATGGTGACATTCAAATTATTGAGGAGGTTTGTGGTCGGGAAATGAGAAGATTTGGCTATGAATTTACCAATTTATCTAAACATAAAGGATATTACGCTTCAATGTTTTTATATTACATCCAATTCGTTTTATTGAAAACAATGAGTAAGCTCTTTAGCTCGCGTCAGCATTAGATTCGAATAGCATTTAGGTAAATCTGATTGAGTAAATCAGCTTTTTTTTCGGGACAATGATTTTCAGTAATATTATTTAAAGCCAATAAACCTTTTGTCTTTACCATATCGTGGTTAGTACTTATGTTTTTTATTAGTTCCAATAATTTCTCTTTTAAAATTGAAGAGAAAATTTTTCTATCTTTTGAAGTTGTTAATAATCCAGATCTAATCTCATTTTTTGGAACCTGAATCACGAATCCTATTTCATCATTATTTATTTCCGGAAGTGATCGAATGTCTGTAGTGATTACAGGGCAACCACAAGCTTGAGCTTCAAGTACTGTGTACCCATAAGTGTCATCATAGGTAGGGAGTAAAGCAATATGAGATTCTTTAAATAATTCTATTACTTTATGATTAGGTAAATATTTGAAATGTTTTATATTCATTGGGTATTTGTTGATGATCTTTATGGCCAAAGCAACATCCTCTTTTGTTGTAAAACTTGCATAATTATCACATTCCAGGCTTGAAACGATATTTAGCTTAATATCATGTTTCTTAGAAAGTAATTCATCAAATACTGATAAGATTTCCCTCCCCCCTTTCAGGAAAAAGAGAGCTCCCACGATAGTAAAGGTCAATGCTGTGTCGAGTTGCTTATCAGAATAATTAGAAATAATTTTGCGCTGTGCAGGATGAATCACTTTTATTTTCTGCAAAATATCCATTTCCCAATTAGGATAATTGTTACATAAATAATTCTGTTGTATCAGCTTCGTACATTCAGACATGGCAATTATTTGTTTACAACTGGAACCAATTAAGGATCGTAATCCTCGCATTTGAAGATTTTTATTTATTATCAATCTGGGAAGATAATGTTCAAAAGTGGTGATCCAGGATTTTTTACCCAAACTTATACCATTGAAAAAATGAAATAAATCGCAACTGCCATACCCGTAATGAAAATTGTGGTAGACTGGATTAGTTCTATTATAAAAATTGAAGTATATGTGATCTAAAATTTTAAATGGATCAATTCTCTTGCTTCTATACGTGAAGTCTTTTAGCTCTAAATTTAGGAAGTTTCTTTTTTCATTATATCCTCTATGTACATGACCAACTACTTTTTTCTGTTTTATGTTCATTTCAATTGCCCTTTTTAACAAAAATGATGTTATCACAGTAATTAGAGGGAACAGCATTTACCTTTTTGAGTTTAAACGGATAAGCTTTTGGTAAATAAGCATCGAATCCTAATTTAATAATATGATCAAAAAGGTTATCAGCACTATAACCGGCTCGCTGACAATGCTCCTCAATTATTTCAACAATCAGGATACATTTTTTGGATTTTGAGATAATATTAGAAGCACCTCGAAAAAAATCTAATTCCCCTCCTTCAATATCAACTTTAATTATCTCGGTCGATTCAATTCCATTTCGATTGCAATATTCATCAAGGGTGGTGGTTTTAATTGTTTGAGTTTTAAAATTATTAGAGATTTTGGAATAAATATTAGCTGCACCCAGATTACCATCATAATAAGAAAGTGTAAATGAATCGTTTCTATCAGCAAGGCCTATTTGATTAAGGATAATATTATTTTTTTGATTCTCAAGCACATTTTCTTTAAGTAATGAGTAGGTATAAGAATTAGGTTCAAAAGCATGAACGGAACACTCTTTATCTCTAAAAATGGATGCAACAGTAAGTGAGTAAAAGCCAATATTTGCTCCTACATCTATACAAGTTACTTTACCATTGTATGTCGTTTTTTCAATAAGTTTTTTCAATTGAAAAACTGTATTTTTTTCGTATAGATCGAGTAAATAAATTAATCTCATTTGGTACTCACTCAGGTTAAGATTGAATGTGACCCCCATCCCATTTTTGTATTTGACCCACTCTTCTTTGTTTGCCAATGGGATTTTTTTTATCAAAAATGTCTTTCCGTATTCAATAGGAAATTTTCTAAGGTATTGTAGGAGAATTTTATTCACGATCTTATTATATATAAATGAAGCAAGTCTATTGGTTTTGCAATAGTCTTATTTTAAGGGGTGGTAACTTAACTTAGGCAGCAAAACCAGCTATTATTAGATATAGTATTTTGATACAAAAATAGTAATTTACTAATAATTGAAGATATATATATATGTTAAAATCCAAACGGTAGCAATATATTCCTTGGATTGTATTTTGAATTATTAATTATTAATAATTTTAAAAGAGCTGTTATACATCAGCATTAAGGTATTCATTTAGCAAACCGCTTTTTTTAGGGTATTGACTTTTTCGAATTTTACCATGACTCTACGGTTTTGTTTCATTGAAAAATATTAAGGAGCTTGCTAAAGTGAATGTAAATCAAATTTTAGCTAAATTGGGATTTTTTATAGTTACCTAAATATTTTGAATAAGTTTTAAGGTTGTTTTTTGCAGTTAATATCTCCTGCTTGTGAAGGAATATTTTTACAATAATTTTCAATTTATTATAATTGCCCTGGTGTGGCTGATTGTTGGGATGTATGGTGGCCCTGCCATATATTTTTTATTACCTGTAACTGTATTGCTATTAAAGCACAAAGAGAGGTACCTTGAATTGTTCTTCGGATTTTGGCTTGTGCTTATTTGGTCGGATAGTCGCCTTCATTCTCTTTCATTTGCACAAACGCTGAAACCCGTATACATTGCATTAATTTCTCTTTTTGTTCTTTTGGACAGGAGGAAGTTTGTCCCCTTCAATAAATTCTACTTTCCATTTGCGCTATTTTTTCTGTACGCATTGATATTATGCATTTTCAGTGATGTTTTTATGATAACATTTCAGAAAACGGTTTCCTATATCTTATTATTTCTTATTGTCCCTAACTATGTAATGAAATTATATATTGAAAAGAGAGAGGAATTCTTAAAGGGGCTTATTTATATCGGTACTATTATACTTGCACTTGGAATTTTATATTCAGTGATCTTTCCCAATATTGCTTTTTTTGCTCAGCGATTCAGGGGTGTATTAGGCAACCCTAATGGAATTGGGATATTTTGTACCCTCTTTTTTATGTTGTTTTCGGTAATCATTGCTACCCATAAAGGGATATTCACTAAAGCTGAGTTGATAATAATTTATAGTTTGATCTTTATCTCAGTGGCCATGTCAGGATCCAGGAATGCAATGGTGTGTATCCTGATCTTTTTATTGTTTAATTATTTCAGCAAACTTTCTCCATTGTTTGGGGTCATCCTGCTATTGATATTGGTCTTATCGTACCAATTTATTACAATGAATTTGGAAGAAATTGCCCAAACTCTGGGTATTGAGAAGTACTTGAGAGCTGAAAGCTTAAAAGAAGCTTCAGGGAGATATTTAGCATGGGAGTATGCCTGGTATAAGATTCAAAATAATATTTTTTTTGGAGAGGGCTTTGCATTTGATGAAGGCATATTTGATATGAAGCATAGCTTCAACCTAGGAGGGCATCAGGGCGGGGTTCATAACAGCTATCTTAGTATGATACTTAACACAGGTATAATTGGGTTAGTACTGTTCTTTTCAGCTTTCTTCTGGACCTTTATCAAGGCAGCCAAAAATTCAGTTTTTGCGATCCCTATTTTATATGCAATACTATTTTCTATTACTTATGAATCCTGGTTAATGGCATCTTTAAATCCCTTTACCATTATGCTTGTGATCATTCTTACTTTATTACTTAGCAAAGAATTCAATGAACAGAAAGAAGAGAGTACTGTTTCTTTACACTGAATTGGCAGGGTATTTTATATCCTCTATTCGAAGATTAGCAGCGCATGAGGATGTTGAAATTCATATTTTTAGATACCCGATAAATGAAGAGGCCCCATTTATATTTGATATGCCTTCAAAGACTACTTGCTATGAAAGGACTGATCTTACTACCGCTCAAGTTCGTGCAAAGGTGAAGGAAATAAACCCTGATTTCATATATAGCAGTGGGTGGGTTGATAAAGGGTATTTGAGTATTTGTAAAGACTATTTTGGTAAAATACCTGTAGTCCTGGCATTCGATAATCAATGGAGTGGTACATTAAAGCAATATCTTGCCACCTTCGTAAGTCCGGCATTTATTTTGAATAGGTTTTCTTATGTATGGGTACCCGGATCCTATCAGTATGAATATGCCAGGAAATTGGGATTTGAGAAAGAGCAAATACTTGAAGGAGTATATTCTGCTGATGTTGATTATTTTGATAAGCAATATTTGGAGTCATTAGGTAAAAAGAAGGATCTGTTCCCAAAGAGGTTTGTTTTTTTTGGGAGATATATAAAGAGCAAAGGCATTGAGGACCTGTGTAAGGCATTTGTAGAATTGCAGCAAGAGACCCCTAACGATTGGGAGCTTTGGTGTTTCGGTACCGGAGATCTTGCAGGAAAAATGATTTCACATCAAAAGATCGTACATCATGGGTTTATCCAACAGAATGAAATTGGGGGTTATTTAAATGATGCAGGTGTTTATGTTATGCCAAGTAGATTTGAACCGTGGGGAGTGGCAATGCATGAATTCGCATCGGCAGGATATCCAATTGTGGCCAGCAATGCTTGTGGGGCAAGTACCGCATTTCTGAAAGATGGCTTTAATGGATATTCACATGAACCCGGGGATGTTACTTCATTAAAAGAAGCCATGTCAAAGATCATCAGCCATTCTGATGAAGAATTATTACTAATGGGCAAGAGAAGCAATGAACTAGCTAAAACGATTACCTCTGATACCTGGGTTGATACTGTATTAAAACTGATCAATGAACGCTAAAAAGAAGATACTCGTTCTGGTAGATTGGTACCTTCCCGGATATAGAGCCGGTGGACCCATCAGATCTTGCTCCAATCTTGTTGCACACTTAAGGTCCGAATTTGAGTTTTCGGTGGTTACTCGTGATACCGATTATCTCTCAACTCAGCCCTATGAAAATATAAAGAGCGATAGCTGGAATATGATGGAAGATGGCGTTCGGGTATTCTATCTTTCCAAAAGAAGTTTGGGAATTCGAAATATCAAAAAGATATTGAAGGAAGAGGAATATGACGTACTATACCTTAATAGTCTTTATTCATTCTACTTTACTTTAGTCCCCTTATTGTTCTCCAAATTTGGAGCTAAGCGATTTAAGATCATTCTTGCCCCCAGGGGGATGCTTGCCAGAGGCGCTTTGAGCAAAAAGCCATTTAAGAAGAAATTGTTCATTATGGTTTCCAAATTATTTACCTTGTTCAGTCATATCAGTTGGCAGGCATCCAGTACAAATGAAAGTGATGATATTAAAAGGGTGTTTGGGAGTTCAGCCCAAATTAATATTGCAATGAACCTGCCTCAAAATGTGGATGCTGAATTTACCGGCAGACCTAAAAGTGGTGGTACCGCAAAATTCGTATATGTTGCTAGAGTTGCCAAGGAGAAGAATCTGCTGGCGACCTTTGATTTTTTTCAAAAGGTAACCCCCGCTGATTCAATTGCTTTTGAGATATATGGCCCCATAGATGGGGATGATTACTGGAAGCAATGTGAAGCTGCCATGAATCAATTGCCAGCTCATATTACAGCTTCCTATCAGGGGGTAGCCGACCATACCAACGTCAGAAAGATATTATCTGATAATCATTTTCTCCTGCTGCCCACGTTAGGTGAGAATTTTGGCCATGTGATCCTCGAAGCGCTGTCAGTGGGATGTCCGGTGATCATCAGTGATCGAACACCCTGGAGTAATCTGGAAGAAAAGAATATTGGTTGGGATATATCATTATCTGAGCCACAGCAGTTCGTTTCTACCATCAATAAATGTGTATCAATGAGTCAGGAGGAATATGATGTGCTGGCTGAAAATGCGTATAACCTGGCAAAATTGCATATTGATAATAAAGACACTATTGAACAGAACCGAGCCTTGTTTTTATAGCTATGTATGGAAAAGTGTACAATGCAATTAAAATGGCATTCATTTAATCTATTGGTAATCAGTAGTTTACTGAAGAATTGTTAGTACTCTTTCTATTTGCATAATGCAAAGTATCAAAAGATAGGAAATTATCTATATTTGCAATATACACTTATACTAAACCAATAGATTTATGGAAAAACAAGGAAACCACATTGCTAAGATTGCTATTATCCTCGGAATTATTTCATTGTTGGTAAGCATTTATGCCCACTACCAAGGAGAATTGATGAGTGTTGGGTACAAAGGTTGGATCGCTTCCTCTGCGGTCATGTTTCTAATGGCTACTGCTTTAAATACGCTTAAAAAGTAGTTCTCCAATAAATACCTTTATTTACAGTTCAACAAAAAGGTATTTTTCTTTTTGGGATCGTTTTAAGTGCACATGAATGAAAGTTTCCATAATCACAGTATGCCTCAATAGTGAAAGAACTATTGATGATGTTATTCAATCAGTTATTAGCCAGGACTATCCTGATATTGAGTATATCATAGTTGATGGCAACTCCACAGATAAAACCCTTCAGATAATAAGTAAATACAGTGATACTATCTCAAAGGTGATCTCAGAGCCTGATGAGGGGATGTATTTTGCCATCAATAAAGGGATCGGTATGGCCGGTGGAGATATCGTTACCATTTTGAATGCTGATGATCTTTATATAAGTAATGATGTAATTTCGAAAATGATCAGTTTGTTTTCAAGTAGTGGTGCAGACAGTACTTATGGAGACTTGATATATGTGGACAGAAAAGATACTTCAAAGATATTCAGGTATTGGAAGTCAGAGAATTTCAACTACCGCCGTTTCAAAAAAGGATGGATGCCTCCTCATCCCACTTTTTTTGTGAAGAAAAAGATATATGAAAAGTATGGTCTGTACAACACCAACTTCCAATTTGCTGCTGATTATGAGTTGATGTTGCGTTTCCTTTATAAGCATAAGATATCCACTGCCTATTTACCTGAAGTTATTGTAAAGATGCGGCTTGGTGGCAAGAGCAACGTAAGCATATGGAATCGAATGCGCGCCAATCGTGAAGATCGGCAAGCCTGGAAGATCAATGACCTCAAGCCCGGTGCTTTTACTTTATTATTAAAGCCACTATTAAAGTGGAAACAATTTCTTGCAAAGCCATAATTGTAAGAAAAAAATGTGGAAACCTGATAGGGAAGGGGTCAATTCTTTACGAATGTATCCGTTTTATTTTCAATTTTGATGAAGTAGGTACCAGATCTGATGCCTGAAACATCAATTACTTTTCCTTTACCCTTGGTGATCAAACGGCCAAAAGCGTCATAAATTTCATATTCTGTTTTAACAGATAATTTCAACTTTGCCTTTACATTTTTCTCAGCTAATGTGATACGAGGTTTAGATGAAAAATGTTTGATAGGGGGTAAGTAGCTATATTGATAGATCCCATCTCTTTGCTTGATGCGATATTTATTCTCACCTGAAAAATGCTCCACAGCAAAAGTATATTCATTATAAATCCTGGAGCCATTTCCAACCACAGTGCCAACTAAAACCCAATCACTCCAAAGTCCTGATCCAATATCTCTTTCAATGATATAGGATTCCTGGCTGGTTTCATTTTTGGTACTCCAGGTAATACTTGATTCGTTAACGCTGACTTCAATTAATTCATAAGTACTCCTGGATCTGATCACACCTGCATTAAGTACTTGAGGAGGCGGATACCCTTTTGCCTTATATGCAATTTCTATTTTTACAAACTTCCCTACTTCATAATTTGATAAGTTAATTACGAAATTACTTGAAGCAATGTTATGAACTTTTCTGCCATTTACCATAACTCTAAATACAGCAAAATCATTTTCGTATGCATTGGAGGGATTATTCACATAAATGTTCTTGCCCTGGTAGGTGCCTTCAAGAACAAGGAGCCCAGTATCAGATTCTAATGGAGCACCGACAATGCTTGGATCGTTATCATCATTCTTATCTGCATTCGCTAGAGCTAATACTGATTCCGTACCTGTGGGGTCAATAGTAATCACCTCAGGTGGTTGTGCCATTGCCCAGGACATCTGTGAGATAATAAAACTAAATAATAGTACTTTTTTTATCATTTGTAGCTCATATTTGAAATATTACACCTAATATAGTTGTAAATATACACCATTTTTTTACAACATCAAAATAATCAGTAGAAAAACAGCACTTCATCCTTGCAAGAAGTCACACTCTTGACAAAGAATGAAGTTTTTTCATATAATATGTGTATCCTTGTATTTTTAAACGTATATATATCATTATTGTTTCAATGGGCGCTGAGATGTAAATTTTATTGAAATATGCTACAGATCAATGATTTTTCCCAGGTTTTTCTTTTACAGGTAATTTTACCTTTTATTACTGCTTTTGTAGTAGTATATTATGCCATTCCACCCTTGATAACAATAGCTTTGGAGAAAAAGCTGCAAGATACGCCTGATCAGCGAAAATTGCATGAAAAGATCACACCCACCTTGGGTGGTGTAGCGATCTTTGCAGGGATTATCATTTCTTTCACATTTTGGTGCGATGACACTGAATTTAAGTTTTTCAAATACACCCTCATATCTATTATCATTCTGTTCTTTTCCGGTATAAAAGATGATATCATTGGGTTGTCTGTGAGTAAGAGGGTCGTGATCCATGTAGTGGCAACGATCCTGATCATTGTATTTGGGGATGTGAAGATCAACGACCTGAACGGTATTTTCGGGATCAATGAGATCGGTCCTTATACAAGTTACTTAGTGACTCTTGTTGTGATCACAGGGATCACTAATGCAATAAATCTTATTGATGGCTTGGATGGGCTAGCAGGGGGTATTGGATTTATTGTTTCCATTGTGATCAGCATTTGGTTTTTTGTATCAGGAAATTATGGGATGCATGCCATTTTAGGTTTTGCCATGTGTGGTGCCCTGCTGGCATTCTTAACTTTCAATTTCTCCCCGGCAAAGATCTTTATGGGCGATACAGGAGCATTGATCGTTGGTTTTTTGATCTCGATAATGACAGTAAAGTTTATCGATAGTAATGTGTTTCTGGAAAGGGCATATCCAACCCCTGATCAACCGCTAAGCATCTTAAAGATATTATCTGCCCCGGCTGTAGCTATCGCAATTCTTATTGTCCCTATTTTTGATACTTTAAGGGTAATGATTTTAAGAATAGCAAAGGGGAAATCTCCTTTTAATGCGGATCGGCTTCATATTCATCACCTGTTGGTCGATGTGCTCGGGTTTAGTCATAGCAAGGCCAGCATTTACCTTTATATCACTAATATTATTTTTATAGCAGGTGCTTTTTATCTGCAAAAAATGGGCTCTCTTCTGCTGATCATACTTATCCTCTCAGTGGCTACACTTTTATCGGTGATGCTTCATTTCATAGCAAAAAATAAGTTGAAGAGTGATAGTAATATTGGGTTAGGTGAATAGAGAGGTTACTCTGACCAGGCTTTCTTGTATTTAGGATATTCCTGTTTTTGCCTTCCTATTATGTATGTGAAATTGATGACCGTAAAGATATAGGAATCTTTATCCTTCGGATCTCCTCTTGGGGATCCCTTACTGGCATTAGCAGGATCTACAACAGCGCGGCTTGATAACGCTCTTGCTATTGAGCCATTATATTTTTCAATTTGGTCAGGATCCGCATATTTACCACTTATATCATCGATATAATCACTAAAAGTATATCTCCATCCCAACTCCAGACCTATTCTATATACTTTAGGGTTCGTTGTAAAAAAAGCCTCTAATCCCATTGGTATACATGCTTGTATTCGTTTGTACTTTTTTTCACTACCTGGGACACCCTGCCCCTCGGTACCAAGAGGTTGTAAAGAATACCACTTCCCTTTGTACTCCGCTTTAGGATTAAAGTGGAACATACCGATGCCGATGAATCCATACACATAAATTTCCGCTTGATTCTTGCCAATACGTTTGGAGACACTTGCACTTCTTAGTACATTCTTAAATCCTCTTATTCCTGAAGTTTTGTACAATTGTATTTCAAGGAGGCCCGAAAGTTCAATCACATGGGATTTAAAATGAAGGTTTCGGTTGCTTCTTTCCGGGTTTTCTGAAAGACTATCGGCCCCTGACAACCTACCATAAATAAAATTAGCTCGAAAAGCGATCATTGGGGTATAATGATACCTGACATAACCTCCAAAATTCAAACCGGTAAGCTTCCATTGAAGATCATATATAAATGGCCGGCCCTCATTTTTGCTGTCTCCCATCTCTCCTAAAAATTGAGAGGTACCCATCAAATACCCAATTTCCCACTGCTTCTCCTGAGCAGTTGAGATAAAGGATGATAATATCAGGCAATATGTAAAAAGATGCTTCAACATACTGTTTGAACATCTCGTTTCAATGAAAACGATGATGTTATTTTCGATCTACCTAGTAATTTCATGTTGGATATCACAGTAAGTACGGGGATGAATCGAAAAAGTTTGGGATATTAAATGTCAATTAACAAAACTATCAATTCGTAACGATAAATGCAATTAATTTATCTAACTTTACACCCCGTTTTATGGGCTTTAAGAGAGATGGACAAAGAAGTAAAATTTTTATCAGGTACAAATTCCCTTTATTTAGCAAAAAAGATTGCTGATTATTATGGCGAACCATTAGGGAATGTTGCTATTCAGAGATTTAGCGATGGCGAATTTCAGCCTAATATCCTGGTTTCTGTTAGGGGGCTTTATGTGTTTTGTATTCAGTCCACTTTTACACCCTTTGATAATTTAATGGAGCTCTTATTAATGATCGATGCAGCCAAGAGAGCATCGGCTGAATATATAACTGCTGTTATCCCTTATTTTGGTTTAGCGCGGCAAGACAGGAAGGATAAACCGAGAGTTTCTATTGGATCAAAGTTGGTTGCCAATTTACTTGTCGCTGCCGGAGCCAACAGAGTCATGACCATGGACCTGCACGCTCCTCAAATTCAGGGTTTCTTCGATATCCCTGTTGACCACCTGGATAGCTCAGCAGTTTTTATTCCCTATATGAAAAAATTAGATCTCAAGAATATTTGTTTTGCTGCTCCGGATGTAGGGAGTACAAAACGAATTATGCCCTATGTGAAATATTTTAACTCGCAATTGGTGATCTGCGATAAGCAGCGTTCAAAACCAAATGAGATCGACACAATGACCATCATTGGTGATGTAAAAGATAAAGATGTCATCATCGTGGATGATATGGTGGATACCGGTAGTACATTAATAAAAGCAGCCAATTTATTGGTCGATAACGGCGCTAAGAGTGTACGGGCTTTTTGTACTCACCCTGTATTATCAGGAGATGCCTATAAAAACCTTGATAATGCTAAATTTATTGAATTAGTGGTTTGCGATACGATACCACTTAAGCAAGAGCATGAGAAAATAGTTGTATTGTCGGTGGCAGAACTTTTTTCAACCGTAATTCAACATATTACTGCACATAAATCTATTAGTTCACTTTTTATTTAATTAACAACAAAGAAGATATTTAGTATGAAAGCGATAACAATTGAAGGGCAGGAGCGGAAAGAACTTGGCAAGAAATCATCAAAGTCGATAAGGAAAAATGATGAGATACCCTGTGTTTTGTATGGGGGTGAATCAAATATCCATTTTTATGCAAAAAGGACCTCTTTCGTAAATCTTATTTATACGCCGGAATTTTATAAAGTGATCCTGAAATTAGAAGGTAAAGAATACCAGGCCATCCTAAAAGATATACAGGAACACCCTGTAACTGAGAAGATATTACACATTGATTTTCAAGAATTAACCGTTGGCAAGCCTGTTACTACAGAAATACCTGTTAAGCTTGTAGGTCTTGCTCCAGGTGTACAGGATGGCGGGCGCCAAATATTGAAGATCAGAAAACTTAAAGTTAGGACACTACCTAAAGACCTCATGGAGCATGTTGAGGTCGATGTTTCTGAAGTGGTATTAGGCCAATCAATAAAAGTAGGAGACCTTGATCTTAAGGAATATGAATTACTAGATTCTGACAGTTCTCCTATTGTAACCGTTGAAGTTCAGCGACTGATGAAGGAAGACAGGATCCTTGAAGCTGAAGCTGAAGCACTTGCTGCAGAAGAAGCCGCCGAAGCCGCATTGTTGGCTGAAGCTGAAGGAATAGTAGAAGGTGAAGGTGACAAACCGGAAGGTGACAAACCGGAAGGTGACAAACCTGAAGGTGGCAAACCTGAAGGTGGAGAAGGTGCAAAACCTCAAGATGGTGGTGATAGTCCTAAGGGCGGAGGTGATGGAAACCCTCAAGGAAAGGGTAAGGAGGAGCCACCGCAATCATAAACTTCGTTTATTAATTAGTATTGAAGTACCTAATAGCCGGACTTGGAAATATTGGTGTCGAATACCAAAATACACGACATAATATTGGCTTTGATGTTGTAGACCGGCTGGCTGAAAATTTCGATGCATCTTTTACCGTAAAGCGATTAGCCCATATCGCTGACTTCAGATATAAAAGCCGGAGTTTTTATTTGATAAAACCCACCACTTTCATGAATAAAAGTGGAAAAGCAGTGAAGTACTGGCTGCATACTCTTGAGCTAGACTTATCCGGACTGCTTGTTGTAGTAGATGATATTGCTTTACCTTTTGGAAATGTCCGTATTCGCGGTAAAGGAGCTGATGGGGGACATAATGGTCTTTTTAGCATCAGTGAAGCGCTAGAGTCAGATCAATTTCCACGCCTTAGATTTGGAATAGGCGATGATTTCTATCGTGGCGATCAGGTTGACTACGTGCTAAGCGAGTGGTCGGATGTGGAACAAAATGAGTTACCTGCCAAGATCGACCACACTGTTGATGCGATCAAGAATTTTGGCACCATTGGTCTTGAGCGAACAATGAATCAGTTTAATACCCAATAATGTTATTATGAAAATTTTTGCGGTAGCAAGAAATTATGCGGCACATGCCAAAGAACTCAACAATAAAATACCTAATGAGCCGGTACTTTTTATGAAACCTCATACAGCACTCATCCTACCAAACGAATCATTTTATTATCCTGAATTTTCTGAATTGATCCACTATGAAACAGAGCTGGTGCTCAAAGTGTATAAAAACGGGAAGCATATTGAAGAGAAATTTGCTGCCGATTATTACCAAGAAATAACTGTTGGCATTGATTTCACTGCTCGCGACCTTCAAAATAAGTGCAAGGAAAAAGGATGGCCGTGGGAGATAGCCAAGTCTTTTGACAGATCTGCGGCTGTTGGGGATTTTGTTCCCAAAAGTGAGTTTGCTGACATAGGAAATATCAATTTCAGTTTGCAGCAGAATAACACTTTAGTGCAGAAGGGGAATACTCAGGACCTTCTCTTTCCTATCGATACTTTAGTAGCAAATATTTCTAAATATTTCACGTTAAATATCGGAGACCTGATATTTACCGGAACGCCTGTTGGGGTTGGACCTATTGCAATAGGAGATGTACTTGAGGGATTTCTGGAAGGGAAGCAAGTACTCACTTGTGAGGTGAAGTAAAGAAGTTGACACTAACTTGTGTGATCAAATACGATCACCCATCGGTCGTTTATCTTCTTCCAAAGGAGAGAGAAATAGCCTTTTACCATTTCATCCCCATGATCTATCTGCCATTTCCCTAATACAATATAATCAGCATTACCGACCTCCTCCAGGGATAGAATTTTAAAAGAGAGCTTACCCATGATCTCCGGGGTAGTATATTTTTTTTGATACCTGGATAAGATATTCTGCCAACCATATGTGATCCCATCTTTACTCATAAAGCGTAATGAGTCAGATTGCCAATACCCTTCCATGAAGCAATTCAAATCCCCTTTGTTCCAGCAACTCTGTTGATCTGTCAATGCTTGTAGTATGTCCTGTTTGTTTGAATCCAAGGAAACTTGGGAAAATGCAAGCGTGAAATAAAAGGGAGCCATTATAAAAAGAAGAAATGGTCGAGACGATAGTATGCCTGGTATATTCATGATCAGAGGTTTAGTAGAAACTAAATGTAGAAAAAAATATTCAATTGATATTCCATTTTTTTTATCACTTTACAACTATAGGTGTATGGTTGTTAGGAATCAAAAAAAGCAATAGATTTTATTACTTTACTAAAAAGTGATGTATCTTTGCACTTCCTAAAAATAAAACTAGCAAATAGATGGCGCATCACAAATCGGCAATAAAGAGGATCAGGCAAAGTGCTAAGAGAAGATTGATCAACAGGTATTATTCAAAAACTGCCTTTAACGCTTTGAAGAAATTCAAAGATGGTAAGGACAAAAAGAAAGCTCAGGAGCAGTTTCCAAAAATTGTATCTATGGTTGACAAGCTGGTAAAGAGAAAGATCATACACAAAAATAAAGCAGCTCATATTAAATCTAAGCTAAACAAATATGTAACATCGCTGTAGAATAATTTTACACAACATAATAGAGCATGCCCTTGAGAATTCGATGGCATGCTTTTTTTTGCCTCAAATTAAAGTAATCATGCCAAAAGAACCACCTGCCCTTACAATAAAATCTTGGGCCGAGGATGACAGGCCCAGAGAAAAGATGATGTTGAAGAGTAAGGATGCCCTCTCTGATGCGGAGTTAATTGCTATCATTATAGGAACAGGAAGCCATAGAATGTCGGCTGTCTCCATTGCAAAGAGAATAATGGGGTTTGTGGAAAATGACCTTAATGAACTTGGAAAGCTTGGTGTTGGTGACATTTTGAGGATGAAGATCAAAGGAGTTGGGCCCGCAAAAGCGATTTCAATAGTTGCAGCCCTTGAACTATCCAGAAGAAGGCGTGTTTCTTCAGGGAAGAAGAGATTTAAAATCAGCAATAGTAATGATGCGGCGAATTTATTGCAGCCTAAATTGGTTGACCTGCCCCATGAAGAATTCTGGGTGTTATTTATAAATAGGGCTAATATCTTAATACTACTTGAACGTATCAGTATTGGTGGGCTTTCAGGGACAATTGCAGATATAAGAGTGATCTTTAAGATGGCGGTTACGAACCTGGCTTCCTCTTTTATAGTGGGGCACAACCATCCTTCCGGAAATCTGAATCCAAGCAATGCTGATATTGAGCTGACCAAAAAATTGGTGAAGGCAGGAAAATTGCTGGATGTAAAATTATTGGATCATATAATCGTTGCTGGAAAAGGGTTCTATAGCTTCGCAGATGAAGGTTTGATTTAATATTATTTGACTTTTATTTTGAGAAAGGTTAATTTTGTATTAAACAACAATATTTGAACATACAACATACTATTTTGAAGAAAGCAATATTTACAACCCTTTTTCTAACCACATTGTGTTCTTTGACCATAGTGGCGCAGGACAAACTTTCAGTTGGCCCTGACTCTACCCTTACCTGGGGAGATACAAATAAGGATGAAATCTATGAACCTTCAGTAGTGGTTACTAACAGTGCCACATACTCCATGACAATTATATGGGTAAAGGTATATAATGACGTTGCCGCCGGATGGGTATCTCAGTTTTGCGACCCATGGACATGTACAGATAATCTTACCGGCACCTTTAATTATGTAGCAGGAGCTGATACAGGCATTGCTAATGTTCATTTTTTTACAAATAATCTTCCGGGAGTAGGTACGGTGCAAATGTATTTCTATGATGAGAATGATAGTGCCAATTCCAATGAGTTAGTTACCTATTTTGGCAAATTAACTCCCGTAGGTATCAGTGATACGAAAATTGCCGATGAAGTTAAGATCTTCCCTAACCCTGCCAGAACAAGTTTCTTCTTTTCCAGGGTAAGGGGAATGGATCTTAATTCACTGGAAATATATGACCTTCTTGGGACAAAAGTGCTGACACACCAAATAAGTGACAGTAAAGCTGAATATTCAATTGATCAGTTAAGTGAAGGGCTCTATTTTGTTCGCTTCTTGTCTAAGAACAAAAGATTACTCTTTACAAGGTCATTATCTATTGTAAAATAGAAATAGCTTACAATAAAATAAGAGAAGAGGATGAGTATCCTCCTTTTTTGTTTATAGGATCTTTTTGATCTTGTCTTCAAGGATGTATTCGTCCCCTTCCACATAACTTGAATGGGAGTAAACTATATTACCATCTTTGTCGATCAACAAAACATATGGGATCGTCTGAAAATTCAGGGCCCTTTTCAGATCCTGATTTTTGTCCAGTAAAATAATGTACTCCCATAATTGTCCGTCAACATAAGATTTGACCTTTGCAGTGTTTCTTGCATCATCAATGGAAAGAGCGATAAGTTCAACGCCGTATTCTTCCTGCCAATCCTCGTACATGTCCTTTATGTTGTTAAGCTCTTTTTTACAAGGCGTACACCAAAGTGCCCAAAAACTAATGATAGTTATCTTACCATTCTTACCATAGTCAGCAATATTAACTTGCTTTCCTTTAAGGGTAGTAAGAGATACATCCGGTAATGTCTTTTGTGCAAAGCTTACATTGATGGTCATCAAAATGCAAGCAATAAGGAACAATGTGATCTTTTTCATTTTATAATTTTTAAAGTACCCCTATGCAAGTATTGTACCAATTTTTTACACAAGTTATTAAATTATCAGAATTAAAGAAAGGGATTATTCCTATAATTTGGGGCAAACTGCTATTTTTACAGCTAATTCTGTAAATGATGATAAGAAACTCTCTAGTATTAATTATTTTTTTGTTCAGCACAAGTACCCTATTTGGACAAGGCAGATTCTCGGGTGACTTGATGTTGAATAATAATTTTTATGTTCGCGACAGTTCTATCAATGCTGCAAATACTCCTCATTATGATAATATACTTTCAGGAGCAGATGGCTGGCTTTCGTTAAATTATGGTATTCATGGCTTTGAGGCAGGTATTCGCTTTGACCTGTTTAATAACTCCAACCTGCACAATCCGACCAGGGCCTATTCCGACCAGGGCATTGGGGCATGGTATATCAGAAAAAAGGTAAATAAACTTACCCTTACCGGGGGCTATTTTTATGAGCAGTTTGGCAGTGGAATTACCTTCAGGGCATATGAAGATAGAGGCCTCGGTATTGATAATGCAATATTTGGCATCAATTTGAGGTATGACCTTAATGAAAATATCATGATCAAGGGTTTTACGGGAAGGCAAAAGAATCTTTTCGATGTGTATTCTCCGGTGATCAAAGGAATAAATGTTGAAGGATTGATCAATATTTCTGACAGCGCTGAGATGAGTATTGTCCCGGGAGCATCCATCGTTAACAGAACCATCGATCAGCAATCCATGGATCCAATCGTATCTCAGATCAATGGGTATCCTTTAAAATTCAGATTTTCACCTAGTTATAATGTATATACCTACTCTATCTATAATACTTTGAATGTAAAGAATATTTGTTTATATGTAGAGTATGGTGGGAAAACGGAAGATGTATATTATAACTTTAAAGATACTCTGAGCAATGACCCCGGTTCCGTGTTTTTTACTTCTGCCACCTATTCAAAAAAGGGATTTGGAATCACCCTTCAATACAAACGAACTGAGAACTTCTCATTCCGAACGTCTCCAAATGAGATATTGCTTCATGGTGTTGTGGATTTCCTTCCTCCAATGGCCAGGCAGAATACTTACCGATTAGCTGCCTACCGAGCACCTGCTACACAGGCAATTGGCGAGCAGGGCTTTCAAATGGATATTACTTATTCCCCCAAGAGATGGATGACATTTACCTTGAACTATTCCGAGATCACTCAATTGGAAGATCAGGAGATCCCTTCGATCACTCCGGATTTTGATCCTGAATGGGTGCCTGATGGTTATATCTTTGGAATAGAACCATGGTACAGAGAGATCTATCTTGATGGTGAGATCAGGAAGAGTAAGAAATGGAAATCATTGATCGGATTTCAGTATATGAACTATAATGAGGATTTCTATCAGAATAAACCAGGGAAAGATGTGATTGAGGCATTCACTCCTTTAACAGAGATCACTTTCAAATTTGACAGGAGAAGATCTTTAAGGATGGAAGCCCAGTACCAGTTCTCAAAACAGGGCAGCAGCTTATGGCATGAATGGGTATTTGGATTGCTGGAATTCAATATTGCTCCCAAATATTCATTTGGTATATCAGACATGTACAATAATGAACAAACTGGTACAGCTGATGTCCACTACTATTCTGCGTATGCTTCCTATACAAATAGATCCACGAAATATATGTTGAGTTATATCAAACAAGTTGAAGGTGTCGTTTGTACAGGAGGAGTTTGTAGATATGAACCGGCATTTAGTGGAGTGAAATTTTCTTTAACTACTAGTTTCTAATCAACGAGCACATGAGCATTACTTTTAAATACATATTTCTTTCATCAATCATAGGATTTGTGTTATTGAATGGTTGTAAAGAGATCCCTCCCACCATTGACTTCTCCGCACCATGTGATAACCCTTATGACACAACCTATGTAGCTACATCAGTAGAGGCAACTCAGCCAAAAGTTGTGTTGTTTGAAGAGTTTACCGGGGTAAGGTGTGTTCCTTGTGTCAGAGGACACCATATCATGGATGCACAACTGGTTAAATATCCTGATAATCTTGTGGTAGTTGAGATTCACAGTACCGGATTCTTCACGAAACCTTATAGTTATAGTGAGCATGATTTTCGCACTCCTGAGGGAGATGCATTAGATGATATGTTAGATGTAGGCAGTAAACCAAAAGGTATTGTAGATAGGAGAAAGTTTGCAGGTAACATGGCTTTGGAACCACCGGATATTTGGGGAGGATTCATTGACCAGGCTGTAACGGATACGCCTTTAGTGAATATTGAAATATCGAATACTTATTACCCCGATTCACGAGAAGTAATAACAAGAGTTAAATTACATTACCTGAAGAATGTCTCAGGCGCCAATAGATTGAGCATTATGATCATTGAAAATGATATTATTGACCCTCAGGCAAATCCTGAACCTGTGGGTATCGTGTTAGATTATGTGCACAATCATGTACTCAGGGATATGATGACACCTTATACAGGAGTGCCCATTTCAGCAAAGAAGGAACCTGGCCGGGTGATCATTCAAGAGTTTTGCAGGAACTTGTCTCCCCAATGGAATCCGGATAATTGTGAGGTGGTTTCCTTTGTACATAATGAGAGCAGTAATGATGATTCGATCTTTGTTCTCCAGACAGCCATAGCACCAGTTAAATAATGTTTGTATTTTTACTCCCCTGGTATATCCCTGTTAATTTCCATATTTGCATTGCATGATGTATGATGTGACAATTATTGGTGCCGGCCCTGCCGGTACCGCCACTTCATTGTTCCTCTCAAAAGAAAGGATCCCTCATCTAATTATTGACAAGGCAACTTTTCCAAGAGATAAGGTATGTGGTGATGCGATCAGTGGGAAGGCAGTTGCAGTCTTAATTGCTCTTGATGCAGGTATAATTGATGAGATGTCAGAGAGTACGGAAAAATTTACCCCCAGCTGGGGGGTTACGTTTGCTGCCCCTAATGGGAAATATATTGACATTCCTTTTGCCAGCGATCTGTCAAAGCTGAAACATGCACCCGGTTTCATTGCAAAGCGGATGGACTTTGATGATTATTTATTTAGCAAATTGAATGATGAGTTTGCTGAAATTCGGTTGGGTACAGAGGTCCGGGAAATAAAGCATGTGGGTAACTGTGTAGAATTGACCATGTTGAAAAATGGCCGGGAGGAAACAATTCAATCGAAATTGGTTGTTGGTGCGGAGGGAGAACGCTCTTTGGTGGCCAAAAAATTGTGTGGTTATAAAAAAGAACTAGATCATTATTGTGCAGGGATACGTGTATATTATGATGGTGTGACCGATATGCATCCACAGAATTTCATTGAATTACATTTCATTAATAAGATCCTACCAGGGTATTTTTGGATATTCCCACTACCTAATGGACAGGCCAATGTTGGATTGGGGATGTTGAGTAGTGAAGTGAGCAAGCGCAAGCCCAATTTGAAAAAGATATTGGAAGATATCATCAACAATGAGGATACCATTAAAGATAGGTTTAGGAATGCAAAGCAAGTGGATGATATTGCAGGGTGGGGATTGCCCCTCGGCTCAAAGAAGAGACCACTTTCCGGCGACAATTTTTTACTCACCGGAGATGCTGCTTCCTTGATAGATCCATTTACAGGAGAAGGAATTGGAAATAGTATGCTTTCGGGTATGGTAGCTGCAAGGCATATTGGAAAGGCACTAAAAGCAAATCAATTTGATGGTCGATTTCTATTCGCTTATGATAATGAAGTATATGATAAATTATGGGAGGAATTAAGTTTGAGCAGAAAACTGCAAAAATTGGTTCATTACCCCTGGCTCTTTAATTTTGTGGTCAATAAAGCAAGGAAAAGCAAGACCTTAAGAGAGACCATTATTTGCATGTTTGAAGATATGGATTTGCGCTCGCGTCTGAAGAACCCGGTATTTTATTTGAAGATGGCGCTGAATCGATAAGATCAGAATAGAATTGTTTAATTTATTGGGCAAGGGAAATACACTTTTTTCTCAAACTCAAAACTAATGCTTAATTTTACCTCAAGTATAGTTGACAAATGAATATCTCATATAATTGGATAAAGGAGTACCTGGATGTAAAGCTCCCCGCAGAGGAAGTAGCAAATATCCTTACGGATATAGGTCTTGAAGTAGAACATCATCACCCAACCGGGATAGTTGAAGGCCATCTTGATGGTTTGATTGTTGGCAAAGTGGTGGAAGTAAGAAAGCATCCAAATGCAGATAAGCTGAAGATCGCCGAGGTCTCTGTTGGTAATGAAAGTAATCTTCAGATCATTTGTGGTGCACCAAACCTTGCTGGTCACCAAAAAGTGGTGGTTGCAACTGTAGGTGCTGTTATTTACCCGTTGAATAATGAGAAAATTGTTATCAAAAAGGCAAAGATAAGGGGAGAGGAATCCTTTGGAATGATATGTGCAGAGGATGAAATTGGCATCGGAGAAAGTCATGATGGGATCATCGTACTGAGCAGTGAAGCCAAAACGGGACAACCTGTTATTGACCACCTGGCAGTTGAACCCGACCACATATTTGAGATAGGGCTTACGCCCAATCGAAATGATGCTATGTCTCACATAGGTGTGGCCAGAGATCTAGCCGCTGCATTGAAGATAAATTTTCAGTTTACCGGGAAAATAACGCTCCCTTCCGTAGACAAATTCAAACCGGATACTAACGATTTAAAAATTGAGGTAGAGCTGGCTGATCCGGAGGGCTGCCCAAGATATACAGGGGTGACAATTTCTGGAATAGAGGTTAAGGAATCACCTGCATGGCTTAAAGCGAAGTTGCAGTCTATTGATGTCAGGCCGATCAACAATATTGTAGATGCGACAAATTTTGTCCTTCATGAATACGGGCAACCTCTACATGCATTTGATGTAGATGAGATCGCCGGTAATAAGATCGTGGTAAGAACACTACCTGATGGTACAAAATTCAAAACCCTTGATGAGGAAGAGCGGACATTGTCAAGCCAGGACCTTATGATATGCGATGAGAAAGAGGGAATGTGTATCGCGGGGGTATTTGGAGGGATCAAATCAGGAGTGAAAGAAACTACCACCAATATCTTTATTGAAAGTGCTTATTTTGATCCAACTTCGATAAGAAGAACCTCAACAAAGCATGGAATAAAAAGTGATGCCGCATTACGTTTTGAGAAAGGGGCTGATCCAGAGATCACGGTCATCGCCCTTAAACGGGCCGCGCTGCTGATCAAAGAATTGGCTGGAGGGCATATTTCTTCTGATATCGTTGATCTCTATCCTAAGAAGATCAAAGATACGGTCCTTGATCTTGAGTTCCAGTATATTGATAAGTTGTCGGGGATTAAGATCGACCGGAAGAAGATCACTGAGATACTGGAAGCATTAGGGATCAAGGTCATATCTGTTAATTCCAAGAGTTTAAAATTGAGGGTTCCTTCATTCAAAGCTGATGTGAAAAGGGGAGCCGATATAGCTGAGGAGCTCATAAGAATTTATGGGTATAATAAAATACCTATCCCTAAAATGCAAAGATCTGTATTGGCCCATAATGAAACACCAGATAGGGATAGAATAAGGAATAGCACTTCTGATTTTTTATCATCCAACGGGTTTTTTGAGATCATGGGGACTTCTATCACTAACTCAAAATATTATGAAAGTTTTTTGAACTTAAAGGAAGGCCAAATGGTACCCTTGGTTAATTATTCAACATCCGATATGGATGTAATGCGCCCCAGTATGCTATTCTCAGGGTTAGAAGCCGTTAGCTACAATCTGAACAGGCAGCAGGAGAATTTGAAACTTTATGAATTTGGACATACTTATGAAAATAAGGGCAAACAAATTTCTGAGACGCATCATCTTTCTATTTTTCTCACAGGATTGAAATCTCCTGAGAGCTGGGCATCAGAAAAGGCAATCGTGGATTTCCATCACCTGAAAGCGTTTGTGAACAATATTCTAAGGAGCCTTGGCATTGAAAGGTTTGATGTGTGGAAATGCGAAAATAGTTCAATTAGTGAAGGCCTCACTTATAAGTACAAGAAAAATGTATTGGCTGAATTTGGGGAGCTAAACAGCGATATATTAACTGGGATGGATATAAAGCAACCCGTTTTCTATGCTGATATTAATTGGGGGATGATCAATGACCTGGTCAAGGAGATAAGTATTGAATTTGTGTCTTTACAGAAATTTCCTGCCATGAGGCGTGATCTTGCGCTTGTAGTAGATCAATCGGTGCAGTTTGAAGATGTAGAAAAAGTGGCCTTACAAACCGAGAAGAAAATACTCAGGGAAGTGAACCTTTTCGATATTTATTCAGATGAGAAATTGGGGAAAGGTAAAAAGTCATATGCAGTCAGTTTTATCTTTCAGGATGAGTCAAAAACACTTACCGACTTACTTGTAGATAAGATCATGAAGAAGTTAGTCCTAAATTATGAGCAGCAGTTGAAAGCTGAAATTCGTAAGTAAATGGATGAAATCGCGAACCATCTAGACAGTGTCATTCAGAAGGCCCACGCCATTCTTAAAGACCATACATCACTCAAAGATGAGGTAGGTAGATTGGCAGAGGAAAATGTGGAATTAAAGAAAAAAGAGGATCAGGATAATTTACGGATCAAGGAGCTCCAGAATGCATTGAATATTTTGAAACTTTCAAAGAAGATGAAGGGTGATGAGGGTGAAAAGGTTCTGGCAAATGACACCTCAAACCTTGAGATGGAAAAGAAGATCGATCAATATATCAAGGAGATCGATAAGTGCATAGCACTATTATCAGGTTAACCTGAACATGGTAATTTCCTTAATGGAAGAGAGCAGAAATGGATACCGAAAATACCAAGACATTAAATATAAAAGTTACCGTTGGTGACCGCACTTACCCTATGAAAGTTGGGCAGGAGGAAGAAGAGAGGATCAGAAAAGCTGCCAAACTGGTTACCGCTAAAGTCAAAGAGCTGGAGGCACAATATAGTGGCACTGATAAGCAGGATTTCATGGCTATGGCTGCATTGATGTTTGCAATTGATTCCCTTGATAAAGGATCCAAGGTAGAGGGAATTGAAACGGGCTTTGCAGATAAGCTCATTGAACTGGATAATACCCTATCTACATTTTTAAATGAAAAGTAGCTGAAAGCGATTATTTTCATTTGAAAAAAAGAATTTCATAAAACAATAATGATTTTGTTAACTTTGTTTGTTCATTGAACAAATAATATTAGTGTAATCACCGTTCTTTGTTAGTAGCAATGAGTTTGCTGGAAGTAACATATAATAATCAAAAAACCACAAATGATGGAATCAGGAATGATAATCAGTGGATTGATTGCACTTGCTGTTGGTATTTTTGTAGGGAAGTTTGTTTTTGCTAAAACGCTTAAGAAAAATGAAGAAGCCGCCAAGAAAGAGGCGCAAAAAATAATTGAAGAAGCAAAACATGAATCAGAGAATTTAAAGAAAGATAAAATCTTAGAAGCGAAGGAGAAATTCCTTCAAATGAAATCTGAATTCGATCAGGAAGTAGGTAGCAGAAGAAACAAAATAGACGAGAGAGAGAAAAAAACCAAGCAAGTAGAGCAGTCATTATCCCAAAAGCTAGAAAATCTAGAGCGAAAGAGTAAAGAGAACGAATCAATTAGAACGAACCTTAATGAGCAGCTGGAGCTTGTTGGATTAAAGCATAAGGAGCTTGATAAGGTCCATGAGGAACAGGTAAATAAGCTCGAAAAATTAGCCAATGTTTCCGCAAAGGAAGCAAAAACAGAGTTAATTGAATCTTTAAAAGAAGAGGCCAAGACCGATGCGATGGCCTCTATTAAAGAGATCGTTGACGAAGCCAACCTTAAAGCCAATAAAGAGGCAAAAAAGATAGTTGTTCAGGCAATTCAAAGGACTGCTGCAGAGCAGACCATTGAAAATGCGGTATCTGTGTTTAATTTGGAAAGTGATGAGCTTAAAGGACAGATAATAGGAAGAGAGGGTAGAAATATCCGTTCCTTAGAATCTGCAACAGGGGTGGAGATCATTGTAGATGACACCCCCGAGGCGATCGTCATTTCAGGATTTGATCCAGTAAGAAGAGAGATCGCCAGATTGTCTTTACATAAGCTTGTTGCTGATGGTAGAATTCACCCGGCTCGAATTGAGGAAGTTGTCACAAAGACCAAGAAACAGATCGAAGAGCATATTTTGGAGATCGGTGAACGGACAGTGATAGAGCTTGGAATTCATGGACTCCATCAAGAATTGGTGAGGATGGTTGGTAGAATGCGTTTCAGGTCATCTTACGGCCAAAACCTTCTACAACATTCAAAGGAAGTCGCTAACTTATGTGCAATAATGTCCGCTGAATTAGGATTAAGCCCCAAATTGGCAAAACGGGCCGGTTTACTCCATGATATTGGGAAGGTACCCCATGAAGCTTCTGAAACCCCTCATGCTTTGTTAGGTATGAAAATGGCTCAAAAGTACAAGGAGCACGAAGCCGTTGTGAATGCAATTGGTGCACACCATAATGAAGTGGATATGGAATTCATCATCTCACCTATTGTTCAGGCATGCGATGCCATTTCTGGTGCAAGACCTGGAGCAAGAAGAGAGATCAGGGAAAGCTATTTGCAGAGATTAAGGGACCTGGAACTGGTCGCTCTTGATTATGAGGGTGTGGCGAAAGCTTATGCGATACAAGCCGGACGCGAACTACGTGTGATCGTTGAAAGCGAAAAAGTCACAGATAAGAAGGCAGAAGAGCTTTCATTTGAAATATCTGAGAAGATACAAACTGATATGCAATACCCCGGGCAGATCAAAGTGACCGTGATCCGGGAAAAGAGATCGGTGTCGATAGCTAAGTAAATATAGTAGAGAATTTCTTGTTCGACTTCATCTTTTGCTTTGCCAACCATCTCCTATGAATTGATAGTGGCAGACTTTTTGCAGTAGTATTCCTATGAATAAGTACGCTACCATATTACTCGCATTTTTCAGTTTTGTTCAAATCGTTTATTCCCAGCCTGATCAAAATAATTTGGTCAATTCTGAAAATGGATACTCTCTTCCAAGCAGTGGCCAACTCCGTATATTATTGATCTTTGCAGAGGTTGATTGTGAAGATTGTGACCAAAATAGAAATTGTCATCCCGATAATGTGGATTGGCGTCCCGGCCAGTTACCTGACGATGTTGACCAATATATCGATCACAGTTATGTAGAAGGGAAGTACCCTGAAAGCGTGATCACAAAGTTCTATTATGAAGCATCCTTGGGCAACTACCTGGTGCTAGGGGATTATTTTCCTGAGATAGTCACCGTGAAGTGCAGTGATATTACCGGAAATGGAACAAGGGAAGTAATTAGGATATTAAATGGCAGAAAAGAGGTATTAACGACCGCAAATATCAATCCAGCTACCGG
>CAZNGA010000012.1:0-58752 GCA_964572485.1 uncultured Chitinophagales bacterium
GGTGAGTGAAATCAGTAGCGATGATGAGGGGAGTGAAAGCAGTAGCGATGATGAGGGGAGTGAAATCAGTAGCGATGATGAGGGGAGTGAAAGCAGTAGCGATGATGAGGTGAGTGAAATCAGTAGCGATGATGAGGGGAGTGAAAGCAGTAGCGATGATGAGTAAGTGACAATTGGGAAGAAGATGCCGCCACTACATTACTTTTCTAGTATGTTGTAAAATGCGGTTCTTAAGAAATCTCTTGTGGAATTATATTTTTCTTTAAGGTGGTTGGCTAACTATTGCCAATGACTAAATAAGAGAATATCCATGAAGAAAAATCCAAAAAAAACACATTTATCGCCTGAGAGCATGATGATGTCTTATGGCTATAAGCCTGAACTATCCGAAGGTGCACTGAAGTGTCCTATTTTTCAAACCTCTACATTTGTTTTTAAGAATGCTGAAGAAGGGAAAGCATTCTTTGAAATTGCCTATGGCCTCAGAGAGCAAGGCCCTAAAGAAGAACTTGGCCTGATCTACAGTAGGTTGAACAATCCTGATCTGGAGATTCTGGAAGATCGCCTAACCCTATGGGAGGAAGTTGAATCATGCGCCGTATTTGAGAGTGGGCTGGCAGCTATAAGCACAACATTGTTTGAATTTCTAAGGCCAGGTGATATATTGCTTCATAGCGAGCCGATATATGGGGGTACAGATTATTTTTTCAAGCATGTTCTTACCCGGTTCAACATTCAACCGGTAACTTTTATACCGGACGATTCTAAGGAAGATATCACTTTGATCCTTGATAAAGCTTCTGCCAAGGGGAAACTGGCAATGATATTTATTGAAACCCCTGCCAACCCAACAAATAGCCTTATAGATATGGAAATGTGTGCAGAGGTCGCTAAAGAGTATTCAACAAAGGACAAAAAGGTCCTGGTGGCTGTAGATAATACTTTCCTGGGTCCCTTATGGCAAAAGCCTGTTCACCATGGAGCTGACCTTATTCTCTATTCTGCTACCAAATATCTTGGTGGACATAGTGACCTGATCGCAGGTGCGTGTTTGGGTTCAAAGGAGCTGATCAATAGAGTAAGAGCTTTAAGAATTTTTATGGGAACAATGCTTGGACCATGGACAGGTTGGTTACTCATGAGAAGCTTAGAAACGTTGAAGTTAAGGATGACCCAACAGGTAGAAAATGCTCAGAAAATTGCTGACCACCTTTCTAAACACCCACTGGTCGATAGAACCTATTATTTGGGGCTATTGAAGAAAGGAGATGGTCAATATGAAATTTATAAAAAGCAGTGTCTTTCACCCGGCGCAATGGTGTCTTTTGACATTAAAGGAGGCGAGGAAAATGCCTTTAAGTTTCTCAATGGCCTGCAATTAATTAAAATTGCGGTAAGTCTTGGGGGCACTGAATCCCTTGCTGAGCATCCGGCCTCAATGACCCATTCTGATATTGACCCTGGGGAACGCAATAAGATGAACATAACAGATCAAATGATCCGATTGTCAGTAGGTGTTGAACATATTGATGATCTTATCAAGGATATTGATAGAGCATTTGAAGGTGTTGGCTACTAATAATTATATTTTCAATGAAAGTCTTACTAAAGCAATTGCTTCTTTTGTGGATCATATGTATCATAACTACCGGTACATTTGGGCAAACGCAACCTGCGAATGCAGGTTTTGAAAATTGGGTTATCTCAGGATTGGGAGAGGATCCGATAGATTGGGGCTCCAGAAACCAGCAGTCTTTAATGGGATTTCCGGTCTTAGTGTCAAAATCTACTTTTGCCCATTCCGGAAGTTTTGCTTTAAGGCTCATTAGCGATACAGCCACTGTCCCACCACCATTCCCGAATCAAGGATTTGACACACTGCCGGGAATTCTATGGCTAAATGGTACTTTTATGGGTGGACCACCTACTGGGGGTATCCTGTTTAATGAAAACCCTGACTCTCTGCGAGGATTTGTGATAGCAGCCCCTGTAAACGGAGATATTTGCCATATTCATGCTCAACTTTCAAAGCAAGGTGTATTAGTTGGTGAAGCCATCTATGTAACTACTATTCAGGTTCTTGGATTTGGTAAATTTGTTGTCCCTTTTGTTTATTATTCTACTGACAGTCCTGACTCTCTTTATATGGAGATCACCGCAGGTGACCCTCATGGAAATGCACAATTTGGGACAGAATTTATTGTTGACGATCTTGAATTTGTTTACAACTCAATAGGGATCAGTGAAATGTTTGCAAATCTTATATTGAGAGTTTTTCCAAACCCACTTATTGATGAGCTTCATATAATGCTAAGAGATTTATCATATGACGACGGCATTATATCTATTTATGATCTGCATGGAAGAGAAGTACTCTGCAACATTTTGAGCAATGAGCAGCTTATTTCAGAGGATATCTCTGAACTCGTTGGCGGTATGTATTTCATTAAAGTCACCTTAGATGGGAATCCGCTTTATGGTAAGGCATTGATACCACATTGATCTATTGATCTAGAATTATCTGGTAAACTTCAATAGAATCTCAGCAGTATTTCCAACATCATCATTTACAACTAATTTAAAATTGTGGACACCTTTTGATACCTTCTCATCAAACTTGTAAAGCAAGAGATTTTTCTTGTAGTCATATTCCATGAGCAGCCAATTTCCGTCCACGGTGGCTCGATAAGATTTTATACCTGAAAGATCATCAGTAATTTTTATCCTTATTGAAGTACGGTTTTGTAAATGACTGTTATCGGAAATATTTAGTGGCCTGATCCGTGGAGTTGTAGTATCAACAGCTACATAGTAGTCGCCAAATTTTCTTACTCTTGCCTTTACATAGCCTTCACTCCACGTGCCACCACAACTGCTAATATTCATATTCCCATCCCGATAGACAATGATCGCCTTCTTCCGCAGGCCAACAGGTAGGTTCTTTGTTTTGATGGCAATGTGAAAGTACTTATGCAACGGCTCATGCCATGTATGTACTTTATGAATGGCGGAGTATTCATATCCGGTAGTGTCATATTTCGAATATTTAAATTGTAAAGTGTCATAAAAAGAATTGGCGGTGAAATTAAGAGAGATCTCGCTGTCATGAAAGGAGTTGGCCACTTGGTAATAGAAGGTCTTTGTGATATTTTTATTCATATTACCATTATTTCCTGATGCTGGAATAGACTGAACATAGAAGTTGAGTTCAGAAGTGTTATTCTCAAAATCTCGTACCAATATTCTTATTTTTACCGGTTGATCATTTGATAGGTCCACAACACCTTTCTTTACTACCTGATCATAAATTGGCAGTTTATTGCCAGGCAAAAGAAAGCACTTGTGAAAGGTATCCCCTGATAGTTTTTTCTCCCTATAATCAATATGGCTATTTGCATATCGTGTATGATGGAATGCAATTTTATCCATTTGAAAGCTAAAAATGTTCTGATCTTCCTTAAATAGAGAAATGCTATAGACCCCATTATTGTTTTCTGAGCCGTCGAGTTGATCGTAAGTTGAGATGCCCAGGACTGCTTGGGGGCTATTCACGAAAATAGTATCTGCAGTTAGTTTAAATTGCTTACCACTTTGAGATGCGTTCAATAATATGGGATCCATGATCTGATGACCTTTATTTATAGGATAAATGGCTAAAGATTTGATAATAGGGGCGATATGATCTGCCACTTTTAATTTAAATAGCAGAGGATTGATAGGCACTTCACTTTTTGCATCACGTAATTCAAAGTGGAGGTGGGGAGCACTTGAGCCACCTGAGTTACCGGAATATGCGATCACCTGAGATTTTTTTACTGGAAAAAGCTCTTTACCTGGATAAAGTTCTATTGAAAATCGCTCACGCTGATATTGCATTTTTTTAACGTACTTATCAATAGCTGTGTTGAAATGTTCAAGGTGCCCATACACCGATGTGTATCCATTGGGGTGTGAGATGTAGATTGCATTTCCATATCCGTAAGTAGAGACTTTTATGCGAGAAACATATCCCGGGCCCACAGCATATACCTTGAGACCAGTTGTCTTATTTGTTTTAATGTCTAATCCCGAATGGAAGTGGTTAGGTCTTGGTTCTCCAAAGGTGCCCGAAAGCACTAAAGGGATATCCAAAGGTGCCCTGAAATAATCAGTGGGGTAATCGTTACCATTCAATAGTAGCAACATTACCGGAAGCAGGAATGTATAATATTTATTAATCCTTATTACCATCTGTAAGTTCATATGGAATTGAAATAATGTAGAGCCCAAAAAAGGTTATCAAGCCATTTAAAATTAGTAATTCATATCCAAATTGATAGTTACCTAAAATAGGTTCTGAATTATCCTTAATAATGTAACACAATATGGGTGAAAGGATACACACTAATGGTACCAGTTTTTCTTTTATATTTCTTCGTTGGAGAATTCCAAAAAAGAAAAGTCCCAAGAGTGGCCCATAGGTGTAAGTGGCCGCTGTGAAGAGCTGATCTATCAGCGCTTTATCTTTGAGTTGATGAAAAGCGATAATTACGAAGAATAACAATAACGAGAAGGTTATATGAACCCATTTGCGCTGTCTTTTGTATTTTTTTGAATCTCCATTATCGTCAAATCCAAGGAAATCGATACAAAATGAAGTGGTTAAAGCTGTTAAAGCAGAGTCTGCACTGGAATAAGCAGCAGCAATAAGGCCAATCAAGAAAATACCACCTGCAAATGGGCTGAAATATTGTATGGCAAGCAGTGGAAATAGCTGGTCAGTATCAGATGGGATCACAATCGAATTTTGTGATGCATAAATGTATAATAAGCCACCTAGTGAAAGGAATAGGATATTGGTGAAAAACAGGATTATGGAGAACCAAAACATATTCTTTTGAGCATCTTTAATGTTCTTGCAACTTAAGTTCTTCTGCATCATATCCTGGTCGAGGCCGGTCATGGCAATAGCTATAAATGCACCTCCGAAAAAGTGCTTCGGAAAGAAATTCCATTGACTGCCATCCCAAACGAATACTTGGATATAATCACTTTTAAGTAAAATATTTGTAATACCACCAAAAGAGAGATTCAACTCCTCAGCAATGAAGTGAATGGAAAACACAACGGCAAGGATCATAAATAAGGTTTGTAATGTATCCGTCCATACGATGGTCTTTATACCCCCCTTGAAAGTATAGATCCAAATTAAGAGTATTGTAAGTGAAACAGAGATCCAAAAGGGGATACCCCATTTATCAAAAACAAATAATTGAAGTATCATGGCTACTAAGTATAATCTGAATGCGGCGCCGATGACCCTGGAGATCAAAAAGAACAATGCACCGGTCCTATAAGATATTTTGCCAAACCTTCTTGAGAGGTATGTATATATAGATGTGAGGTTTAGTCTGTAATATAGTGGTAACAAGACCAGACCAATGACCAGATAACCGATCATATAGCCAAATACCAACTGCATATAAGCGAACTGTGAAGTGCCCACTTTCCCGGGAATAGAGATAAAGGTGACCCCGGATAGGGAAGCGCCTATCATGCCAAACGCCACAAGATACCATGGGGCGCTTTTATTAGCGATAAAGAACGACCTGTTATCAGCTTTTTTACTTGTAAACCAAGATATTAGTAGTAGAAGAAAAAAGTATCCAAATACAAAACTAAGTATATAGGTTGGTGACATAACAGATCAAAGAAATTTGAAACAAAGAAAAATAAAATGTCCTAATTTTTCAAGGTTTGCATTTTATATATTATAGCTGAAGGTCTAAAAATCTTCATGAAGGTTCTTCAATTCCTTTATATACTGAATCCATATTATTAAAGAGTACATCAATTTCTTCAAATGATTCTAAAGAGACCAGTTGCGTTCTATATGGTTTAACATATGGTAATGACCTAAAGTAATTCGTGTAATGTTTTCTCATTTCAAGAATACCGGTTCGCTCACCCTTCCATTCCATTGCTCTTTGCAAGTGAAGCCGGCAAACGTTTGTTCTTTCTTCTATTGTTGGCGGTGATAATTTCTTGCCAGTTTTGAAGAAGTGTTTGATCTCTCTAAATATCCAGGGATATCCAATCGCACCTCTTCCGATCATAATTCCATCCACCCCGTATTTACTACGCATTTCCGTGGCTTTTTCTGCAGAATCTACATCACCATTACCAAAAACAGGAATTTTGATACGTGGATTATTCTTTATTTCACCAATAAGCGACCAGTCAGCTTTACCTTTGAACATCTGTTTTCCTGTTCTGCCATGGATGGTGATCCCCTGTATGCCTACATCTTGTAACCGTTCAGTTACTTCAACTATATGTTTAGTGTCATCATCCCAGCCAAGACGGGTTTTAACAGTAACAGGTAATTTGGATATCTTGACCATCTCAGAGGTCAGGTGTACCATTTGTGGAATATCCTTCAGAATGGCAGCGCCACCTCCTTTCGAGACTACCTTCTTTACAGGACAACCATAATTGATGTCAATGAGATCTGGTTGGGAAGATTCTATTATTCCAACGGATTGTGTCATCGAATCGATATTATTTCCAAATATTTGGATCCCGATCGGCCTTTCATCGTCAGAAATATCCAGCTTCTTAGTGCTCTTTACTCCATGCCTTATCAAACCCTCCGAGGAGATGAATTCAGTGTACATCATATCAGCCCCCTGATCCTTGCATAACGACCTAAAAGGTGGATCGGTAACATCCTCCATTGGAGCTAATAACAAAGGGAATTCATCAAATTTTATATTTCCAATTTTTAACAATTTCTTATTCTTTTGTTTTCTAAGTAAATTTACAAAAATGTCCTATTCCATGCGTGATAATCATTCACCTGTTTCACGATCCTCTTATTTAACTCAAGCATTGTTGTTGTTTCTATTGGTGTTTTTATTCATGCTAGTTGCAGGTGCTATTGGGGCACTGTTATTGAGTTTTAAATATAACATCATCAGCCCGGACCTAATCCCTGAATATTTACAAGAAAATCAGGACACAACATTTGTTATCAAACTAGTACAGATTTTTGTTCATGTGATGACCTTTGCAATTCCGGCACTATTATTTGGCCTAATAGTTTCATTCGACCCTTTGAAGTATTTGGGATTGAAGCGAAGCCCCAATATTTTGCTTATTATTTTCATCCCCTTCATTACGGTACTTTCCGTGCCGGGCATTGAATTCCTTTACAAACTTAACCAATCCATTACTTTCCCTGAATCACTTTACGCTGTGGAGATTTGGCTCAGCGACCAAGCAGCCGGCATGGAGGCTCTTATGAAGGCTTTTTTGAAGATGGAAAATGTTGGAGATTTTATAGTGAATATGGTGATGCTAGCCATTATTCCAGCGATCGGAGAAGAGTTGCTATTCCGTGGGGCCATGCAGAGTTTATTGATCCGTTGGACCAAAAAGCCGCTTGTTGGTATCTTGATTGCCTCATTTCTATTCAGCGCCATGCATTTAGATTTTTATGGATTTTTTTCCAGGATGGCACTTGGTATTTTATTTGGGTATCTATTTTATTGGAGTGGTAATTTATGGCTGCCCATTATTGGCCATTTTATCCATAATGGTATCCAAGTCGTTTTACTCTATCTTAAGCAAATGAGTGTTATCAATTTTGATGTTGAGAACATGGCTCCAATTAATTGGCAGATCACACTATTTTTCACTCTTTTACTGACCTTTTTCCTGATCTTGTTTTATAGAAAAGGTAAATTGAAGCTGACAATTGAGTAATTTTATCAAAAATTATACTGCGAAACCGTTTCTAAACCCTAACTGAATACAGCGTATGACTAACTTTATTAAAAGAGCAGTCACTGCAATAATTTTTGCTATGGTGTTTATTGGTGGCGTTTATTTTCACAAATTTTCTTTTCTAGCGTTGTTCTCTATACTAACTTTATTCTGTTTATGGGAGTTTTTATTACTATTGGAGAAGCACGGAGAGGATCATCTGAAGCGGCCTCCATTTGTTAAGTACATTGGAACTGCATTAGGGGGCATCGTTTTTATTGTGGGTACCATGATTGCCTGGGGAATTCTCCCTGGTTTTGTTACCTATATTATTATACCGGTTTTGTTACTTTTCTTTCTATTGGAACTCTACCAGGAAAATCCAAATCCATTCACTAATATTTCTTTTAATATTCTAAGTGTGATTTATATTGTCATCCCATTTTTGTTGTTGAGTATTATTTCTTTTAAAAGTGGTAAATATGATAGTGAATTGGTATTGGGAATATTATTCCTTATTTGGACAAATGATACGATGGCTTATATTATTGGGTCTCAAATTGGAAAGCATAAATTGCATAAACGAATCTCACCAAATAAGACGTGGGAAGGTACAATAGGAGGAACCCTATGTTGCATCGTGGTTGCCTGGATCATTAGCGGTTTTTTTGCTCAATTGACCATTGAAAATTGGCTGATCATTGGCCTCATTGTTGCCATCTTTGGAACTTATGGAGACCTCATAGAATCAATGCTTAAGCGGAGTTTTGATGTTAAAGATTCAGGGTCAAAATTGCCAGGTCATGGAGGTGTTTTAGACCGTTTTGACGGCTTGCTTTTTGCTGTCCCTTTTATCTACATTTATTTATTTATAATTGTGAGATAAATATGTATTTCTCTAGTATGTTTCAAGTAAAAATTTGCTTATTTTCGCACCGTAATTAATTAAAAAAATCAATCAAATGGAAGAAGCAACTTTAACGGGATCAAAGACTAAAAAAGCACTTGACCCAACAGTTCAAAATGTGTTGGATCCGATCATTAAGAAAAATCCGAACGAGCATGAATTTCTACAAGCGGTTATGGAAGTAGCAGAACATATTGTTCCATATACAGAAGATCATCCTATTTATAGAAAAACAAAGATCTTTGCAAGAATTTGTGAACCTGAAAGGGTATTTATTTTTCGGGTACCTTGGGTTGATGATAATGGTGACTTTCATATTAATAGAGGTTTTAGAATTCAGATGAATAGTGCGATTGGCCCATATAAAGGGGGCCTGAGATTTCACCCTTCAGTGAATCTGAGTATTTTGAAATTCCTTGCATTCGAACAAGTCTTTAAAAATAGTTTAACAACTTTGCCAATTGGTGGAGGTAAGGGAGGTGCAGATTTTGATCCTAAAAATAAATCTGATAATGAGGTAATGAAGTTTTGTCAAAGCTTTATGACCGAATTGCAAAAACATATAGGCATGCATCGTGATGTGCCTGCAGGTGATATTGGTGTAGGAGGCCGCGAAATAGGCTATCTATTTGGTCAGTATAAGCGTTTGAGAACTGAGTTTGCCGGGGTACTTACCGGAAAGGGTATTGAATGGGGCGGTAGTTTGATCAGAACTGAAGCCACAGGATATGGGTGTGTTTATTTTGCAGAAGAAATGCTAAAAACAAGAAATGATTCCATGAAGGATAAAGTGGTAACCGTATCAGGTTCCGGTAATGTTGCCCAATATGCGATCGAAAAATGCCTTGACTTAGGAGCAAAAGTAGTAACAGCATCTGATTCAGGTGGCTATATATATGATGAGAAGGGCATTGACAGAGATAAGTTGAACTTCATCATTGAGTTGAAGACATTAAAGCATGGAAGAATAAAAGAGTATGCTGAAAAATTTGGATGCGATTACTTTGAAGGCAAAAGGCCTTGGGAAGTCAAATGCGATGTGGCATTACCCTGTGCGACTCAAAATGAAGTAAACAAAGAAGAAGCTGAAATGTTGGTGAAAAATGGTTGCTATGTTGTTAGTGAAGGTGCAAATATGCCTTCAACACCTGAAGCAATTGATGTGTATATGGACAATAAAATATTGTATGGCCCAGGTAAAGCAGCTAATGCCGGCGGAGTCGCAGTTTCTGCCCTTGAGATGAGTCAAAATTCCCAAAGGTTATCATGGACTAGAGATGAAGTAGATAAGAAGTTGCATTCTATCATGGTCAATATCCATGAGACGTGCGTGAAATATGGCAGCGAGAAGGATTTCATAAATTATGCCAAAGGGGCTAATATCGGTGGATTTGTGAAAGTTGCTGATGCTATGCTGGCTCAGGGATTAGTTTAATTTCTTCTTTTTCACATTTAATTTCAATTGATGCTTGTTATTCATAAGGAAGGGCGTCTAGCAATTGTTGTCAGTTTTCTTATCTTATTCCCAATCTTTTGGTTGATCATTTCCTATATGGAGCACCTGCCTATTTGGCAATATACTCTTGCATCTCTTGTAGCGCTTTTGTTCCTCTTTATTCTTAGCTTTTTCAGAAACCCTCAGCGAAATATCACTGTCAACGATAATGTGGTCCTGTCTCCTGCTGATGGGAAAATTGTTGTTTTGGAGGAGGTAGAAGAAACGGAGTTCTTTAAAGATAAACGGCTTCAGGTATCGATATTTATGTCTCCGACAAATGTTCATCTCAACCGAATACCCATTAGTGGGAAAGTGAAATATGTAAAATATCACCCCGGGAAGTACTTGGTTGCCTGGCATCCAAAGTCTTCAACAGCCAACGAACGGAATAGTGTTGTTTTTGAAAATCAGAAGATCACGATTTTAGTACGTCAGATCGCCGGTGCAGTGGCAAGACGGATCAAATTCTATTTGCATGAGAATGAAGATGTAATTCAAGGGCATGAATTGGGCTTTATAAAATTTGGATCGAGGGTTGATATATTCTTTCCGCTTGATGTGAATATTAAAGTTGAACTAAATCAACAAGTAAGAGGAGGAAAAACTATTATAGCTGCAATCGTTTGAGGTGGTGCTATTATTTGATTTTGTGGTAAAATTTGATTAATATTGTATTTTAACCGCAATTAAAATGAATTTTATGAAAAAGTTATTTCTTATTACCGCCATCTTATTTGCTTTTGGTATCGTTGTTGCAAAAGCACAGACTATACCAGCAGATGCTAAGCCTGTACCTGATGCAAAGATTGAATATGTAGGTGATTCAAATGTGAAAGCCACTGAGCAGGATGCTAAAACAGATAAGCAAGAGGAAACTACAGCTAAAAGTACTGATAGCAAAAAAGGGAAAGGTTGTTGTGCCAAGAAGGGAAGTGCTAAGAGTTGTAAAGGCAAAGGCAAATCCACTGAAACCAAAGCATGCGCCAAGCATGCCAAGAAATGTTCCGGAAAAGATATCAAAGCGTGCAAGAAAGCTTGCAAGGAACATAAGAAAACCACGGGTAAGACCTGCTCACATAAGCATTAATTCCCCGGAAAGTTTTTTCCAGATTATTTTATTATAGTTATTTAACTCCTATGTAGTTATAGGATGTACTTCATTGCCAGCAATGAGTCTATCTCGTATGTTGAGCTATCAGTATGTGATGCCTTCTTTGGGTTATAATACATTTGATCCATTCCATAAACTTGAGCACCCAGGATATCAATATCCCAGCTGTCCCCAACAAATAAACATTCACTTGCATTTGCACTGATTATTCCAATAGCATATTCAAAGATCTCTGCATGGGGTTTGTTATAGCCCGCATCCTCTGAGGTGATTATTTTGTTGAAATATTTGGCGATATCAGAATTGTCAATTTTTGAGAGTTGAACATCTGTAAAACCATTGGTAAGGATATGAAGCGTGTACTTTTCTTTTAAATAAGAGAGCACCTCATGAGCATCCGGGATCAGCAGTTTCTTTTGAGGGCATTTTTCTAAGTAGGCCTTTGCAAGTTCATTGGTGAGTGGCTCATTCTCGATGCCAAATGCCCGGAGCGTATCAGTGAATCTTCTGACACGTAATACTTCCTTTGAAATACTGTTATTTCTATATTTTTCCCAGAACTCGGAATTGATCTTTTTGTATTTATCAATAAAGGGTTTGGGAGAAGAAATTCCTTCAATATCTAGTGAATATTCATGGTAAAGCTCTAATAAGGTAGCTGCTGAATTTTGATTAAAATCCCAGAGGGTATTGTCCAGATCAAAAAAAATGTGGGTATATTTTTTCAATATTGATTTGGCTCACTTTATTTCCTGGCAAAGTTCTATTAATACGCCATGACAACTTTTAGGGTGTAAGAAACACACAATTTTATTGTCAGCACCTTTATGGGGTTGATCAGCTGTAAATTGAAATCCATCAGATCGTAACCGCGCCATTTCAGCGTTGATGTCATCTACTTCAAAGGCAATATGATGTATCCCTTCTCCTCTTTTTTCAATGAATTTGGCAATTGGGCTATCAGCTTCTTCGGCTTCCAGTAACTCGATTTTGCTATTACCTATTTGAAAAAATGAGGTGTTGACTCCCTCAGAAGCTACCTGCTCGATCTTATAATTTGGTTTCCCGAGAAGTTTTGAAAAAAGCTCATTACCATTTTTAAGTTCCTTTACCGCGATACCGATATGCTCTATCTTTTTCATAAGATCTGTTTTGAGAATTATTCATATAATGGGAACCTGGCCATATATTTATTCACTTCATTTTTAACAGAACCAATAAGGCTTTCGTTTTCAGGATCTTCGATCAAATTGTCGATCCAGTTCACGATGATATCCATATCATCTTCCTTCATGCCACGGGTAGTGATAGCAGCTACTCCTACGCGCATTCCTGATGTGACAAAAGGTGATTTATCATCAAATGGAACCATATTCTTGTTCACAGTTATATCCGCTCTTACAAGCGAATTTTCAGCTTGCTTTCCGGTAATATCCTTTGAGCGCAGGTCTATGAGCATCAGATGGTTGTCCGTACCCCCTGAGATCACTTTATAATTTCTCTTTACGAATGCATCTGACATAGCTTGTGCATTGCTGATCACTTGTTTGCAATAGCCTTCAAAATCATCACTAAGGGCTTCTCCAAAGGCCACGGCTTTTGCAGCAATAACGTGCTCAAGCGGCCCCCCTTGCGTACCGGGAAATACGGCACTATCCATAAGTGATGACATCTTTCTGATTACTCCTTTAGGGGTTTTTATACCCATTGGATTATCGAAGTCTTTGCCCATCATGATCATACCACCTCGTGGGCCCCTTAGTGTTTTGTGCGTGGTAGTGGTTACAAAGTGACAATGAGGAAGCGGATCATTCAATAGTCCTTTGGCGATCAATCCGGCAGGATGTGCAATATCAGCCATGAGAAAGGCCCCTGCCTTATCAGCGATTTCCCTGAATTTCTTGTAATCAAAATCTCTGGAATAGGCAGAAGCTCCACAAACGATCAGTTTAGGTTTTTCCTTAAGAGCGATAGCTTCTACTTTATCCATATCAATGGTACCCGTATCTTCTTCTACACCATAGTGTAACACATTGAACATCTTTCCAGAAAAATTGACAGGAGAGCCATGAGTGAGATGGCCTCCGTGAGACAGGTCAAGGCCTAGAAAAGTATCTCCCGGTTTTAGGATGGCACTGTATACAGCAATATTTGCCTGAGCTCCTGCATGGGGTTGAACATTTACCCACTCTGCTCCAAATAATTTCTTGGCCCGATCAATGGCTAATTGCTCAGCTTCATCTATGAACTGACATCCTCCATAGTAGCGTTTTTTAGGTAATCCTTCGGCATACTTATTAGTAAAACAACTGCCCATCGCTTCCAAAACTTGTTCGCTGACAAAATTCTCGGAAGCAATTAACTCAATACCTTCTTGCTGCCGCTTTTTTTCCTGCTCAATGATCTCAAATATTCTGGTATCTTTTTTCATGAGTTGCTATTTTTAGATATTAAATAGTTGCTGCTATTTGCTTGATAAATATAAATAAATAATCCATCTATTCATCCGAGAATTGTACTAGCAATCTTCTGTATGCTGAGAATATCTTTGATTTTGAGATAAAACCAACATACTTTTCTTCTGAATCAATCACGGGAAGATTCCAGGCGCCTGTTTCATCAAACTTTCGAATCACCTTTTCCATAGGTTCATCTACCATAACACATGTGGGTGGTATGATCATTAATTCCTCTACCGAAACCGTATCGTATAATTCAGGCTTGAACATGATACTTCGTATGTCATTAAGCAATACCATGCCACTTAATTTTCCTTCAACATCAACCACCGGAAATATATTCCGATTTGACTTTGACACTGCATTGCGCAGCAAGTCTTCCAATGAGTCACCTGGCGATACAGTGATCAGATCACGCTCAACGATCTTCCTCAGTTTTAACAAGGTCAACACCTCTTTATCTTTATGATGGGTTATCAATTCGCCTTTTTGAGCAAGTCTTCTTGTAAATATTGAATGTGGTTCAAAATAGATGCCTATTAGATAAGAAATGGTAGATACTAACATCAAGGGTACGATCAACTCATAACCCTTAGTGATCTCAGCGATCAGGAATATGGCGGTAAGAGGTGCATGAAAAATGCCGCTCATAGCTCCGGCCATCCCTACTAATGTAAAATTGGTCTCTGATAATGGAATAGTCAGATCAAAATAATTCTGGGTTCTTGCAAAGAGAAAGCCGCTGAGCCCACCAATAAATAAAGAGGGAGCAAAGAAGCCACCAATTCCACCACTATTTAATGTAATTGAGACGGCGAATGCCTTTGCCAGGATAATTGCTGCCAAAAATAAGATGAAAACAAATTCTGTGTCTTTGAAATCAAAAAAGAAGGTGTTATTCATTAAACTGACGGAATCATTACTGATCAGAGATTTGATCGCACTATATCCTTCTCCATATAATGGTGGGAAAAGGAAGACCAACAGTCCTACTATTAAGGCACCTGCAACTGTTTTTACATATACATTATTGACCTTTTGATATATCTTACTGACAAACGAATCTATTCGGACAAAGTATAACGCCATAAAGCCACAAAAAACCCCCAGTCCCAAGTAATATGGTAGATCCCTGACAGAAAAATACTCTGTTAAGGTGAAATTGAATACGATGCTTTCCCCCAAAAGAAATGTGGCAATGATATTACCGATCACTGATGCCATCAGCAGCGGAACGAGAGAAGCCATGGTTAAGTCAAGCATCAATACCTCCAAAGCAAATATTACACCGGCAATAGGAGCATTAAAGAAAGCAGCAAGTGCTGCCGCAGATCCACAACCTAATAGTAACTTTCTGGAGCGGTAGGGAAGTTGAAGTAGCCTTGCCATATTTGATCCAATCCCTGACCCACTCATTACCAATGTCGCCTCCATTCCAACAGAGCCCCCAAGTCCTACAGTTGCAAAACTTCCGAAAATGAAAAAGAACATTTCTTTGAGTTGGACAATACTATTTTTTGTAGAAATAGCATTAAGTACATTGGTGATGCCATGCGCAAATTCTTTCCTATAAAAGACCCTGACCATTATTACTGTTAAGATAATGCCTATAATGGGGTATATAAAGTAAAGGTAATTTTCATACTCGTCATGAAAACCATGTGTTAAGAGTACGTGGGAATAATGGATGATATTTTTTATAATAGCTGCAGCAATACCACCGATAATACCTACGAAGATGCTGAGGATAAGAATGAAATTCTTATTGCTGATATGCTTTACGCGCCAAACTAAAAATCTACCTAATAATGAGATGGGCCTTTTCACGTTGTAAAGCTACTTATTCTTTGGAGAAATGAATCAACAAACGCCTGTAAACAGAAAATATCTTCGCTTTGGATACAAAGCCAATATATTTACCCTCTTCAAGTACAGGGAGATTCCAGGCATTCATCATTTGAAATTTTTGCATCACACTATCCATGTCCTCATTTGGAGTGACAAATGCGGGTGGTGAATGCATCAGTTCTTTCGCAAACGTACTTTCATATTTCTCCTGTTTGAACATAATGTGTCTGATATCATCTAGCAAAATGATGCCCAGTAACACACCATCTTCATCCACTACAGGAAATATATTTCGCTTTGAATGAGCCACAACTTCTGCTAGTTCTCCTAGATTCATATCGGGCTTAACTGTTTTTAGATCCGTTTCGATCACCCTGTTCAATTTCAAATTTGAAAGTATCGCTTTGTCCTTATTCCGTGTTAGCAATTCCCCTTTTCTTACTAACTGCTTGGTATAAATGGAATGGGGCTCAAATTTTATTATCGTTGCATAGGAAATGACCGATACGATCATTAACGGAACGATCAATTCATATCCATTGGTGATTTCGGCAATTAAAAATATTCCTGTCAAAGGTGCGTGCAATACACCACTAATAATTCCGGCCATTCCTACTAACGAAAAATTGCTTACATAATTTGCTTCAATAATACCCACATTGCTAAGTACACGAGCAAAAATAAATCCAGTTAGGGCGCCCACAAATAAAGAAGGGGCAAAATAGCCACCATTACCTCCACCACTAATGGTAAAGGTCATTGCCAATACCTTGAATAATATGATGGAAGATATAAAAAGTAATATGACCCACTCTTGATCTGCAAACGAAAAAGCAATGCTGTTATTAAGCAGCTCGGCAGGATTGTTTCCTAATATAGATTTAATAGATCCAAAGCCTTCCCCATATAAAGGAGGGAAAAGCAAAATGAGAACCCCAAGAAAAAAGCCCCCTATCAATCCTTTTTTAAGTCGCCCTTTGAACCTTAGAAAATACTCTTCAATCCTGTGAGTTACCCTTGAAAAATAGATGGAAACCAAGCCTGTTAATATCCCGAGAGCAATGAAATGGGGGATATGTGCTATCAGGAAATCTGCCTGTACATCAAAGTAAAATAGAATGTCTTCTCCAAGTAACAGTTTTGATACAATCTTTCCTGAAATAGCAGCTAAGAGGATTGGAATAAACGAAGGGATCGCCAATTCCAATAACAGCACTTCCAAGGTAAAAACAACACCTGTGATCGGTGCGTTAAAGATCGCTGCAATAGCTGCAGCTGCCCCACATCCTATAAGTAAAGTCCTATTCTTATATCCTAAGTGCATAAAACGACCAACATTTGACCCAATGGCAGATCCTGTAACGACTATGGGTGCTTCAAGGCCCACAGATCCCCCAAACCCTACAGTAAGTGTACTCGTAACTACATGAGAATAGGTTTTGTCCCTCTCAACTAAACTAGATTTTCTGGAAATAATGTATAGTATGTTGCTGAGCCCATGGCCAAGTTTGCCTTTGTTTAGATAAATAACAAAGGCAATCGTTAATAGGATGCCGATCAAAGGGTAAGCAAAATATAGATAGTTTAAATACTCAATTTGAAAACCTTGGGTAAGGAGGTGCTGTATATAATGGGTTGTAGTTTTTAAGATGACTGCCCCTAGTCCGGAAAATGCGCCTACAAAAATGCTGAGGAATAGGACTAAACTCTTATTGCTGATATTTTTTACCCGCCAAACTAAAAACCGCTGTAGCAGATTGTTGAATTTCATAACCCGCAAAGCTAATGGTTATTTGCATCATATGCCAATAAGAGAAAGGATTAATCCTTAAAGTCAACACATATGCCAAAACCTGTTGTAGCAACTGAGTATTTTGCCAATGTATAGTCAACATGCCATGTGAAAACCCCGAATTTTAATCTGAAACCACCATTTGCACGTACACTGCCCCCTCCTTTTATCTCTGTATCTATAGGATCTTTCGTGGAAGAGACTAAAGGTTTGCCTAAAGTGGGGCCAGGATTGGTATCAAATGAGTTTACAATAGGATAATCACCTGTTAATGTCAAAGTAGATTTTGCCCAATTATATCCTACTCCTCCATAAAAAGTGATGACCGGTAGCTTTTTCGAGACCAATATATTAAATGTACCTCCCCTGATACCCAAATTCAATTTTTGATTATCCCACGCTTTCCCTGTATTATCTACAACATTTCCCTCCGGCTCAACTTCTAAACCTACTTCAGTGGTCAGGGAAGTATATCCCAACATTACAGAAAGGTCTATGGGTGCCTTATCGCCTGCTTTGGAAAGCCATTGAAGAATATCATGTTTAAAGCCAAGTCCCCAATATTTCATGGTTCCATCAGTAGCCCCCATTGATATAGCAGGGATGAATCGGACCATGACCTCTGTTTTTTTATAAATGCCGATAGCAAACTGGGCAATGGGTACTGGCCATATGCTTAATCCTATTCCTGGAGGGGAATTAAATTCATATACGGCTTCATCCTTGGAAGTGATTGGATTCCGAAGAACGGCTTCAATTGTAGGGCCTTCTTCATTTTTGCCAAATAGGGTTTGCCCTGTTTTGTTCCCAGGGTTTTTCAACCTTAATACGGATAAGTCAAGTTCACTAATGTCAAAATCTCTGTCTACTTTTGGGATAAAAGCAAGGTTCACGGAAAAAGTAAGGTCAAACCGGCCTGTTTTGTGGGGTTTAGCAGTATTATACCAGCCATTATTGAATCCGGCGGAAGTGCTTTTTGCCCATGGATTAAAATAAGCTTCTATTAGTTTAGTCCCATCAGTAATGCTGTTTTTGATAAAATACTTTACTTCATTTTGTGCATTCATTTTTACCTGAAAAAATAACATGAAAAGCACAACAAGTGTGATCACCTTTCTCCATTTGTAAGGATATTTCATTTGGATTTATTTTATAAATTAGCAGATGTTTGTATAAAGATAATAATTTTTGATAAGGAGGTGATTGGTTTGTAAACAAACAAACAAACAAAATGAAAACTTTAATTATCTACTATTTTAAATTTCTAAGCACTAAATGACAAATCCTAAAGAATCATTAAATTCTAATTGATTAAACACCAAACATGGAGCTAGTATTTGTTTTGGACTTTTTTATAACTTTGAAATTATTTAGAATTTAGGATTTTGAAATGAACAGCATGTATAGACGCACGTAATTCATTTATAAGGATGGATAATAAAATTACAACACTCTTCAATATTCAATACCCGATCATTCAGGGGGGGATGATATGGTGTGCATCATGGAAACTGGCGGCAGCAGTTTCAAATGGAGGGGGATTAGGACTGATCGGATCAGGGTCCATGTATCCTGAAGTGTTGAAAGATCATATCCAACAGTGCAAAGAAGCGACCGACAAACCCTTTGGCGTGAATGTGCCGTTGATCTACCCTGATGCTGAAAAGCATATCCAACATATTATTGATGAAGGTGTGAAAATTGTATTTACATCAGCAGGTAATCCTAAAGTGTGGACTCCACATCTTAAGGAGCATGGTATTACTGTTGTGCATGTAGTGCCGGGCGTGAAATATGCTGTGAAAGCCGAAGAAGCCGGTGTAGATGCAATTGTTGCTGAGGGTTTTGAAGCCGGAGGGCATAATGGGAGAGAAGAAACTACTACATTTTGTCTTATCCAAATGGTGAGAGATGCAGTATCCTTACCCTTAATTGCAGCCGGTGGCATAGCTACCGGGAGAGGAATGCTTGCAGCCATGATCCTTGGTGCCGATGGCGTACAAATGGGGTCTTGTTTTGTAGCCAGCGAGGAATCATCAGCTCATATTGATTTCAAAAAGAAGGTGGTCTCTGCGAATGAAGGGGATACTTTATTGTCACTGAAGAAGATCGGACCTGTACGCTTGTTAAAGAATAGTTTCTTTCAGCAGGTTAAAGAAGCAGAAGATAAAGGGGCTAGTGATGAAGAACTCAGGGAATTATTGGGCCGGGCGCGTGCTAAAAAAGGGATGTTTGAAGGTGATCTGGAGGAAGGTGAACTGGAGATCGGGCAAATATCTGGAATGATCAATGATATAAAACCTGCCGGGACGATCGTGAAAGAAATTTGGGATGAGTATGTTACCGCTAAAGAGGGTTTGAATAGATAACTGCCACTGTCAATGAGCTTCCAGCCATTACTCTTTACTTCTACTCTTTATTCCCCCTTGTAAAGGGATTAGGGGGATTAATTGCTGACTCTAAAATGCTGACCATAAATAAGCTTTAGGCTCAAAGAGAAAAAAGGAAAGAGGGATAAGGGATAAGAAGTAAGAAAATAGAAACTCTGAGCTTTGAACTCGAAACTCATAGATCGCTCACTTGATCATATCCATTTTTCCTCTCGGGAATTTGTGATGAAAAATGCTTGAAGTTGTTAATTAAGTTATTTCATTGCGGTAAAAACAATGAAACATACTACAAGTTTAGAACTTCCTGGCCTCTGTTCTGGCTGCAATGTGTGGGATGAAAAAACGGTTGGCAGAAGTGGTATTTGCGGGTAGGCAGCATCGTTTTTTCTGCCTTTTTCTTTGGTTCGTTTCTTTTGGGCATGCAAAAGAAATGAACGAAAAAAGAAAGGGAATTGATCTTATTGCAATCCAAAATCAAGTATAACAACCAGCAGAAAATAAATCAGCACACTAATGATCAATAGATAGCGATCCCCGATAGATGGCTGTTACCAATGCTGATCACCTATTATATATCTTTCTCCTGACATCTGTTGAAAATATGGTTATATTGAACTTGCGCAACATGCGCACATTTAATGCATCCTCGCAAAATGCGAGAACTAGTAGGGATTAGGGGGATTAATTGCTGACTCTAAAATGCTGACCATAAATAAGCTTTAGGCTCAAAGAGAAAAAAGGAAAGAGGGATAAGGGATAAGAAGTAAGAAAATAGAAACTCTGAGCTTTGAACTCGAAACTCATAGATCGCTCACTTGATCATATCCATTTTTCCTCTCGGGAATTTGTGATGAAAAATGCTTGAAGTTGTTAATTAAGTTATTTCATTGCGGTAAAAACAATGAAACATACTACAAGTTTAGAACTTCCTGGCCTCTGTTCTGGCTGCAATGTGTGGGATGAAAAAACGGTTGGCAGAAGTGGTATTTGCGGGTAGGCAGCATCGTTTTTTCTGCCTTTTTCTTTGGTTCGTTTCTTTTGGGCATGCAAAAGAAATGAACGAAAAAAGAAAGGGAATTGATCTTATTGCAATCCAAAATCAAGTATAACAACCAGCAGAAAATAAATCAGCACACTAATGATCAATAGATAGCGATCCCCGATAGATGGCTGTTACCAATGCTGATCACCTATTATATATCTTTCTCCTGACATCTGTTGAAAATATGGTTATATTGAACTTGCGCAACATGCGCACATTTAATGCATCCTCGCAAAATGCGAGAACTAGTAGGTAGTTGTTATCAATGAGCTTCCAGCCAGTTGGCACCAATTCCTACTTCTACTTCTATAGGTACTTTGAAGGAAAGTGCATTGACCATCTTATCAGTGACAATAGGTTTGAGTACATCAACCTCATCTTTATGCACATCAAAGACCAGTTCATCATGTACCTGTAGTATCATCTTTGACTTTAATTGACTCTTTTGCATCGCTTCATGAATATTGATCATGGCCACCTTGATCATATCTGCTGCAGTACCCTGTATGGGTGCATTTATCGCATTCCTTTGCGCAAAATTCCGTACCGTCATATTTCTTGAATTGATATCTCTCAGATACCGTCTGCGTCCCATCATTGTTTCTACATACCCATTCTTCTGAGCATTAGCAATAGAATCCTCCATCAACCTTTTTACATTGGGGTACTTGCTAAAGTATTGGTCAATAAGTTCTTTCGCCTCACCTCTCTGGATGTTCAATCTCTGCGACAAACCGAAGGCAGAGATCCCATAGATAATTCCAAAATTAACGGTTTTCGCATTTCGTCGCATTTCCTGTGTCACTGCTTCAGAGTCAACACCATAAACCTTTGAAGCAGTTGCTGCATGTATATCGAGGCCTTGCTCGAAGGCAGTGATCATTGAGCTATCTTGACTTATTTCGGCTACAATACGTAATTCTATCTGAGAATAATCAGCCGATAAAAGCATATATCCATCTTCTCTTGGAATGAATGCTTTGCGGATCTCCCGGCCCCTTTCAGTCCTGATAGGGATATTCTGAAGGTTGGGGTTTGCTGAACTTAATCGTCCGGTAGCCGCAATTGCCTGATTGAATGATGTATGTATCCTGCCAGTTTTTGGATTGATCAATTTGGGCAGCGCTTCAACATATGTCGACCTTAGTTTGCTCAGCTCTCTATGTGTCAATAGTTGTTGAACAATTTCATTGCCAGGAGCCAATTTTGTCAGTACTTCTTCATTGGTTGAATATTGTCCTGTTTTGGTCTTTTTCCCTTTATAAGGGATCTGCATTTTTTCAAAAAGCACCTCCCCTAATTGCTTTGGAGAGGCTAAGTTAAATTGCACCCCTGCTATGTCATAGACCGTTTTTTCTGCCTCGAGGATCTCTTTTGCCATCACCTTTGAATGAGTAGCCAGCACATCCTTATCAATACCCACTCCCTCATATTCCATATCTGTGAGTACTGGGATCAGCGGGATCTCTACTTCATGTAAAAGTTTTTCTGCATTTCTCTCTTGCAATGGTTGGGTGAGTCGTTCTTTCAATTGAAGAGTGATGTCAGCATCCTCAGCACCATATTCAGTGATCTCGGCAAGATCAACATCCCTCATACTCTTTTGATTCTTGCCCTTCTTGCCGATCAATTTCTCAATGGGTACAGGTTGATATTTGAGGTACAGCTCAGATAAGCGATCAAGATTATGGCGCATATCCGGCTCAATGAGATAATGGGCAAGCATGGTATCAAAAAGAGGTCCTTTGACAGATATGTCATACCACTTTAGTATCAGCATATCATATTTGATGTTCTGTCCAATTTTCAAGATATTCTCATCCTCGAAAAAAGGAGCAAAGATCTTTAGGATCTTCATAACTTCAGCCCTATCTTCAGAAATAGGGACATAATAGGCTTCATGAGGAGTAAAAGCAAAGGATATTCCCACAAGTTCGGCAATATTGGCATCTACACCTGTAGTCTCAGTATCAAAACATACAGCTTTCTGCTTTAGGAGATCCTTGACCAATTGTTGCTGCTTTGAAGAAGTGTCTATTAAGTGATAAGTATGTGGAGTGTTTTCTATCGTCTTTTCAAACCCATCATTTTCTTCAGGGCTGTTCAGCCTAAAACCATCACTATTATCATTGGTAGAGAACATATCCATCTGCTCTTGTTTGGATATCCCCATTTGGAATGATTCGCCGATAATTCTTTTACCAAGTGACCTAAATTCAAGTTCGGAAAATATATCTGCTAACCGATCTTTGTCAAATTCATCAAGTTTAAATTGTGATGCATCAAAGTCAATGGGTGTATCGCAAATAATGGTGGCCAATTTTTTTGAAATGATCCCTTGTTCGGCAAACTCTTTAACATTTTTGCCGAGTTTCCCTTTAAGGTCATTTGCATTCTTAATGATCCCTTCCATGCTGCCATACTCTTTTATCAATTTTTTGGCTGTTTTTTCACCGATACCCGGTATTCCCGGTATGTTGTCAACAGCATCACCCCATAAACCTAAAATGTCAATCACTTGGCTAACATCTGTAATTTCCCATTTCTTGAGTATCTCAGGCACGCCCATTTTCTCAAATCCTTTACCCTTAAATGGGGGCTTGAACATGAAAATATTCTCTGAAACCAACTGCCCAAAATCTTTATCAGGAGTGATCATGTAAACCTGAAACCCCTCTTGCTCAGCTTTTTTCGCAATTGTGCCAATAATATCATCTGCCTCATAGCCATCTACCTCCAAAACAGGTATCCGAAAAGCTTCAATGATCTTTTTAATATAGGGGATGGAGGTGACGATGTCTTCAGGAGTTTCCTGCCGATTGGCCTTATATTCTGCAAATTCAACATGCCGCTCTGTTGGGGCATGAGTATCAAATGCAACCCCAATATGTGTGGGATTTTCATTGGTCAATAGATCTAATAGCACAGTTGTGAATCCTGAAATTGCAGAAACATTCATGCCTTTTGAATTGATAAGAGGGTTCTTGTTAAAGGCAAAATATGCCCTATAGATCAAGGCCATCGCATCTAATAAAAGAAGTTTCTTTTCCATCATTTCAGTTTTAGCGAAAAGAGGACTTTGCTAAAAAACACTAATTTAGATAATTAAGGTTTTACATTCGGTAAAATAGTCTGTATAATTAAGGATTTGGAATATTAACAAAAGCTCGCTAAATACCATTAAATTTGAGAAATGAATTTTTCTTCAAAGTTAATAGAAGATGCTGTAAATGAGTTCTCTCGGTTACCCGGGATTGGTGTGAAAACTGCACTGAGATTGGTTTTGCATTTATTGAAGTCCCACTCTGACGAAGTAAAGAAATTTGGGAACACCATCATTAAAATGCGTGAGGATATTAAATTTTGCCCTAAATGCTATAATGTGAGTGATGATGATGGTTGCAGTATTTGTGACAACCCTTCGCGCGAGCATTCGGTAATTTGTTTGGTTGAATCCATCAGAGATGTGATTGCTATTGAGAATACCAATCAATATAATGGATTATATCATGTGCTTGGCGGTGTCATATCTCCAATTGATGGTATTGGGCCAGAACATATCAATGTGGATTCCTTGATCAAAAGAGTAGAGACCGGTGATGTCAAGGAAATAATTATGGCCATAAGCCCTACAATAGAAGGAGATACCACTATCTTTTTCTTAACCAATAAATTGGAGGAATTCAATGTCAAGATCACAACAATTGCAAGGGGTATTTCGTTTGGTGGTGAACTGGAGTATGCAGATGAATTAACATTAGCACGCTCTATTGTTACAAGACTCCCATATGAAAACTATTTGGTAAATCGCGAATGATCAAGCTTTCAGTCATAATTGTTAACTATAACGTTAAACATTTTCTGGAGCAATGTTTGCTTTCCGTTAAAAAGGCTGCACTCAACCTGCAAACCCATAGCTCGGAAATGGTTGTGCCAAGTGCTGATCACGATAGGCCAACTGAAACAGAATCCCGAGATATAGTAGAGATCATTGTCGTTGATAATAACTCAGTGGATGGTTCCTGCAAAATGGTTCAGACACAATTCCCTCATGTTTCCCTTATCAGTAATGATGAGAACATGGGCTTTTCCTTTGCAAATAATCAGGGGATCACTCAAACAAAAGGGGAGTATATATTGCTACTAAATCCTGATACAGTTGTGGAGGAGAACACCTTCGTGAAAGCCATTGATTTTATGGATAACCAACCGGATGCCGGTGGGTTAGGTGTTAAAATGCTGGATGGAAAGGGGCATTTTTTACCTGAATCAAAGCGGGCATTCCCTTCACCGTCTGTAGCTTTCTATAAGATGGTTGGTTTGTCAAAATTGTTTCCCAGATCCAAAGTGTTTGGTAAGTATCATTTGGGCTATTTGGAAGAAGATAAGATACATGAAGTCAATGTGCTCTCCGGTGCATTTATGCTGATCAGAAAGGAAGTACTGGAGAAAACAGGGACTTTGGATGAAGCTTTCTTTATGTATGGTGAAGATATAGATCTTTCCTACCGAATAGTGAAGGCAGGATATAAGAACTATTACTTTCCGGATACAAGAATCATCCATTATAAAGGAGAGAGTACCAAAAAAGGAAGTCTGAATTATCTGAGGTTGTTCTTTAATGCCATGATCATTTTTGCAGATAAACATCTAAGTAGAGGGAGTGCCCGTCTTTTCATTTTTTCAATAAAACTGGCCATCTATTTTAGAGCTGGTTTTGAATTGGGGGCTCGCTTTATTAAGTCCATATATTTACCGATGATAGATGCAGCACTCATTTACACTTCAATGGTTTTTTTAAAGGGCTTTTGGGGAAGAAATATCATGGGTGTCGACAGAGATTATTATGCTGAAGAGTACCTCTATGTGAATGTGCCCCTATATATCACCATCTGGCTTTCATCCACCTACTTTAGCGGGTGGTATGACAAGCCGCATAGAGTTTTCAAACTGCTTAGGGGATTATTATTTGGGACATTGGTCATTGCCGCCATCTATGGATTTCTTGAAGAGTCTTACCGATTTTCAAGAGGGATGATACTTATTGGAGCAGTCATCGCTTTCTTCACGATGCTTATTATTAGGTTGCTGTTTCATTTTATCAGATACCGGAATTTTGAGTTGGAAGGGGCAAAGAATAAAAAGGTGGTCATTGTCGGGAGTAATAACGAATCTCAAAGGGTATTATCATTATTGAATTTGGCGGATGTGGACACAAATTACATTGGATTTATATCATCAAATGAACTAGATGGAAAAGATGACCAGTATTTAGGTTCATTGACTCAACTTAAGGAAATTGTAGAGGTATATCGCATCGGAGAGGTGATCTTTTGCTCAAAGGACATCCCTTCTCAGGATATTATCGGTTGGATGTCAGCCATCGGTGGTAAAGTAGATTTTAAGATCGTACCCGAGGAGAGTATCAATATTATTGGCAGCAATTCAAAGAATACTTCAGGAGATCTGTATGCAGTAGATATAAATTTGAACATTACCAATGCCACACATAAGAGAAATAAAAGAGTCCTTGATATAATCGTTTGTGGCTTTTTATTGATGACTTTGCCTATTAGTTATGTTTTGATGAGGAGATCAGGCCTTTTGCAAAACTGGTTCTCAGTTTTTGCAGGAAGGAGGTCATGGGTTGGCTATGGTGGAGAGAAGGTAGATGATACATCATCTACACTACCTCCTATTAAAGATGGGGTGTTATCATCACTGGATATTATCAAAGATAAGGAGATCAATTCCAATACGATTGCAAGGCTGAATCTGCTCTATGCAAAGGACTATTCAACTTCAAATGATCTGAGGATTATTTGGGGTGGCTTTAGGGAGCTTGGTAGGGTAGTGTAATGATCGGGTAAGTATGGATTCAATCCTTCTTCTTTTCTTTTCTTTTCCCCTCTTTACCATTGTTGGTGTTATCACCAACAATCCAAAAAGATCTCACTTCAACCCACCACTTCCCTTCAATACATCCTCATACACATTTATATACAGGGGTACAATATTGGATAGTTTGAATTTGCTGGCTTGCTGATAAGCATTTTCCCGAAATTCGTTGAGTAACTCGTCATCCTTCAGTAACTTAATCCCATTGGCCGCCATATCATCAATGGCGCCAATATCACTCATAAAACCTGTTTTTCCTTGAATATTGAGTTCAGGTATTCCACCTGTGTTGGAAGAAATTACCGGTACCTTGCAGGCCATAGCTTCCAAAGCTGCCAATCCAAAACTCTCACTTTCACTTGGCATAAAGAATAGATCTGAAATGGCAAGCAATTCTTCAACGGGCTCTTGCTTCCCAAGAAATTTGATGTCATCGCAAACCCCAAGTTCTCTGCTTAGCTGCTCAACATGCGACCTCTCAGGGCCATCACCCACAAATAATAATTTTGAAGGGATCTCTTGTGAGATCTTTTGAAAAACTCTAACAACATCATCCACCCGTTTTACTTTTCTGAAATTTGAAGTGTGGATCAGCACTTTCTCATCATGAGTTGCAATCGCTTTCCTGAAGTGATCTTTATTCTTTCTTGTAAACCTTGAAAGATCTATGAAATTGGGGATCACCTGTATGTCTCTATCTATGTTAAAGATCTCAAGGGTCTCTTTTTTTAAATTCTCTGATACAGCAGTTACCCCCTCTGATTGGTTGATAGAAAATTCAACTACAGGTCCATAAGTTTCATCTCTGCCTACCAAAGTAATATCTGTACCATGCAATGTGGTTATGGTTGGAATGCTAATTTGTTCCTGCGCTAATATTTGCTTGGCAATAAATGCAGCTGATGCGTGTGGTATGGCATAATGTACATGCAAAATGTCTAACTGCTCATGTCTGACAACATCTACCATCTTACCGGCCAATGCAACACCAAAAGGAGGATATTCAAATAATGGATAACTGGGTACCCTCACCTCATGGTAACTGATTAGTTCATGAAAATGCTCTAGCCTCTGTGGTTGTTGGTATGCGATGAAATGTATCCTGTGCCCTTCATTGGCAAGTGATTTCCCCAGTTCAGTTGCAACAACACCACTTCCGCCAAAAGTGGGATAACAAACGATTCCGATCTTCATTTCATGCTTTTAATTATGTAATTATTTCCAATAGTTTTCTTTGTAACAAAAATCTCCACCTCTTTGTTCAAAAGTATCTATTATTTTTTAACTGTCGAGCCATTGGCAATGGCATCATAAATTATCTGCTGTATCCTGGTTCTTATATCATTCTCGATCAACTTGCGATTATTGATATCAGGGTGTATCCGGTTGGAGAGGAAAATAAAGATAAGCTGATTATCCGGATCAGCCCAGGCAGCAGTTCCGGTAAATCCTGTATGGCCAAAGGTATTCGCTGAAGCACTTTTGCAAGTTGGGCCCTCCTCATCAGGATCCTTTTCGGGTTTGTCAAATCCCATACCACGACGATTGTTCTTAAATTGCTTGGCCGCAAAGGTGGGGATCGTCCCTTTTTTGAAAAACTGATCTCCACCATAAGTGCCATTATTCATTAGCATCTGCATAAAAATGGCAAGATCATTAGCATTGGAAAATAATCCGGCATGCCCGCCAACACCACCTAGCATGGCTGCTCCCATATCATGTACATCCCCATGCACCAATCCCTTTCTGTAGGTTTTGTCATCTTCTGTTGGCACAATTCTTTCAAGTGGAAAATATTGCCACGGGTTATAACACATAGTGGCCAACCCTAATGGAACATAGAAATTTTCTTGAACATAAGTATCAAGAGGCTGTTGATTAAGGTCTTCGATGAGTTTTTTCAAAAAGTAAAATCCCAGATCACTATACCGGTATTTTCCTTTATTTTTAATTCGTGACTCTAATATCTCTTTCCACATCACCTTTGGATAGTCTTTATGCAAATACAGATTGTTTGTTACCCTGATAGAAAAGTTGCTGTTAGAGGTATCACAATAATTGCTATCATAACTCCCATCTTTATTGAGTGTATGCAGATAAAATGGTATCCAGTCTTTCAGCCCTGCCTGATGGGCTAAAATATCCCTGATCACCAACTTCTTCTTATTGGTCTCATCAAGATCGGGAAGATAATGCTCCAAATTTTCCTTTACATCCAGGAGCCTTAGATCATACAATCTCATTAGAGAGATCAAGGTGGCGGTCATCTTGGTAATAGAAGCCAGATCATAAAGATCAGTGTTCTTTACGGCCCTTTTCTTATCATATGTATGGAATCCGAATGACTTTTGATAAATGACTTTCCCATCTTTGGCAACCAATATTTGGCATCCGGGGGTGGCTTTATCTTCTATTGCTTCAAGCGCTATGGAATCGATCTTTAGCAAGTCTCTGCTAGCGATGCCTACTTCTTCAGGTATGGAATATTTTAAACGGATAGGAGGTATGGTATTGGCACCCTTCCCATAGTTGCAATCCTTTGAAGCGGTAACCGGAAGTTTACCATTAGCTGAGATACCTCCAAATAGCAATTGAGCCGATAAACTTTGCGAGAATTGATCATTTTCATAGGACATCAGCAACCACTTGGCATCATTGAAGTATCTCAAACTATATGGATTTCCAAATACGGTTATGATAACTTTTGAATTTTTTGCGATCTCCTCAAGGAACCACAAGATATTTTTGTTGATCCCATAGTTCCTGGATGAAAAGCGGCTCATATTATGTATTCCAACTACTACTACCTTATGTTCTTTTAACTCCTTGATCAGTGTTTCTAATTTGCTCTTATTTGCTTGTTTGCTTATAGGGTAGTGCGTAAATGGAGCATAATTTCCCAGCGATCTTTGGAAATCGGTAACTACCCTTGAGCCAATACTAACAGAAGCAAAGTTGAGCGTGTCCAGTAATTGGAAAGGGATCAGAGCATCTGTATTATGAACCAGTGTAAGGCTACTTTCAATAAGTTGCCTGTTGATAAGTGTAGCTTGGGGGGTATTTATCTCAGAGAGAAGGTTAGCTATTTTTGTTGGCTTATATTCGTGCAACCCAGCATGATATTTGGCTTGTAAGATCTTTTTCACCCGATGGTCAATTTCTGCTTGAGTGATCTCCCCATCTTTCAGTGCTTTTTTTATAGACTCAACAGCAGCTGGGATGTTCTCAGGAAATAATAATATGTCATTACCGGCTTTCAATGCTTTTATCATTAATGCCCTGGTAGAATAGTAGTTGGTTACCCCTTTCATATTCAAGGCATCGGTAAATATTAATCCCTTAAATTGGAGTTCTTTGATCAGAAGGTCAGTGATCACATTTTTAGAGATAGAGGCGGCCGAATTTTTTGTGCTGTCCAATGATGGAATATAAAGATGGGCTGTCATGATGCTGCTCACGCCGGCCTTGATCATTTCCCGGAAGGGATAAAGTTCTAAAGAATCTAGCCTTTCTTTGGAATGATGTATCGTTGGCAGTGTTTCATGAGAATCCTTGTCAGTATCTCCATGGCCCGGAAAGTGTTTTGCGCAAGCTAATACACCCCCATCCTGTAACCCCCTCATATAGGAGATACTTTTGGCTGCCACATTGTGCTTGTTCTCCCCAAATGAGCGATCATTGATCACCGGATTGTCAGGATTATTATTGACATCTACCACAGGAGCAAAGCTGATGTGAACCCCCATTCGCTTACATTGCCTGGCGATCTCTTTTCCCATTTTATAGATCAGCTCATTATCCTGAATTGCCCCTAACATTAATTGCCTTGGGAAATTGGGGGTACTGTCCAGTCGCATTGACAATCCCCATTCTGCGTCCATGCCAATGAGTAAAGGGACCTTTGCTATTGATTGATAATGATTTGTAAGACCCACCTGCCTGACCGGCCCTCCTTTCATAAAGATCAACCCCCCAATATTATAGGTTGAGATCAAGCGAGCTACTTCTGCCTTATGAGCACTTGTTTTATTTGAATATGCCGAGATCATAAATAATTGCCCGATCCGCTCTTCTGGAGTAAGTGATTTCAAAAGGGTGTCAACCCATATGATAGTGTCTGAATAATAAGAGTAATTTGAAGTAGTTAGGGTATCTGTGATCTTTCTGCTTTCAGAAATGCCTGAGGAAAAGCAAATAAAGGATGCCAGGACAGCTAAATATCTGAATTGCATAAAAGCTAATCTGTGTGTTTTACAAACCATTATTGCAGATCTCAAATAATAGGTTGTGTCAATTAATTGGCAAGATATAAAAAGTATCAGGTTTAATTGGCAAATTCGATATAAGAATAGTGCTAAAAAGTATTATTTTTACATTTAAAAGTCATGCGCATTCCTCTTTTCAGATCATCTCTATTCAAAACCCCTTATCCAAAGCAGTTTGAGTATAAGTGTCGTTACTACGACCCAGAGAAGGAAAAGCAAGTCAAAGGACGTAAGCAAATAAAAAATAAGTACAATAGACTCTTCCGGAATACTGAAAATGGACCTTCTATTTCTATTGGTGACCGACAAAAAAGAGCAGGCGCAAAATCACGCCCTGTAAGGATAATCATACTAATTGCGATGTTGTCGATCACGTTTATATTGTATCTCTACCAAATTCCTGTAATTTATTCTGCGTTATTGTTGTTTATAATGGTAGTATTTTTGTTCAAGTTTTTCAAGAATAAATAATGGCTGATATTATTCATTTACTCCCTGATTCCATTGCTAATCAGATTGCTGCCGGTGAGGTGATACAACGCCCTGCTTCGGCAGTGAAAGAACTATTAGAGAATTCTGTGGATGCAGGAGCTACCTCGATTGAAGTTTTCATAAAGGATGCAGGCAAAGCACTAATTCAGATCATTGATAATGGCTGCGGAATGTCGGAGATGGATGCTCGCATGAGCTTTGAACGCCATGCCACTTCAAAGATCAAAGCCGCAAATGACCTTTTTGCTATTCGCACAAAAGGGTTCAGGGGCGAAGCATTGGCTTCTATGGCTGCTATCGCCCAGGTCGTGTTGAAGTCAAAACGTGTAGAAGATGAACTCGGAACCATGATCACCATTGAAGGGGCTGAGTTAAAGAAACAGGAAACTTGCCAGTGTACTGAAGGAGCTTCGATTGCAGTGAAAAATCTATTTTTCAATGTTCCCGCACGGAGGAATTTCTTGAAGTCTAACAAAGTAGAAATGCGTCATATCATTGAGGAGTTTCAAAGAGTAGCTTTGGCACATCCTGATATTTTCTTCTCATTACAACACAATGATGTTGACCTCTTTCATCTCAACACCGGGAATTTGCGACAGCGTATTATTGGATTATTTGGAAAGAATTATAATGAACGATTGGTTCCTGTGGAAGAATCCACTGATCAGGTCAAAATAACAGGTTTTATTGGTAAACCTGAGTATGCAAGAAAATCCAGTGGAGAACGCTTTTTTTTGGTGAACTCCAGGTTTATTAAGAATCCTTATCTACATCATGCAGTTATGAATGCATACGATGAATTGCTTCAGGAGGGAAGTTATCCATTGTATGTCTTATTCCTCGATATTGATCCGGCGAAGATTGATATCAATGTGCATCCCACGAAGCAGGAGATCAAGTTTGAGGAGGAGAAGATCATATACACTTTCCTCTTCTCTGCTGTTAGGCGTGGACTGGCACAACATAATATCACCCCCTCACTAGATTTTGATCAGGAGGACAGTTTTAGCAAAATAGCAGTTTTTACCAATAGCAAAGAGGACTTTTCATCAACCAATGTAGCAGGATCTGGAAATCAGGCGACCATGATCGGTTTGGAAAGGCAGAATCTGAAGAATTGGGAGCAGCTTTATGGAGCGATCCCTTCATCTGAAAAGGATGTGGTAGGAAATGACAGTGGCACAAAGCCAACAACTGTTGATGACAATGAGTTGGGTAATGTGGAGGAGGAAGTAGCTGCAGGTCCCTTTCAAATACATAAAAGGTATATAGTTGCTCAAATAAAATCGGGGTATATATTGGTTGATCAACAAGGTGCCCATGAGCGGATACTATATGAGAAATACATGTCCAGGTTAAAAGACTCTAAATCTGCTAGTCAAAAGCAACTTTTCCCACAAACTATCAATTTAACTGCAACCGATTTTGAGTTGGTTAAGGAGATCCTGCCGGAAATTAACAACTTAGGATTTGACTTAGAGGAATTTGGGAACAATTCTTTGGTGGTAAGGGGTATCCCTGCTGATCTGGAAAATAGTAATGAAGAACAGATCATTGAAGGATTGATAGAGCAGTATAAACAAAATATGACCAAGCTAAAGCTTGAAAAACGAGAGAATTTGATCAGGGCATTGGTTAGGAATACTTCTATAAAGGAAGGGCAAAAGTTGGATTTCCATACTATGAAATCCTTGCTCGATGAACTATTCGCCTGCGAGATCCCCAACATAGCCCTGAATGGTAAACTTACTTTTCTTACTTTTAACCTTCAGGAATTGGCGAAGCAATTTGAACAGAAATAGGATATAATGACCCAGTTTAGACCCTCAGGATTTAAAATTCTGCCAGAGGTAGTAAAGAACATAATTATTATCAATGCTCTTTTCTTTTTTGGCACCTTTCTTTTGCAAGGAATGGATGTGTATTTGGAGGCAAAGTTGGGAATGTTCTACTTTGACTCCCCTCATTTTAAACCTTACCAGATATTGACTCACGTTTTTATGCATGGAGGTATTTGGCATATTGTCTTAAATATGTTTGCACTGTGGATGTTTGGAAGTACCCTGGAGAATGTGTGGGGCCCGAAGCGATTTTTGATCTATTACTTGATTACTGCATTGGGTGCTGCTGCATTTCACATGGGAGTAAGTGCCTTTGAAGTATATAGTATTACCGGCTCCATCGCACCTGACCTTTCTGGTAATTTAGTGCTTGATAATGACTCCATGCAAAAGTTAGTTGATATTTATAGAACACCTGTTATTGGAGCTTCAGGAGCAGTATTTGGCGTATTGCTTGCCTTTGGGATGCTTTTCCCCAATACACTGGTTTATATTTATATGCTCTTCCCGGTAAAGGCAAAGTACCTTGTGATCTTTTTAGGGTTGTTAGAATTATACCTTGGATTTAGTAATAACCCGGGAGATAATGTAGCACATTTTGCTCATCTTGGGGGAATGGTAATTGGCTTCTTTCTCATAAACCATTGGCGTAAAAATAGTAGAAACTTTTACTGATGTATCAGGATAACTCCATTTGGAATGATATAAGGAATGAATTTAAAAGTGGCAATGCACTTAGCCAACTGATCATCATAAATATTGCAGTTTTTCTTGGTATATTGATCGTAAAGATCAGTATCAATTTTGCCACACCTGATGACAAAATTGCAGACCACAATTATTATACTTTTTTGAGTTTTCTGGCATCTACTTCTGACATAAAGGTCCTACTAACAAAGCCATGGACCATTATTTCCTATATGTTTGTCCATGAAGGATTTTTACACATTCTTTTCAATATGCTCTGGTTATATTGGTTGGGGAAAATAATAAAAGAACACCTTGGTGATAAAGTGATCTTGCCATTATATATAATGGGAGGAATTCTTGGGTTTGCTTTCTACTTGATCGCGTATAATTTGTTCCCACGCTTACAGGAAGATGTCTCCCTCATTTTAGGGGCTTCCGCCGGGGTAACTGCTATTGTGTTTGCAACAGCAATATATCTCCCAAACCACACTATATATATGCTCTTTCTGGGAGCAGTTCGATTGAAATACATTGCTTTAGCTTTTATTGTTTTGGACCTTATTGCTATGTCTAATTTATCCAATACAGGTGGCCATATTGCACATATTGGTGGCGCTGCTTATGGTTTGTTATTTATCAGTCAACTTAAAAAGGGAAATAATTGGGCAGATGGATTTTATAGATTTTTATATGGAATAGTGAACATATTCAAGGCCAATTCCGAGGAAAGAAAAAGAACAGGAGGAGGAAAGAAAGAAAGGAAAAACAGGAAAAAAGGTGGCGGAGCTGATGATGCGTATCAGAAAAAAATAGATACTATATTGGATAAAATATCTCAATCTGGTTACGATAGCTTAACAAAAGAGGAAAAGGAATTTCTGTTTAAGGCAAGCAAGAAGGAATGATCATCTATTAGTTTATGTAATAATCATTTATCTTTGGAACTCATTCATAAATATTTTGCAAAGTGACAAGTGATCTTAAGATATTTAATAGTTTAACTCGCACTAAGGAGGACTTTAAACCCTTGAACCCTCCCTTTGTTGGAATGTATGTTTGTGGGCCTACTGTGTATGGGGATCCTCATTTAGGACATTCAAGACCCGCCATAACATTTGATATTGTTTATCGATTCTTGAAATATATAGGATGTAAGGTGAGGTATGTGAGCAATATTACAGATGTAGGACATCTAGAGGATGAAGTGGAAGAAACCGGAGAAGATAAGATCGCCAAAAGAGCACGTCTTGAAAAGTTGGAGCCCATGGAGGTTGTACAATACTATACAAACAGGTATCATGAAGCTATGCAATTGCTTAATATTATTCCCCCGGGAATTGAGCCCCTTGCTTCAGGCCATATAATTGAACAGATTAAACTAATTGAGAAGCTTTTGGAAGAAGGATTTGCCTATGAAATAGATGGGTCGATCTATTTTGATATTGTCAAGTACAGTGAAGAGCATGAATATGGAAAGCTTTCCGGAAGAGTGTTGGAAGATCTGCTTTCGGGCGATAGGGAGCTTGAAGGGCAGGAGGAAAAGAGAAATAAGGCAGATTTTGCATTATGGAAGAAAGCGGATAAAGCCCATATTATGAAGTGGGATTCCCCTTGGGGAGAAGGATTTCCCGGATGGCATCTTGAATGTTCTGTAATGGGAGGGAAGTATTTAGGCATCCCATTTGATATTCATGGTGGGGGTATGGATCTGAAATTCCCACATCACGAATGTGAAATCGCCCAATCAGTTGCTGCCTATAAAAAGGAGCCGGTAAAATATTGGATGCATAACAATCTGATCACCATTGATGGCCAGAAAATGAGCAAGTCGCTGGGTAATTTTATTACCACAGAAGAACTATTTACAGGTGATCACGAAAAACTAAGTCAATCATTTAGCCCAATGACTCTTCGGTTCTTTATCTTACAAACACATTATCGAAGTACGTTGGATTTTTCTGATGAGGCTCTGCAGGCTGCTGAAAAGGGATATACCAGGTTGATGAATGCAAAATCCATACTGGAAGGCCTCACCCATGAAGGCGGAAGCGGGGAGATTGATAAAAAGGAAGATGAAGATGTTAATCGCCTATGTGATGAGTGCCTTTCGTTTATGAGCGATGATTTTAACACTGCACAAACGCTGGCATCATTATTTGAATTAGCATCAAAGGTGAATTCCTATAAAAATGACCTCGTCCCAATCCATTCAATAAGTGGAGCCACTTTTGGAAGATTGCAGAAGACCTTTCATGATTTTATCGAGGACATCTTGGGGTTGGAAGAAGAAATGGGGTCAAATACTGATCTGGCTGATGAGCTTATTGGCCTGCTGATAAGCATTAGAAAAGATGCTCGTAAGAATAAGGATTTTGCTGCCTCCGATAAAATTCGAGATGAGCTAAAAGCCATTAATATTCAATTGAAAGATGAAAAGAACGGGACTGTTAGCTGGAGTTTTATTGATTGAACAATTAGAAGATTGGAGGATTGAGAATTGCCTATTCTTGTCTTCAATCAATAAATCACCAAATACATAAATGACCATTTTTAGAAATATTCTGATAATAGTAATGATAAGCACCCTGCTAATAGGGTGTGATGGTTGTAGGGAGGACCAGAAAGTCCCTTCAAGTACGCCAAAAAAAGGAGAGCTTAAGGGTCTGAATGTCCCTGAATTTAATAGTGATTCTGCCTATAATTTTATTGATAAGCAAGTGAGCTTTGGGCCAAGAGTTCCAAATACACCCTCTCATGATTCTTGTGGTGAATGGTTAATTGGCCAATTAAAGAGGTTTGGATGGGAGGTCAGTGTGCAACGATCGACTGTGAAAGCTTATGATGGCACCCAGCTAAAAATGAAAAATATCATTGGTTCACATGACCCGTCAAATAAGCAGCGATTGCTGCTTTGCGCACATTGGGATACAAGGCCTTTTGCCGATGAGGATTTTCAAGATGTTGATCAACCAATTTTGGGTGCGAATGACGGGGCCAGTGGAGTAGGTGTATTATTGGAAATTGCTCGTCATGTGGGCTTAACTGATCCAAATATTGGTATTGATATTATCTTATTTGATACCGAGGACTATGGTAAATCAAATGTGAATAATAGTTTTTGTTTAGGGTCTCAATATTGGGCAAAACACCCCCATAAAGGCAACTATCGGGCAAAATATGGAATATTGCTTGATATGGTAGGGGCTTCAAACGCAACTTTTGCAATGGAAGGCACCTCAATGGCCTATGCACCCAAAGTTATGAGGAAGATTTGGGATATAGGCAATCAGATCGGCTATTCAAAGCATTTTATCTTTAAGAAAACCCAGGCTCTGACCGATGACCACTACTATATTAATGAGTTGATTGGAATTAAAACTATCGATATCATTCAATATGATGCATCAACTCGATCAAAGTTTGGTAGCTATTGGCATACGCATCAGGATAATATGGATATTATTGATAAAGCTACCCTGAAAGCCGTTGGCCATACGATCCTTACAGTAATTTTCTATGAAGTGGCAAAGAATAAGCCAGGATCGTAAATTACATACCTATAAAAGCTCTTTTTAGTAAATTTACCTTATGTTAACTCATCGTCAGCTATTCTTAAAGCATGTTGCTCAAACCAGTGATAAACCTATGATGTTGGAAATTGAGAGAGCTGAAGGAATGTATATGTATGATAAAAGCGGGAAGAAATATCTAGATTTGATATCTGGAATCAGTGTTAGTAATCTGGGCCATAAGAATCCTGATGTTATTGATGCCGTAAAACGGCAAGTTGACGATTATATGCATTTGATGGTATATGGTGAATTCGTTGAATCTCCACAAGTAGAGCTGGCTCATCTGTTGGCTTCTCATTTACCTGAGTCTTTGAATTGCACCTATTTTGTGAATTCAGGAAGCGAAGCTATTGAAGGGGCATTGAAGTTAGCAAAGCGGTATACCGGAAAACAAGAATTGATTGCTTTTAAAAATAGTTATCATGGAAGTACGCATGGTGCGCTAAGTTTAATGAGTGAGTCACGATTTAAAGATCCATTTTTACCCTTATTGCCCGGAGTTGAACTATTGACATTTAATAGTATTGAGGAGATCGAGGCCATCACTGAGAAAACGGCCTGTGTAGTGGTAGAACCCATACAAGGTGAGGCAGGGGTTATTTTGCCAAAAGGTGATTTTTTGATCGAGTTGAAAAAACGATGTAGCGAAAAAGGAGCCCTTTTGGTTTTTGATGAAGCTCAAACCGGATTTGGACGTACAGGATCCTTATTCGCATTTACCCAATATGGAGTTGTCCCTGATATATTGGTCATTGCAAAAGCCATGGGTGGGGGAATGCCGTTAGGTGGTTTTGTTGCTTCCAAAGAGATCATGACATGTCTGACCAATGATCCTGCCCTGGGACACATAACCACTTTTGGAGGGCACCCTGTCTCTTGTGCAGCTGGATTAGCAAGTTTGAAAACCCTTCTGGAAAGTAATTTGATTGAAGAGGTTGCAAAAAAAGAAGAGCTCTTTCTTGAATTATTAACTCATCCCAGGATGATCTCCATTAGGAGTAAAGGATTGATGATCTCTGTTGAGTTGGAGAGTACTTCTATTAATAGGAAGGCCATCGAAAAGATGATGGAAGGAGGAGTATTTGTAGATTGGTTCTTGTTTGCAGATAATTGTTTTAGAGTTGCACCTCCTTTGATAATTTCTGAACAAGAGATCAGGATGGCCTGTGAAGTTATTAATGATAGTTTAGATGGAATTTAAATAGCTACTACCCAATGATTAGTGATCGCTTACAATATTGTTTCTTATTGATCATAGCATCTATGTTCCTATTTTTTAGTTGCAAGAAAGATAAGGCAAGTTTTCAGTTGACAGGGGTTAATTCCCATACTTCACAACAGCTTAGGGGGGTAAATTTCCCTAATAAAGATACCGGCTATGCTGTGGGGGGTACACGATATGCAAGAGGTACGATTATAAGAACCACTGACGGAGGTAATACCTGGAGCCCTGACCATATCAGCGATAAAATTATTTTCGATGTAAGCTTTGTGAATGCTCTTAAAGGTGTTACCGTAGGGTTGGATGGGAAGATCTATACCACATTGGACGGAGGTAATAATTGGCAATTATATCAGACACCTTTTTGGAAATATTTGCATGATATTTTTCTTGTCAATGACAGTACATGGGTGGCCGTAGGCGGAGATGGATATAATAAGGGAGTCCATTATCGGACGATAAATAGCGGTACTACCTGGGTGGGGGATACACTTGACAATGAACTGCGAAGTGTTTTCTTTACCAGCCAATTGGTTGGATATGCTTGTGGATATGGAATTATCAGTAAAACTACGGATGGAGGGGCCACATGGTCTCCGACATCTGCAAAGGGTGATTTTTTTACTTCTATTTATTTCCCAAGTGTAAATATTGGGTATGCTGTAGGTTTTAATGGAAGTATACTTAAGACTTCAAATGGTGGGAGCAGCTGGGATACACAGAGGAATGGAAATAGTATCCTATTAAAGCAATTTCGGTTGGAAGCAGTAACCTTCATCAATAATCAATTGGGCTATGCTGTTGGAAGAGATGGGTTGATACTTAAGACCGAAGATGGGGGAAGTAATTGGCTAGAATCTAACACAAGCATTGATACGGATCTTTTCGATATTTTTCCTCTCAATGCCAGAATAGGATATATTGTTGGAGACAAAGGGAGGATATTCAAATATACCAATTGATATTTCAGCAAGGGGTTTCTCTTTTGAATGATCACAATCTACACCCAACAGTAAATTCCAGATAATCAGCTACCGATTTATGTGACTTTAGATAAATGCCACTGAACATATGCTTATTCATATAGTAATAAAGTACCCCTAATCGATTGTAGACATTACTGAATTTTAAGAATTTGTTATGAAGATAATATCCAAATTGGCCGGAAATAGCAATCCTGCCAAAAATAAACTCATCTTCAATTTCTATTCCGATTCTAGTTGCTTTGATTCTCTGGTTATCTTCTTCATAGATCTCTTGCATGATCATAAATTCATATGCCGGAGAGTAATATGCCATATAAAAACCTAAATATATTCTGTTAATATGACTTAACCTTCTGCCAACGCTAAGTGCTGCCATATAAACAGGGTATTTGGGGCCCCCGGGTTTTGCATCCTCCTTAAGCGCAAAAGCAGATCGAAAGGTAAAAATGAAGTTTTTGCTTAATGAAGGGATACTATCTTTTTTATTAATTGTAACGGAGTGCATGACATATTTAAGGCCTAGCATGGCTGATGGTACATTGAGCCCTAGATTGGGGCTTTTGAATACGGCATTTGAAAAATGTTTGTGAATAAAACCGGATTGCAAGATAATTTTCTTACTCAATTTCCAGTCTAGGGTGAACTGGAATGATGTAGCATTATTAATTGCAGAGCCAATCGCATTATTTTCCGGATTGTCAACTATATCATAGGTTTTAGTTAGATATCCAAGTCCTGCACCAACTCTAAAGTTGAAGGAGACGAAGTTGTTCTTTACGATCATGAAATTTATGTATGGCATAATACTAAATGCAGTTCCGAGCAAAGATGGGTTACCATAACTTGTGTAGTTCAATGACACTCCAATTTCCGGATAGTGGGCCAAACGATGCCATAATTTATCGCCATTCGTTTTACGACCGATAAAAAATGCTCCGCCAGTTGAATTATTGTAGGTGAAGTGAGACATCTGCTTCGAGTGCTTCACCAATGACCCATATTGAAAGTTCGCTCCGATATTATAATTCTTACTTTTTTGAGCAAACAGGTAGGCGCTATTTAAATTGAAAAATAGTATAAGAAATACAATTAAAATTCGTTTTACCAAAGCCAACTTATTACTGTTATAATATTCGCAAATCTATAAGGAATAGTTGATTGATAAAAATTATTGTCATTTAAAGAAATTATCCACAATAATGGGAATATGATAGAATTCAATGATCTTGAACAATTTATCGCACTGAAAAGAAAAAATTTGCTTGATAGTGCAACAATAGGTAAATTTGCACTTCTTTTGGCTATAAATAAGTGAAGCCGATTATTTAACAAAATTAAAATTACCATGAAGGAACAGATCAGAACCGTATCCATAGTTGTTATTGCTATTTGTTTGGTTGCCCAATTTATTATGCAACTTTCAAATGGTACACCTTCAGGCGTTATGCCTGCAGCATCTGATAATATGAATAGGATTCAAATACCTAATGATGCTGAGGCAGCACCAGAAGGACCTAGAATTAATGCAATTGGATCATCTGAAGATGCAAAAGCTTTAGCAGCAGCGGAAAAAGCAAGAAGTAAGCCCCAATTGCCTCAGACGTCAATGACTTTTGCCACACTTGAACATAAATTTGGTAAATTGAATCAAGGTGCTCCGGCAAGACATACTATAGAGATCACAAATACAGGAACTAATCCTTTGAAATTATATAATTTGGTTGCTGATCAAGGCGCTACAATAATATCCTCTCCAAGTAAGGATGTAGCCCCTAATGAAGTAGGAACCATTGTTGTTGAGCTTATTACAAAAAATATGGAGTCAGGAGAGCAAACAAGAATAATTCATATCAATTCAAATGCACAACCTCCCCATTATGATTACAAGCTCACTGCTACCGTGGTGAATTAACATGAATCAAATTTTATATCTTTATATAGAAGCCCCTGAGATTTAATCTGTTTCAGGGGTTTTTTTTATATCGCCCATGAATTGATTTTACTTATTTATAATTGCTAATTTGTTTTACTTTTATGGTATCTATGTTCTCTTCTAACAAGTAACGTCATGAAAAAACTTTTAAGATATTTCTTGCAAGGACTATTGCTTATTGCACCTTTATCTATTACCATAACAATAATTGTCATCAGTCTTCAGAACATAGGCAAATTATTCAATATTGTAGGCCTAAAATTGCACCCATATGCTGATCCTTTGTTGGGATTGGTATGTATTTTAGTTTTAGTGACGATTATAGGATTTTTAAGTTCTACTTTTCTTCTTAAACCAATTTTCTTTTCGATTGAGCAGGTGTTGGTGCGAACCCCTTTGATCAAGATAATTTATACTTCAATAAAGGATCTGTTCTCTGCTTTTGTAAGTGATAAAAGAAAATTCAATAAACCGGTATTAGTTGATATTAATAGGAGTACCGGATTGCAAAAGCTTGGTTTCATAACACAACAGGACCTCTCTCATCTTGGCATTCAAGATAAAATTGCTGTTTACCTGCCCCACTCATACAATTTTTCCGGAAATCTATTTATTGTTCCCACCGAAAACGTTACCATACTGGAAGGCGTTTCTTCAACTGAAGTGATGAAGTTCATTGTCTCAGGAGGGATAACTGAAATTGAAACTATTGAGAGTACCAACAATAATTAAATCGTCTAGAGCAAAGTGGTTTTTGCTCGCTTTATTTCTCTTTGTAAATTCGAATATTGGCCATACCTGGGGATTTTGGGCTCACCAGCGAATCAATCGACAGGCAATTTTTATCCTACCTCCTGAATTGCTCATCTTTTATAAAAATAATATTGGGTTTATAACTGCCCAATCTGTTGCTCCGGATAAAAGGAGGTATGCTGTGAAGAATGAAGCTCCAAGGCATTATATAGACCTTGACCATTATGGTAACTATCCGTATAATGAAATGCCAAGAAATTGGAAAGAAGCAGTGGCTAAATTCTCAGAGGATACTTTAAATGCATATGGTATAGGACCATGGCATATTTCAAGAATGGCTTTCAGGCTAACACAGGCTTTCAAAGAAAAAGATCTCGACAGGATTTTGAAACTATCTGCAGAAATTGGCCATTATTTTGCAGATTCCCACGTCCCGTTACATAATACAGAGAATTATAATGGCCAACTGACAGGGCAAAAGGGAATACATGGTTTTTGGGAATCACGATTACCTGAATTGTTCGGAGAGGAGTACAACTACTTCGTGGGAAGGGCCGAATATATGCCCGATATAAATGCTAGCATATGGCAAATTGTATTAGAGAGTAGTCTGGCAGTAGATTCAGTTTTGAAATTTGAGAGGGAAATTGCTGAAGAAATCAACAATAAATATGAATTTGAAGAGAGAGGTGAGAGAATAGTGAAAGTATATTCTCAAGAATATTCAAGCGCGTACCATGAAAAATTGAATGGAATGGTGGAACGTAGAATGCGAAAAGCAGTAAAAAATATTGGAAGCTTGTGGTTTACCACATGGGTAAATGCCGGGCAACCGGATCTTACTATATTATTGGATGCTGAATTATCGGAAAAGGAGCAGAAGTTGTTGGAAAAGGAGAAGAAAATGTGGAATCGAAGAGGGAAAATATTTGGAAGAGCACATGAATAAATATCGGGGATTGGAATTTTATTTACCTTTGGTTTTGTGAATATGAAGAAAACGATCATAGAATATTGGGAAGCACAACCCTTAACTTTAGTGCTAATCTTAGGTATATTTTTTCGTATGCTGGCTGTTGTATTTTCACAGGGATACGGTATGCATGATGATCATTTTCTTGTGATAGAAATTGCTCAATGTTGGGCTGATGGCCACGATTATTATAATTGGCTCCCAAAAAATAGAGTTGATGCTATTCCTACCGGGCATAGTTATTTCTATGTAGGATTGCACTATATTTTCTTCTCATTCCTTAAAATGATCGGTATAACCGGCCCACTGTTAAAGATGTTTATTGTTCGCCTGATACATGCGGCCTATTCCCTTCTTGTCATCTATTTTGGGTGTAAGCTTGCTGATAAAATTGGTGGTAAGGTCGTTGCACGTAATGTAGGACTTCTTTTAGCAATTTTCTGGTTTATGCCTTTTTTAAGTGTCAGAAACTTAATTGAAATTGTTTGCATCCCACCACTTCTCTGGATGACGTATATATTATACAACAACAAGGATAATTCTAAGTGGCTACCCTATTTGTATGGTGGGATATTAGCAGGAATTGCTATTGGAATCCGCTTTCAGTGTGTCGTATTTATTGGAGGTGTGGGCTTAGTATTGCTTTTTGAAAGGAGATGGATAGGGGCAATGGTCTTTGGAGTAATTACAGCAACTTCTTTCTTTATTACTCAAATTGCTGATATTTTTTTATGGGGATATCCTTTCGCTGAATTGAGTGGATATATAAATTACAACATTGATAATGCATATACTTATCTAACGCAGGGCTGGGAAGTCTATATCCTTTTGTTGCTTGGTGTACTTATTCCGCCGATCAGTATTTTTCTTTTTGCCGGATTTTTCAAAAAGTGGAGAACTGAACTACTCGTATTTTTACCTTCATTCATTTTCTTGGTCTTTCATACTGTATTCCCTAATAAGCAAGAGCGATTTATACTTCCAATCCTACCCTTTATAGTTATACTGGGGTATGCCGGATGGTACGAGCTCAATAAGCAAGTAAAATGGGGAATATTGAGAGAATCGGTAATTCGCAAGTGCTGGACATTTTTTTGGGTGATCAATACAATACTGTTGGTAGTCGTATCAGTTTCTTCTTCAAAGATAAATGGAGTGGAGGCGATGACCTACCTTTCTAAGAAAAATGATTTTAGGAACCTGGTAGTTGAGTGCACCCATAGAAGCAATTACTTTATGGTACCCTTGTATTATTTGGATAACCAGGATTGGGAGAGGTATATTATTACTCATAAGGAGAAACCTGTTAAAGTAGTTAGAAAAATAATTGACACCCAGCAAGATGCTTTTAAAGCAAATTATGTAATTTTTGTGGAAGATACTGATCTGGAAAATCGGATCGAAGAATTTAAAAAAGAAGTCTCAGATATTGAGTTTGAGATAACTATTCTCCCGGGCTTTCTTGACAGATTCATGTTTTTTCTGAATCCAAGAAATGATAATATAAATTTGCACATTTATAGGTTCAAAGAGGGATAACAACAAAGAAAACAGGAAAGAGGATTAAGTGTTGAGCATTACAGGCATTACAAGCATCAAAACATCTTCATTCTCATCGCTCGTAGCAGGTAAAATAATCCCTGCCCTGGTTGGAGTAGACAGTTCAATGGTGACTTCCTCAGTTTCAATAGCATTTAATATGTCAATAATAAATCTGGCGTTAAATCCAATTTCAATATCTTCTCCTTCATATTGACAAGCTAATCGTTCGTTGGCCTCATTGGAAAAATCAAGATCTTGGGCTGAAGCATGAAGTTCACTGCCTGTAATTTTTAAAAGGATCTGGTGAGTGGTTTTATTTGAATAGATTGCAATCCTCTGAAGACAATTCTGAAAATCACCCTTATTTACTGTCAAACGGTTAGGGTTATCAATGGGAATCACAGCATTGTAATCGGGATATTTGGCATCTATCAATCTACATATCAGATAAGTGTCATTGATTTGGAAAAAAGCATTCGTCGCATTATAGGAGATCTTTACATTTTCGGTCTGATCCGGTAGCACATTATTTAATAGGTTAAGGGCTTTTTTTGGTACAATAAATGACGCGCTTTTCTCACTTTTTGCATCTGTTCTCTTATATCTTACTAAACGATGAGCATCTGTAGCAACAAAAGTGATGCCATCAGGATCCAATTGAAAATAAACACCCGTCATTGCAGGACGAAGGTCATCACTACTTACTGCAAATGATGTTTTAGTGATCGCATTAAAAAGAACCGGTGCTGGCAGATCCAGCTTGGTAACATCCTCTGCAACGGGTATTCTTGGGAAATCATCCCCATTTTCTCCTGCCAATTTATACTTCCCGGTCTCTGAAGTGATCTCAATGCCATATGTCTGCTTGTCAATTGAAAATGTGAGCGGCTGTTCAGGTAGAGATTTTAATGTATCAGTCAATATTTTAGCAGGAATGGCTACTTTTTCATTCTCTTTGGATTCAATATCTATAGTAACTGACATAGAGGTACCAAGATCAGTAGCTGATATGGTGAGTTTCCCATCTTTGATATCAAAAAGAAAATCTTCTAATATTGGAAGAACAGTATTTGTACTGATAATTCCATTAATTATTTGTAACTGCTTAAGCAGTACGCTCGTAGAAACTATAAATTTCATCTGAAGTTCATATAAATGTGTGCACGAAATTAAAAATTTCTATAACCAAATTGCAATTTTTTTACTAACATAATGCATATTTATCTTTTATTCTTTGTATAATTGGAATATTATCAAAAGCATACCTATTTACTATTTAATTCATTAAACATGAGAATTACAAAAATACTTTGCCTGTCACTATTTGTTGTTGCTATGAATTGCTTTTCTATTATGACTTCTTACTCACAAACAGTTATAAATGGAGGATATGCTTATTCGATGATGATTTGTGAAGATAGCACTGTTTGGGTTACTGGATCTAATTCTAATGAACAACTTGGTGATGGGACTACCACTAACAAGATTAAACCGATCATGGTCCCGGGTTTATCTGGTGTATATTCTATTAGTACCATGTATAGCCATTCTGTGGCTTTGCTCAATGATAGTACGGTATGGACATGGGGTTGGAACATATGGGGACAATTAGGGATTGGAACTATGGGAGCCGCAGCCGATACATTTACGCCTATTCAGGTAACTGCAAATATTTCAAATATTGTAGCTATTTCGGCAGGGTGGAACCATACTTTGGCTCTTGATAGCGCCGGAAAAGTATGGGCATGGGGAAGAAACATGGAGGGTCAATTGGGTGATAATACATGGACTCAGAAGTTGATTCCGAAAATGGTTCCCGGATTATCAAATATTGTGGCAATTGCATGTGGATATATGCATTCAATGGCATTAAGAAGCGACAGTACGGTTTGGATTTGGGGAAATAATTTTGTTGGCCAGTTAGGGGATGGCACTACTGCCCCAAGCAACTATAGGCAGAAAGTGACTCCAATTACAGGAATAATCGGTATTGCAGCTGGGGAGTATCAATCCATGGCTTTACAGGATGATGGTACTTTATGGATGTGGGGCCAAAATGATCTTGGGCAATGTGGAGATGGTACGAATACTGGTCGATTAACACCTGGGAAGGTTACTGGATTAAACAATGTCATTGGAATGGCCGGAGGACAAGATCACTCTATAGCAGTTAAAAATGATGGCACAGTTTGGACCTGGGGACAAAATGACTTTGGCCAGCTAGGTGATAGTACCACCCGGGATACGAATAGAGCAATACAGGTTTATGGACTTTCAAATATTGTGACCATAGCAGCAGGTGGTGATCATAGCATGGCCATCCGCAATGATGGTACTGCCTGGATTTGGGGAAGAAACCAATTTGGTCAATTAGGAGATTCTACAACAAATGATACAATAATTCCTATTCAACTTAATATTGGCTGCACGCTTCCAGTGATCTGTGACATGCCTACCGCTAAGTATGGATATATTGATACCTTCTTATCAGTAAGCTTTATTGATTCATCTGACCTGGCTTTATCTGTATTATGGGATTTCGGCGATGGCGACACTTCAACCCAACTGAGTCCAACACATGAATATTTGAATCAAAATACTTATAATGTTTGCCAAATAGTTACAAATGTTTGTGGCTCAGATACCATGTGTAAACTGATAACCACTGATTGCCCTAATCCTATCTCCAATTTTGGTTGGTTAAGCAACAAGTTGACAGTGAATTTTAGGGATTCTTCTGAAAATAGTACATCATGGTTGTGGGATTATGGCGATGGAAATAGTGATTCTGTCCAATGGGGAAATCATGTGTATGATACTGCAGGAACCTACAAAGTATGTTTTACAGTAGCTAATGAATGTAATGAGTGGGATTCTGTGTGTAAAATAATGACCATAACTGATGGAATCGGGATATTTGAAAATGATGCAGATGTGAAATTCATCCACTTCTATCCAAATCCCTATACGGATAATTTATTTATGAATATTTCATTGAGTAGAAATGCTGAAGTTGAAATATCCGTGATCAATATATTAGGGGAACAGATGTTCGATGAGAAGAGATTTTTCTATTCAGGAACTCAAAACATAGAGCTACCTATCCCAAAATTGCCTGAAGGGATTTATTTAATTAGAACTGTGGTGAATGGATCTGAGAATTATTCGTCCGATATCCTCAAGACTGAATAATCAGTTCCATTAGTATTACTTTTTTCCTGGCTTTATTACCGACAATAAAATGGAACTCCCAATCATTAGAAGAATAATGCATAGGGATATTTTGGTTGGCAGATGGTAGCCAATGAAATCCATTTCCATCAACATTTTTACACCAATAAATACAAGAATAAAGGAGATTCCTTGCTGCAAATACTTGAATTTATCGATGACCCCACTTATTAAAATGAACATTGCCCTTAAGCCCATTACTGCAAATATATTGGATGAATAAACAATAAATGAATCTTGGGTAATAGCAAAAACTGCAGGAATGGAATCTAAAGCAAAGATGATATCGGAAGTTTCTATCAAAGCCAGGACAAGGAACATGGGAGTCAAATAGATCTTATTGTCGATCCTTTTATAGAATGTGCCGGTATCGTCATCATCAGTAAACCTAAAGCGCTTATTTAAGAACCGATATACAAGATTCTTTTCGGGATTGAATTTATCATCCTTTTTCATGAATAACATTTTGAGGCCGGTGAAGATCAGGATACCCCCAAAAATGTATAGGATCCATTCAAATTCATTGATCAGCACAATTCCGATGCTGATAAAAATACCTCTGAAAATTATGGCCCCCAATATACCGTAGAAAAGCACTTTGTGATAATACTTATCTTCAATATTGAAGTAGGTGAGAATAAGAAGGAAGACAAAGATATTATCGACGGATAACGACCACTCCATCAAGTAAGCAGAAAAAAACTGAGCCCCTTTCTCACCTCCTTTATTGATAATTATTAGAGCTCCAAAACCTAATGAAATAGATACCCAGAATATGGATTGCAGTGCCGCACTTCTAAACCTTATTTTTTCAACTTTCCTTTGTGCAAACCCCAGATCTACCACAATAAATAAGACTATTATTGCTCCAAACAGGATCATAAGCCAATTTTCTAATATGAAATTTTCAATATCCATATATCAGAGAGCTGTGGTTGTCATAAAATCATCATACCTACGTAATATTTTGCTGAAAACATAGTTTTGGATAACTACGAAATCTTTATCAAAATGAATTAGTGCAAAGTACCTATCCAGATCATATGGAAGGTAATCCCCTTTTTCATCATATTTTTTCTTACTTCTTTTATTTAAAGGAAGGTGATAGATCTTAATTGAATTTACGGTCTCATCATAAGATGTCACATCGATCAAACAGTAAGGAGTGCTATTTCTTATAGAATCTTCAATAGGATTATCATATTGATAGGCTTCCGCATGAACATTGCTATAAAGAGTCAGATATTGTTTGATCTTTTCTTGGTCATAGCTTCCACCATTACCGATACCACCTTCACCTTGCGTTAACTTATCAATGGTTACAGAATCTTCGTTGATGGCTGTAATTGTAAAGGAATTTTCAGGATTGGCCGGGTATGATACAACTATTGAACTAATCTCATTGTGCTGATAACTGAAGATGGTCCTGTCTCGCCATAATTTTTCATCTAAAAAATAATAAACCGATAAAAAACCTTCAAAGCCCAGAATATGTGTTATATAAGGTTTAGTAGCCAATTTGCCATCAATTTCAAGTATCATATATGTGCCGAAATGATCTTGTGTGGGGCCACCAATATAATAGGCCTTGATAAGAGATCCTGATTTGTCATAAATCTCCACTTTTGTAGCTTTAACTGACAGATCCTTCACAATCTTATTATGTTCTGCTTCCGGAACAGGACCCATTACTCTGACTTTTTTGATCGTTTTTAATAACCCTCTCATGGAGCTTTTAAGAGCAGGATATTTGCCATTTACAAACCATCCGGCCTCCCTCTTTTCAAGGATGGTTTCCCTACCACTTTTATCAGCCAAAAAGATCTTCTGAATGTCTTCTACATTAGTAACTGAAAAATCGGTTTCATCAACAGGTATAGTTGACCCATTTTCCTGAATTACAAGGTAGTAGGTTGCAACTATAAGAATGACCAACACAAAAATATAGCTTAAGAGCTTCTTCATAAGAGATTGTTTTCAACTTTGATCATTGATGTGTAAACCGGTATTTCCTAATGAAATTATATAGTAATCCAAATGTAAGTAGAAGTATAAATGGAACACCAAGGTTGATGGATTGCCATTTAATTTTTTCACTTTTTATCTTAGCACGATCGAGCATTCTTAACTTTACCTCTTTCCCCCTTGTTTCGATCAATCCTGAGTTGTCACAAAGGTATTCAACAATATTCAAGATCAAGTCCTTATTGGCAAAAGTCTGATTGCTATATTGATAATAGCCCATAGGGAATTTCATCCCTTTCGATGACACTTCGTTCCTGATGATATCACCATCAGAAATCACCACCATTTTTGTCGGCTGACTGATCTCCAGAGAGGATACTTTTTGCAAAGTGTCGATCATTTTCAAAGTTGCCGGGCTTAACCGGTTCTTAAACACGGATTTAAACCGCCCTTCCAATAGAACAACGACAGGTAAATAGGATTTTTTGAAATACTCTTTTTTGGGTTCGAATCTGGCCAATGATAGGCTAACTCTTACGGGTGCATAAGACGCTTTACAATATGCCGAAGTTGTTAAAAGTATGGTCTTTTTGATACCTTTTGCTCCAACCGTATCAATTGAACTTATGAATTGGGTCATGACCATATCAAGGTTCTTAACGATAGGGTGTGTGCTTCTTGAGGTAAGTATTGGATAATAGAACCAGGGGTACAATTTTGTTTGGGGCGCATCTCCCATTTGCCCAACGACCATTGGGATGGGGTTGCATTGCAGATCCTGGACCAAGTTGGGATTTATTCTGGCGCCATAACTAAAAAGCTGATCCTGTAAATTGATGGGATTGTTAATAGCGATAAATGCTTTTGACCCCCTCAAACTATCCAACTCTGCTTTCAATGTTTCGATCAGCCATATGATCTTACCACCATTCATAATGTACTGGTCGATCTTATATTTATCTCTTTCGTCTACAGGAAATTGAGGCTTGGCCATGATGATAACATCAATATCTTTAGGGATAACAAGGTGTTTTGGGAGATTGATAGTTTCGACTTCATAAAATTCTGAGAGCTTATTTGAAATATCTATAAGCTCATTTTTTGAGAGTTCGCCATGGCCCTTAATAAATGCCAATTTCTTTTTGTTCGGTTGACCTAGCTTTGAAATCGTATTCGCTATTTTATATTCCAACAAACTAATGGAATTATTCAATGCTTGCTGTGGCCCAATGCCAACTTGTGTTGCCAAAAAACTGATCGGTAATTCTCTGCCTTTATATGAAGCGATCGCACCCGGAAAAATGATCTTTTCCGAATATTCTTCACCCCCTTCCACCTTAAGGTTCACCGGATTCAGCCCCTTATTGATGAGATGTGTCATTATTTGCTTCTTTTCACTGGCATCCTTGCTTTCATTAGGATCGATAAACTCATAAACTAAATTTCCTCCTGCGAGGGTATGGAATTCATTGAGCATATCTTTAACAGAATTTCTGAGTCTTTTGAATCCTGCAGGGAATTCTCCTTCAAGGTAAACCTTCACAAATACCACATCATCTAAATTACTGAGCATCTGTTTAGTAGGATCCGAAAGTGTAAAACGTTTTTCTTTGGTAAGGTCGATTCTTTGATATACTGCTGTAGATATGATATTGATAAAGATCAATATGGCTATCAGTATCAAAAACTGGATGGCACTATAGTACTTATATGACCGTCTTCCTATCATATTACCACTTCCTGCTTTCTAAAGACAGCTTGGTAGCCATTGTAAACGCTGCTTTAATGGTTAAAAAATAAATAATATCTCTAGTATCTATTACACCCCTGCTAATTGAAGTATAATGGTCATTGATCCCGATCATTTTGATGATATTATCCGTCTTTCCATAGAATATGGGAAGACCGCTCAAGTAATCAAATCCTATATAGAAGAAGAAGCATAGAAATATGGCTGAAATAAAGGCAACTATTTGGTTATCAGTTACTGATGATGAAAAGATACCAATGGAAATAAAGATACCCCCGACAAATAGTAAGCCTAAATAGGAACCCCATGTTGCCCCTGTATCAATATTCCCTGCTGGATCTCCCAAATGATAGATCGTATAAAAATAAATCAGTGTAGGAAGTAGAGAAAAAATGACCAGGGAGAGAGAGGCCAAATATTTACCAAATATGATGTTCAGGTCACTAATGGGTTTAGTGGCTAATATTTCAAAGGTGGTGCTTCTCCTTTCTTCAGAAAATGACCTCATGGTGATTGCAGGGATAAGGAACATGAACATCCATGGGCCAATGATAAATAAGGAATCAAGGGTAGCATACCCAAAATCCATTACATTTGTTTCCGGGAACACCCAAATAAACAACCCTATGGCCACTAAAAAAATAGTGATAGAGATATAACCCGTCAGCGAACTGAAGAACAAGTTGAGCTCTTTTCTAAAGATCGATACCATCAATTGTTAATTTGTCAAATTTCTAAAAATATCTTCTAAACTATGCTCTTCTTTTTGCATCTCGAGTAAGGTTAGATCATTTTTTACAGCAAAATCATAGATCACCTCACTCAGGTCTGTTCCTTGTGAGGATAATAGTTCCCAACTATTATCACCCAACTCTTTCACCTGATCCACACCATTGATATGTTGTAGTTGGTCTTTGTTTATAGATTGCTTAAAGGTCACGGTAACACTTGATTTCCCGCCTGCTTTTTGTTGCAATTGCGCCACTGTATCATCCGCAACGATAGCTCCTTTATTTATGATAACCACCCGGTTGCTTATGGCCACTACCTCTTGCAAAATATGAGTTGAAAAGATAACTGTCTTTTCCTTGCCCAGTTCTTTGATCAACGACCTGATCTCTATGAGTTGATTAGGATCCAATCCTGATGTGGGCTCATCTAAAATGAGTACTTTGGGATCGTGCAACATGGCTTGTGCTAATCCAACTCTTTGGCGAAATCCTTTGGAGAGTGCATTGATCTTCTTCTTCTGCTCTCCTTCAAGCCCTGTCTTAGCAAGCATTTCATTGATCCGCTTTTTGGAATTCTTCCCAAGGCCGTGGAGGTTAGCCATAAAACCTAAATACTCTCTTACATACATCTCAGGGTACAGTGGGTTGTTTTCCGGTAAGTAACCGATATGTTGGCGAACTTTCATCGGGTTTTTATAAATATCATCTCCGCATATTGCGGCAGTCCCATCTGATGGAGGGATAAAGCATGTTATCACTCTCATGGTAGTAGTTTTGCCGGCACCGTTTGGCCCCAGAAACCCAAGTACTTCCCCTGGGCTGACCTCAAAAGACACATCATCGACTGCCTTTTGGGGGCCATAATTCTTAGTGAGATGTTCTACTATAACAGACATAATCAGAGAAATGTAAATTGCAAAAATTCTCCTTTCCTAAACGCTTGCTAAAATAAGAAAATTACATCAGTTTTAATTTGCCAACCTTATTTACGATTATGAGTGCACCATCTAGAACTTAATTCATAAATTATTAATTAACTGTTTATCTTTGCATCTATGTCAAACGGACAGGATAGTTTCAAGAAGATCATTGCACATTCCAAGGAATATGGATTTGTATTTCCCTCAAGTGAGATCTATGATTCGGGTTTAGGAGCCATATATGATTATGGCCCTAATGGTGCAGAGCTGAAGAACAATATTAAAAAATATTGGTGGAAAGCTATGGTACAGATGCATGAGAACATTGTTGGCTTAGATGCCGCCATCTTTATGCACCCTACAGTATGGAAAGCTTCCGGGCATGTTGATGCTTTCAATGATCCCTTAATTGATAATAAGGACTCAAGAAAACGATATCGTGCGGATGAATTGATAGAAGAAAAAGCCGCACAATATCAGAGGAAGGGAAAGAGCGAGAAATCAGAGAAGCTATTAAGCGACCTCGCTGATTGTATGAAGGATGATAACCTCGAAGGATTATTTGAGCTGATCACTTCCCATGAGATTGCTGACCCTTTGTCCGGATCAAAGAATTGGACTAAAGTTAGGAAGTTCAACTTGATGTTTGGTACGAAAATGGGAGCGGTAGCTGATGAAGCGGATTTGGTATATCTAAGGCCCGAAACAGCTCAGGGAATATTTGTCAATTTTTCAAATGTGCAAAAAACATCCCGCCAAAAGGTTCCTTTTGGAATTGCACAGATAGGGAAGGCATTCAGAAATGAGATCGTAGCCCGCCAGTTCATTTTTCGCACCAGGGAATTTGAGCAAATGGAAATGCAGTATTTTGTTAAGCCGGGGGAGGAGATGAAGTGGTATGAGGAGTGGAAAGAACTAAGAATGAAATGGCATAAGGGACTTGGATTTCCGGATGATAAGTTGAAATATCATGAGCATGCCAATCTGGCACATTATGCGAATGCAGCGGTGGATATAGAATTTGAATTCCCCTTCGGATTTAAGGAGATCGAGGGAATCCATTCAAGAACAGATTTTGACTTGAATCAGCACCAGGAATTTTCGGGAAAGAAGTTGCAGTATTTTGATGCTGAAGACAATAAGAACTATACTCCTTTTGTGGTAGAAACTTCCGTAGGGCTAGACCGAACATTTTTGGCTGTAATTAGCAATGGATATGAAGAAGAAGTAATTGAAGATAAGGAAAATGACAAGAGCTCAACAAGAATTTGGCTCAAACTGCCACCTCCATTGGCACCTATCAAAGTAGCCATCTTGCCCCTGACTAAAAAAGACGCCTTGCCGGAAAAGGCTAGAGAGATATTCGCTAGGTTGAGGCATGATTTCAATTGCTATTATGAGGAGAAAGATTCCATAGGAAAACGATACAGGAGGCAAGATGCTATCGGAACACCCTATTGTATAACCGTCGACCATGATTCACTTGAGGACGATACAGTAACAGTTAGGTATTGCGATACGATGAAACAAGAGCGCATTTCTATTGAGAATATCAGAAAAGAGATCCAGGAAAAGGTAGATATCAAGAACTTATTGGTGAACCTCTAATTCACTCCCCATTTATTGCGTGTTACCACCTTCAATTCAATAGCTCAATAGAATATTATTGAGTATCATTTCGTAAAATTCTTTTTGGAATAGATGTATATTGCAATATGGATAAGAATAAATATTCGCTTCTTCTCGTTGCCAACCTTTTATTCAATGTAATCCTGGCTCAAAGCGGAGATCTGCTTTGGAGTGTCCCTTCAACACAACTCCCATTGGGCGGAGCCACATGGTCCACACCGGTTATTATGAATAATAGACTCTATTTTCAGGGGCAAGATGGTTCAATGGTTTGTCTGAATGCTCAAACAGGTGTCACCATTTGGATGGATTCAGTAAATTTCAATCCTGTTATTCATCACCCAACAGGAAAGTGTGGAGTGATCTACACTAGCAATGGTACGACTTTCATAAGTGTAGAGGGAATTGATGGGGCCATTAATTGGCAGGTTCCATTATCAAATGTTCATGATGGCACTCCCATATTGGGTACTATGATCTATGTGGCAACAACAGATACCGTTTATGGGCTGAGCATCAATTCAGGTGCGACCATATGGAAGAGATCCATACAATCTACCTATTTGATGGTTGCGAATGATGGAAGCACATTATTCACTACTTCAAGCAGTGATGCAAGTTTGTATGCACTTGACCCCGGTACTGGAAGCACTTTCTGGTCCCTTCTCCTTTCTGATACTCTATCCAACCTCGGTGGGATGGCATTAAGTGGCGACATATTGGTCATAGCCAGCGAAGAGAATTTTGCAAATCAACCATCACAAAAATATTATGGTATTAATGTGAATACGAAAACAGAAATTTGGGCAAAGAATGGGTATGGATATAGTCCGGGAGCTCCACCGGTTATCATGGGTGATAAGGTTTTTATTTCCACAAGATTTTCAGCAGGCCCTCAATTACAAATGGTAAGAGCACATGACCTGGCAACAGGTGATAGTTTATGGGCCAAGCCGGCTAGAATGTCTCTTGCAGGTAGAACACCAATCATCACTGCCTTAGATGGGAAGGTGTTTTATGAGAATTCCGAACCCGGGGTATACCCTGAAGCATACATATGTGCCGATTCATCTGCTGGCGATACTTTATGGACCACAGTAAATGCAGGTATTGCCAATTATTTTACCTGGGGAGGCCTGATCATCCATAATAATAAACTTTATGGCGCCATGGATGGGGCAGGGATCTATTGTTTTGATGCAGGAAATATTGATGGCCAATGGCCGGTGTTTGGAGGCAATCTCTACGCGACGAATTCATTCGACTCTTCATTGGTTAGCTATGGTATTTCAGGGATTATCTATGATAAAAGTAAATCAAGCACTATTGATTCAGGAAAGGTCTATTTGTATAAATACGGAACTCCACCATCACCCATGCAAGTTGTTGATTCTTCAGTGATCAATGGGGGTGGGGGGTATGAAATATATAACATTCAACCAGGAGATTACCTTGTGCAAGCTAATCCTGAGAATGTATCCTATCCGAATGGAGTAACATCATATCAATATAATGAATACTCATGGGAAGATGCGAACGTCATATCCATCTCGAAGGACACTACATTGGATATTATTGCTCTCGGATTTGTCAGCCCAACAGGTGTGGGAAGTATTAGCGGGAAAATAGTTAAAGGCAATATAGGAAAGATGAATCCCGGTGATCCATACCGGGGAGCAGACATATCTTTGATCGACCGGGCAACATCATCGGTAACAATATGCACATTATCCGATTCCACAGGCAATTTTTCCTTTAGTGATATACCAACAGGATCATATTCTATATATGTTGATGTTGCAGGAGTGCCTGTGGATACGAATACATATAATGTCACTACTATAAATAATGTAGTAACCAGTATTGTTATTACGGTGGACTCAACAGAGATCACTTTTGGCATGCAATCAGGTATAAGTTCTGATTTGAGTCATGACCAGCTTATAGAAGTATTTGCTTATCCTGTACCTGCTTCAACATTTGTCTACTTCAGATTTGAAATGGTTGATAGTAAGCGCATAACTATTGAGATGTTTAATATGCTCGGAAAGAAGGAAGGAGTTTTATTCAACGATAAATTGAATAAAGGAGAACATACCTTAAAAGTAGATTTGACAGATTATCCCAGAGGGATTTATTTCTATGACATTAAAACAAACTTGTCGATCAAAACCGGCAAATTAATAATCATTGATTAGCAGAGAAGTAATTATGCTCAGGTAGTAACCACTTCTGTAAGTTCAGGTATTGGCTGCTCCTTTGTTTTCTCTTTGCTAAGGGCTTCTCTTATTTTTCCTTCTATCTCCGATGCCATTTCCGGGTTATCTTTAAACAACTGTTTGATGGCATCACGGCCTTGCCCCAGTTTTGTTTTTTGATAGGTATACCATGAGCCGCTTTTTTCAAGGATTCCTGTATCAACGCCAAGGTCAACAAGTTCTCCTTCTTTTGAGATGCCTAAACCATACATAATATCAAATTCAGCGATCCTGAAAGGAGGGGCCACTTTATTCTTTACTACCTTAACTTTTACATGGTTACCGATGATCTCATCCTGATATTTTATTTGAGCCATTCTGCGAATATCCAACCTGACAGAAGAATAGAATTTTAGTGCATTACCTCCGGTAGTCGTTTCAGGATTTCCGAACATAACACCGATCTTCTCTCTCAATTGATTAATGAATATGCAGCAGCAACCTGTTTTGTTAATGGTACCTGTTAATTTTCTTAAGGCTTGAGACATTAGCCGTGCTTGTAATCCCATCTTAGAGTCTCCCATTTCGCCTTCCAACTCACCTTTTGGTACTAAAGCAGCTACCGAGTCTATAACGACTATATCTACAGCTCCTGAACGGATCAGGTGTTCGGTTATCTCAAGGGCTTGCTCTCCATTATCCGGTTGAGACATTAAGAGACTTTCCACATCCACACCTAGGCGCTCAGCATATGATTTATCGAAAGCATGTTCAGCATCAATAAATGCAGCAATGCCTCCGTTTTTCTGTATTTCAGCCATAGCATGGAGTGCGAGGGTGGTTTTTCCGGAAGATTCAGGGCCATATATTTCGACAACCCGGCCTTTTGGTAAGCCGCCAATGCCCAGGGCAAGATCCAAACCGATAGATCCTGACGAAAAGGAGGCTGTTTTTACAACAGGTGATTCACCAAGTTTCATTACAGTACCTTTACCGTAGGTTTTATCTAATTTATCAATGGTTAATTTCAGGGCTTTCAGTTTTTCAGAATTGTCACTCATAGTAATTTGGTAATTTGGAAGTTAAGAAATGAACGAAAAATATAGTATCTGCTAATATAATATTTTATTTTCTGCCGTAATAGCATTTTGGTTATAATATTTACAAAAGCCCGTGAGCGCACATTCATGGCATTTTGGCTTTCTTGCAGTGCAAATATATCTCCCATGAAGAAGCAGCCAATGGTGCGCTTTAGAGATCATATTTTCCGGAATGAATTTTATTAATTGCAACTCAGTTTGCAGTGGATTCTTAGCATTTGTGGTAAGTCCGATCCTATCGGAGACTCTAAATACATGCGTATCAACA